>DATMIG010000497.1:0-2862 GCA_035554335.1 Burkholderiales bacterium
ATGCAGCAGGGGCGCGAAGCCATGGGCGGGACGAGGTCGCCCGAGCGATAGAACTCGGCGAAGTCCCTCATTTCATGGCGCTCGCCAACGATGCGCATCGGCTTTCCACGCTCGACTCGAGCCGGCGCCGCCGCGCCAGAGGGTGTCGGGCCGAAACCCGAGAGCCGGCCGTAGATATACGTCCCCCACGCCGCCAGATCGGAACGGGCCCGCATCGGCTTGCCGAATTCGCCGTCGTTCGGGATGTCGATGCCCGCCTTGGCTTGACTCGACACCACCTCGGCAACCGACGTTCGGAGCAAGCCGTTCAGGCGCTCCTCGTCCGCGCCATTGCTCGTTGCCTTCGACCAGGCATCGATGAGCGCGTCCGGGCGTGGCAGGCTGCCGGCGTGGGTGGTCAGGATGCGTTGCGTGCTTCGTTGCATGAACGTTCTCTATCGTGCGGTTAACGCGTGGATCTCCAGGATGCGGCGGACGAGCTCGGGCTTGCGTGCCCGCGCTATGCCGCACTCGCAGGCGATGCCGAACTTCGGCGCGTACTTCGCCGCGGTGGCCATGCGCCGCTTCGTGCCCTCGACTCCATCGGCGGCGTGCACTACGCCGAGATACAGCTCGCCGCCGAACTGCAGCTCCTGGAGGGGCGCGAAGTACGCATCGTCCGATCGCGAGATCGGCACCGGCATGTGGATGTAATGGATCGGCCGCTCCACCGCCTTGGCCATCGCATTCGCCACGGCGACCATCGGCCCCATGCTGCGCGGCTCGTTGATGTGCTTGGCGGCGAAGTCGCCGTAGCAGAGGTGCACACCGAGCTCGACATCCGATGGCACCGCGGCCGAGATGCGCCGCATGCGCTGCATGATGTCGTCCATCGACGCCTTGACGGTCGGGAAGTGGTCCTGCGGCTGGCCGTCGAGGATGATCATCTCGTGGCAGAAGTCCCACTGGATGCAGAGGTCCTGGTGCGGGATGGCGCGGCAGATGCGCTCCACCTCGCGGATCATCGCCCTTTCGTACGCCGCGTCGATTTCGACGACGTGGCGGGCGGTGCAGAAAGCGTAGATGACGCCCATCGGCGTCGGCAGGCAGACCTGGAAGCGCACGCCCTTCGCGGATGTCGCCGCGCTCGCCCGCCGCGCAGAAGTCGAGGTACGAGCCCTTCGCCTCGCGCGCATAGCCGAGCTCGCCGAACGTCACCTCGCTCGCATCGACGCCTTCGGCGAGGCAGAGCTTCGGAAACTTGTTGGTCGGCCGCACTTCACCGCTTGGGTCGGGCCGCAGATATGGACTCGAGCGCAGCAGCGGGTACTGGAAGCTCACCCACAGCCGCCGCGGGCCGACTTCGCCGTCAGGAATGCGCTTCAGATGCCGGCCGAGCGTGCGGCCGACGGTGGAGAAGATCTCTTCGACGCTGTCGAGGCCGATGCTGCCGACCAGATGCACATCCATCAGTCGGCGGCGCTCGCTGGCACGGGTGGCTGCGTGCCCTTGATCTGGATGCGGTAGCCGAGCCGCTCGTGCGGCCAGTAGTCCCAGATGGCGCGGTGCTGGGTGCAGCGGTTGTCCCAGAAGGCGATCGAGTCTTTGCGCCAGCGGAACCGCATCTGCCATTCCGGGCTCTCGACATGCTCGAAGAGGAATTCGAGGATCGCGCGGCTCTCGTCCTTCGGCAGGCCGTCGATGTGCGTGGTCTGGCCGCGGTTCACATAAATCAGCTTGCGCCCGGTCCACGGATGCACGGCGATGACCGGCTGCGAGCTCACCGGGTACGCCGTCGACGTGCCCTTGTCGAAAAGCTTCGCGCCGTCGTGCGTGGCGGTGAGTCCGGTGAGGAAGGTCTTCATCCTCGGCGAGAGCGCGTCGTAGGCCGCGTACATGCTCGCGAACAGCGTGTCGCCGCCGCCGTCGGGCGGAATGATGGTCTGGTGCAGGATGCTCGCCATCGGCGGCACCGCCGCGCACGACTGGTCGGTGTGCCACACCTCGCCGGAGACGCGTTTCGAGTCGCGGTGGAAATGCTGCTTCCGCACCTCCGGATACTTCTCGTCGGGCTTCGACGCCGTGCCCTCGCCGCCGACGTGGATGTGCAGCTCGCCGAAATAGGCGGCGAAACGGCGGTGCTGCTCGAGGTCGATCGGCTGGTCATGGAAGAAGAGCACGCCGTGCTTGCCGAGCGCGTCCTTCAGCTCGTTGACCACCGCTGGCGCGAGCGGCTCACGCAGGTCGATGTCGCCGATCTCGGCGCCGACATGCGGCGAGAGCGGCCTCACGTTCACAGGCCGAGGATCCTTTCCGCGTTGCCGTGGAAGATCTTCTCCATCACTTCGGGTTTATAGCCGAGCTCGTTCCACTCGCGGAAGATGCGCTCGTACGGCATGCTGGGGTAATCGCTGCCGAACATAATCTTGTCCTGCAGCCTACCGCGGATATCCGTCTTAAGGTTGCCGGGGAAGTACTTCGGTGCCCAGCCGGACATCTCCCAGTAGACGTTGCCCTTATGCAGCGCCACGGCCGTCGTCTCGTCCACCCACGGCCAGCCCGGGTGCGCCATGACGATCTTCAGCTTCGGGAAGGTCGCCGCCAGCGCATCGATGGACGCCGGGTGTGCATGGCGAATCAGCGCGCCATGCCCGCCCGGCATGCCGGCGCCCATGCCGGTGGTGCCGACGTCGATCATGACGGCCGCATTTAATGAAGATATTGCGTCAAACATCGGCCGCGCCCGCGGATCGTCGACCGCGAAGTGCTGCATGATCGGATGGAAGTGGAAGCCGAGGAAGCCGTACTGCTTCACCGCCTTCTCCGCTTCCTTGACCACGTCCTTCTTGAACGGATCGAGCGCGCCCCAGCACTGGATGATGC
>DATMIG010000498.1:0-8769 GCA_035554335.1 Burkholderiales bacterium
GACGGAATGCCATAGCCCTCGACTGCCGAAAGCACGGTGGGCTGGCCGAGGAGCGGGACTGTCGGACCGCCCATGATGCGAATGTTGATCGAATACAGGCCGATCATCGTCAGGATGCTCGCCAGGAGATTGAGCACGCGCAGGCGCACGTTCAGGTAGCCCGTGCAAAGGCCGGCGAGGGCGCCAGCCGCCACCGCCGCCGCGGTGGCAAGCCAGGGATTCCAGCCCTTCACGATGAGGACCGCCGTGACCGCGGCGCCGAAGGCGAAACTGCCGTCGACGGTGAGATCGGGGAAGTTGAGCACCCGGAAGGCGAGAAACACGCCGAGGGCGACCAGGCTGAAGATGAGCCCGGTCTCGATCGCCCCGAGGAAAGCGACCAGCGACATTCCTGCCGCGCCTTAGAACACCTTGCTCGCGCGCTTGCGCAGGTCCTCGGTGATCTTGAGCCCCATCTCGCTGCCGGTCTTCGCGTTCAGCCAGAGCTGGAACTTCGACCCGTACGTGTCCTTCAGGAAATTGACGTCGAGGTCGCCGGGCTTCGCGCCGTCGAGCACCTTCTTCACCATCTGCGCGGTGGCGGCGCCGACGTCGTAATAGTCGAAGCTGATGGAGGCGGCGCAGCCGCGCTGCACCGAACGCGTCTCGCCGCAAAAGAGCGGCAGCTTGTTGTCGATCGCCACCTTCACGGCCGCCTCGAGCGCGGCATACACCGTCGTGTCGTTGGGGATGTAGATCATGTCCGCCTTGCCGACCAGATTCAGCGCGGCCGCCTGCACGTTGGTGGTCTGCGGCGCGGCCGACTCGACCACCGTCAGGCCAGCGGCGGGCGCCTGCTGCTTCAGCATCTCGAGATAGGTCTGCGTGTTGGGCAGCGAAGGGTTCATGAGGACGCCCAGGCGCTTCGCGGCCGGTACCATTTCCTTCATCAGCTTGATGTGCAGATCCACCGGCGCGAGGTCCGACACGCCGGTGACGAAGCCGCCGGGGTGCTGGACGGAGGGCACGACCTTTGCCCGCAGCGGGTCGGTCACCACGGAGAACACCACCGGGATGGCGCTGTCCTTGTCGGCCTGCACCACCGTGATGGCCGACGGCGTGGTGATCGGCACAATGACGTCCGGCTTGTCGCCGACGATCTTGCGCGCGATCTGCTGTTGCGTCGGGAAGCTGCCGGCGGCGTGGGAATAGTCGACGGCGAGGTTGTGGCCTTCGCGGTAGCCGAGGCGCGCGAGCTCCTCCACTAGCCCTCGCTTCACGTCGAGGAGCTGCGGCACCTCCACGATCATGGTCACGGCGATGCGCTTCTGTTGCGCGTGCGCCAGCGCGGCCGCGCAGAGCAGCGCCGCGAGCAGAACGTTGCACAAGGGCTTCATGGCCTCCTCCTCAGGAAAGCGAAGTTGTCTAGGCATGTTAGCATGGCCGCGGTGAAGACCTACCGCGCGATCAAGGACTATGTGAAGCGTCAGATCACCGCGTCGGTGTGGCGTCCGGGCATGATGATCCCGTCGGAGAGCGAGCTGGTGCGCGAGTTCGGCGTCGCGCGCATGACCGTGCACCGTGCGCTCACCGAGCTCACGCACGAAGGGCTGCTCGGGCGCGAGCAGGGAAGAGGCACCTTCGTCGCCGAGCTCTCGCCGGTGTCCTCGTTCCTGCGAGTGCGCGACATCCACGAGGAGATCCTGGAGCGCGGCCACCGGCATCGGCTGGTCAGCCACTTGCTGCGCGCCGAGCGCGCTTCGGCGGACGTGGCCACGCGCCTCGCGCTGCCGCCGCGTTCACGTGTATTCCACGCCATGGTCGTGCACCACGAGAACGATGTGCCTGTGCAGGTGGAGCACCGCTGGGTGAACCCCGCGGTCGCGCCGGATTTCCTCTCCATCGATCTCGACGCCGAGACGCCGGGACATTACCTGACCCGCGTCGCCCCTCTCACCGAAGCCGAGCACATCATCGAGGCGCGCATGCCCGATGAGGCGGTGCGGCGCCTTTTGAGTGTGAAGCGCCACGAGCCGTGCCTCGTCGTCCACCGCCGGACGTGGGTCAAGCGTCGCGTCGCCGCTTACGGCCTGCTCGCTCATCCAGGATCCGTCTATCGGCTGGTCGGCCGCTTCAAGCCATGAAAGCGTGGCAGGTTCGCGCGCACGGCGGTGTCGAAGCGCTCGCGCTGAGCGAAGTTCCGCCGCCGGTGCCGGGTGCCGGCGAGATGCGGGTGCGCGTGGCAGCGGCGGGACTCAATTTCTCCGATCTGCTGATGATCGCCGGGCGCTATCAGGTCAGGCCGCCGCTGCCATTCGTGCCCGGCCAGGAGGTCGCGGGCGTGGTCGAGCGTTGCGACAGCGGCACTTTCCGCGTCGGCGAGGGCATCGCGAGCAAGGTGACGTGGGGCGGCTTCGCCGAGAGCGCCATCGTGCGCGAGGACATGGCGCTTCGCTTGCCTAAAGAGATCGACGCCGCTGCAGGCGCAACGCTGCCGGTGGTCTGGCCAACGGCGTGGATCGCGCTTTTCGAGCGCGCGCGCTTGCAGGCGGGCGAGACCGTATTGATCCTTGCCGCCGCCGGCGGCACCGGCCTCGCGGCTGTCCAGCTGGCGAAATCGGCCGGCGCGCAGGTGATCGCTGCGGTCGGCAGTCCGGACAAGTTCGCGCTTTGCCGCGAGCACGGCGCCGATGTCGTGCTCGACTATTCGGTCGCCGGCTGGGCGGAAAAAGTGCGCGGCGTCGACGTGCTCTTCGATCCGGTCGGGGGCGAGGTGACGGATGTGGCCCTGAAGACGCTCGGCCGCGGTGGACGCCTCCTGCTGGTGGGCTTTTCGTCGGGCACCATTCCGGCCATCCGCGCGAATCGCCTTTTGCTGAAGAACGCCTCAGCCCTCGGCGTCTACTGGTCGCACGAGCTCGATGCGCCGCTTCTCGAGCGAGCGTTCGCGGACATGTGGCGCCGTCACGCGAACGGCGGCCTGCGTTTTTCCGCCGACCGGCGCTACCGGTTCGCAGACTTGCCGCAGGCGCTCGCCGACATGGCGGCACGGCGCACGACTGGCAAGAACGTCCTGACGGTTCCCGAATGAGCAGCTTGAGCGGCATCCGGGTACTCGACCTGTCCCGCGTCATGTCGGGCCCGTATTGCACCGCCATGCTGGCCGATCTCGGCGCGGACGTGATCAAGCTCGAGACGCCGGGAAGCGGCGACGATTCGCGGCATTTCGGCCCTTACTCGAACGGCGCGAGTCTCTATTTCTCGCTCCTCAACCGCGGCAAGCGGAGCATCACGCTGAATCTGAAGGACGCGAAGGCGAAGGCGCTCGCGCGCCGGCTCGCCGATAGCGCCGACGTCGTCGTAGAGAACTTTCGGCCGGGTGTCGCGGCGCGCCTCGGCCTCGATTTCGCGACGCTGCGCGCCTCGAATCCTCGCCTCGTCTACCTGAGTATTTCCGGCTTCGGCCAGGGAGGACCATTCGCCGACCGGCCGGCCTACGACCTCATCGTGCAGGCGATGTCGGGCCTGATGTCCATCACCGGGCAGCCCGAAGGCCAGCCGACCGCGGTGGGCGAATCGTTTGCCGACGTCGCCACCGGCATGTTCGGCGCCTTTGCCGTGGTCAGTGCGCTTTTCGAGCGCAGCCGCACCGGTAAGGGCACGCACATCGATGTCGCCATGTTCGACTCCCTGGTCGCCATGCAAAGCACTGCACTAGCGCGTCTCGCCGCCACGGGAGCGCCGCCGGCGCGCGTCGGCAACCGGCATCCCGTCACCGTCCCGGTCGACAGCTTCCGCGCGCGCGATGGCCTCTTCACGCTGGTGGCGCCGAGCGATGCGCATTTCAAGCGGCTGGCGGCGATGATCGGCGAGCCGGCGCTCGCCGAGGATCCGCGCTTTGCGGGCAATGCGGCGCGTGCCCGGCACGAGGCGGAACTGAAAAAAGCGATCGAGCGGTGGACGACGCAGCATACTGTCGACGAATGCGTGGCCGCCTGTGGCCGCGCTGAGATTCCGGCCGGCCCGGTATGGGATCTGCGGCAGGCGACGACGAGTGAGCATGCCATTGCGCGCGGCCTCCTGCAGTCGGTGGAGCACCCGGCATTCGGAAGCATCGCGATGGTTCAGCAGCCGGCGCGCTTTTCGACGGCCGGTACGGCCGCGGCGCGCCGCGAGCCGCAGCTTGGCGAGCACACGTCCGAAATCCTCCGCGAGCTCGGACTTTCCGATGCCGAGATCGAGCAGCTCAAAAGCGAACGCGCGATCTAGCCGCGGATCGGCCTGTTACCATGAATCGACATGGCTAATTCCCTGCCGCGAGTCGACGACAAGCTGCTCATCGACATGCACGTGCACGTCGGGCCGGAGTATCTGCAGCGGCGCTACACGGCGACTTCGCTGATCGAAGAAGGCCGCCGCGAGGGCTTCGGCGCCGTGATGAAGAATCATTTCCAGCCGACCACCGCCTGGGTCGCGCAGGCGGTGAAGCCCGACGACAAGGTGAAGTTCGCCGGCGCGATCGTGCTGAACGCGGCGATCGGCGGCGTCGACGATCACGCGATCCGCTCGCTCATGTCCGGCTGGAAGGAAGACGTGCGCGCGCCCGACCCCAGGAGCGGCGGCGCCGTGGTGTGGATGCCGACGCTCTCGACCGAGGCGCACCTCAATCTCTACGGCCGGCGCGAGATGCCCGAAGCATGGGGCGTGAAGGGCAAGTATTCGCGCCTCGTGCCGATCGGCTGCGGCTTTCGCCTGGACGAGTCCGACGCCAAGGTGATGGCGGCCGTGGACCGGATGCTGAAAGCCGTCGCGGAAAATGACCTCACGCTCGCCACTGGCCACCTCAACGACGCAGAGACCGTCGCGCTCGTGAAGCGGGCGCGCGGCGCGGGCATCCGCCGCATCCTGATGACGCATCCGCTCTTCCAGGCGACCAATCAGAAGATCGACGTCCTCGCGAAGCTCTGGAAGGAGCATGGCGCGTACAGCGAGCTCGCCTTCGTCAACATCGCGATGGATCACCTCACGTACGAGGCTTACGTCGATGTGATTCGCGCCGTCGGGCCGGAGGGCGTGGTCCTGACCACCGATCTCGGCCAGGTGATGAACATGAGCGTCGCCGACGGCTGGCGCGAGTTCATGGCCGAGCTGAAGAAGCGCGGCGTGAAGGAAGACGAGATCACGCGCATGGCGGTCCTCAATCCGCATCGCATCCTGTACGGCGCGGACCTCGCCGCGCGGGTCTAGAGGCCGAGGAAGCTGCGCCGGATATCGGGATGGTCGAGCACGCTTCGCGCGGGCTCGACCAGGCTCACGCGCCCCAGCTCGAGCACGACGCCGAGATCGCAGCGTTCCAGCGCCTGTCGCGCGTTCTGCTCCACCATCAGCACCGTCAGCCCCTGCGTGGTCAGGCTGCGCACGATATCGAACACGGCTTGCATGGGTCCCGGCGCGAGCCCCAACGAGGGTTCGTCGAGGAGAAGGAGGCGCGGCTTCGCCATCAGCACCATCGCCATCTCCAGCATCTGCTGCTCGCCGCCGGAGAGATTGCCGGCGTCGACGTGCCAGCGGCTGCGCAGCTGGGGGAAACGCTCCACCACCTCATCGCTCTCGCGGAGCAATTCGGCGCGCGGCAGGCGCCTCGTGTAGCCGCCGAGCATCAGGTTCTCGGCCACCGAGAGCAGCGGGAAGTTGCAGCGCCCCTGGGGAACCAGCCCGATGCCGCCTCGCAGCCGCTCGACCGGGCCGAGCGTGGTGACGTCGCGGCCTTCGAAGGCGATGCTGCCGCTGCGGCACGGGACGATGCCGGCGACGAGCTTGAGGAGTGTCGACTTCCCGGCGCCGTTGGCGCCGATGATGGTGGTCCAGGTGCCCGCCGGGATATCGAGGTCGACGCCGTGCAGCACGGTGTTGTCGCCGTAGCCGCCGACCGCGCCGCGCAGCGTCAGCTCAGCCATGGCCGAGGTACGCCTCCATCACGCGGCCATCCTTGGCTACGGCGTCCGGCGTCCCGGCGCTGAGGACTTTGCCGCGGTCGAGCACGTAGATCCAGTCGCAGATGTCGAACACGAGCTTCAGGTTGTGCTCGACGATGAACAGCGTCACGCCGCGCTTCGGCATGCGCAGGAGCTCCGCGCGCAGGTCCTCGATGAGCGTCGGGTTCACGCCGGCGACGGGCTCGTCGAGCAGCAGCAGCTTCGGATCGGTCATCAGCGCCATGCCGAGCTCGAGCAGCTTCTTCTGGCCGTAGGACAGCGCGTCGGCGAGCGCGGCCGCATGCGCGGAGAGCTTGAACTCCTCGAGCACCTGGACGGCACGCGCGCGCATCTGCGCCTCGTGCCGCCGCGTCTTCGGCAGGCGCAGCGCTTCGGCAAAGGCGCCGAAGCCGGAGGAAGACTGGGCAGCGGCGAGCAGGTTGTCGATCACCGTGAGGCGGGGGAAGACCTTGAGCTGCTGGAAGGTGCGACGCACGCCCGCTCGCACGACATCGACCGGCCGCAGCGCCGTGAGCTCGGTAGCCTGCAGCGCGACGCGACCGCCGTCCGCGCGCTGGAAGCCGCTGATGCAATCGAAGAGCGTGCTCTTGCCGGAGCCGTTGGGGCCGATGAGGCCGGTGATGGTGCCGGGCTTCACGTCGAGCGACACGCCGTCGAGCGCCGTCACGCCCCGGTAGCGCTTGACGATGCCTTCGACGCTGAGGAGCGCGCTCATGCGAAGAGCCGCCGCGGTTGCCAGACCACGATGGCGAGCAGGATGGCGCCGTAGATGAGGGAGCGGATCTCGGGCGTCAGCCGCAGGATCTCGGGCAGCGCGGTGAACACGACCGCTCCCGCGACCGGCCCCCACAGCGTGCCCGAGCCGCCGACGATGACCATGATGAGGAGCGTTTCCGAGACCGAAAAGCCGAAGACGCCGGGATCGATGTAGGTAATGAAGTGCGCGTACAGCGCTCCCGCCACGGCGGCGAGGCCGCCCGACAGGCAGAAGGCGAAGAGCCGCGTGCGAAAGGCGTCGATGCCGCAGGCGAGGGCGAGCTGCTCGTTGTCGCGCGCGGCGACCATCGCGCGGCCGAAGCGCGAGCCGGCCACCAGCCAGGTGCAAAAGATTGCGGCGAGCGCCGCGGCGGCGCACGTGTAGTACCACTGCATTCGCGTGGTGACCTGCAGGCCGAAGAAGCGCGGTGCTGGAATGTTGGCGAGGCCGAGCGAGCCCCGCGTCACGTCTTCCCAGTTGAGCGCGATGAGCTGCAGGAGAAGGGTGGCGGCCAGCGTGACGATGACGAAGGCATGGCGCGAGACGCGCAGGCTCGGAAAGCCGACGATGGCCGCGGCCACCGCGCCGCCGATGGCGGATAGCACCAGGGTGAGCGAGCTGTCCCATCCGAGTCGCAGGGCGAGCAGCGTGGCGATGTAGGCGCCAATGCCGAAGAACGCCGGGCTCGCGAGCGAGAGCAGGCCGCTGTAGCCGAGCACGAGGTTCATCGACTGCGCGAGAACGATGTAGATGCCGGTGATGACCGCTATGTGCAGCACGTACGGCGAATTGACGACCAACGGAAGAACGAGCGCCGCCGCGGCGGCGAGCCAGAGGACGGCCTTCATACGCGGACCGATCGCCCGAACAGTCCTTCCGGCCGCGCGAGCAGCATCGCAATCATCACGATGAAGCCGATCGCGTCGCGGATGGCGGCGTTGCCGAGCCCGCCGGCATAGCTTTCGGCGAGGCCGAGCGCGACGCCCGCGATCGCCGCGCCCCAGACGTTGCCCATGCCGCCGATGATCACCACCGCGAAGCTCTTGATGACCACCTCGGTCCCCATGTTGGGATAGAGGTCGAAGAGCGGCGCGATCACCACGCCGGCGAGGCCGGTCAGTCCGGCCGCGAGCGCGCCGGTCCAGCGCGCCACGCGGTTAACGTCGATGCCGACCATCACGCACGCTTCGCGGTTCTGCGACGTGGCCCGCATGGCGCGGCCGATCTCCGTGTAGCGCAGGAAGGCCCACAGGGCGCTGAACGCGACCGCGAACACCGCGGCCACGAGCAGGCGCTGGCCGAAGACCAGCACGCCGCCGAGGTCGAAGGCGGAGCCCTCGAAGGGCGAGGCGATGTCGAGCGGCGTCGCACCGAAGCCGAGGCGCACCGCGTTCTGCAGGATGATGCCGACGGCGAGGGTGCCCAGCACCACCGACTCGAAGCCGCGCGCGAGGTTCGGCACGATGACGACCTGCGCGAGGAGCGCGCCGAACCCGGCGAGCACGAAGACCATCAGCACCGCGGCGGCACCGTAGGGCAGGCCGAGGCGCGTCATTCCCCAGAGGAGCAGGAACGCGCCCAGCATATAGAGCTCGCCGTGCGCGAAGTTGACCTGACCGAGGATGCCGAAGAGGAGCGCGAGCCCTATCGCGGCAAGGGCGTAGCCGAGGCCGACCGACAGCCCGTTGGCGGCGAGCTGGGCGAGGAAGACCGGATCGCTCGCCACCCGATCCCTACTTGACCGCGACCAGCTCCTTCACCACCGGCGTGCCCTTGTCGATCACGATCCACATCATGCGCGTGCGCGCCTGGTGGTGCTCGTCGAAGCGCATCGGTCCGAGGATCGCCTCGTAGCTCGACTTCTCGAGCGCCACGCGCACCTTCTCGCCGTCGGTGCTGCCGGCGCGCTGCACGGCGTCCGCGTAGGTCTTGATGCCTTCGTAGACGCCCCAGCCCGCATAGTGCGGCGGCTGCTTGTAGCGCTCGACGTACGCTTTTACGAATGCCTGATTTTTGGGATCGCTGTACTTGTCGTAG
>DATMIG010000499.1:0-2900 GCA_035554335.1 Burkholderiales bacterium
TTGCGGTTGTTATATCGGAGGTCAAATTCTGCAAGGCAGCGGCGCAGATGGTTGTGCCGCGCATCTGGCGGTCTCATAGATCGCCGCTTCGTCGGTCAAGGGGCCTACAGCAAATAGACATGGACTACGAGATCGGGCAGGAGCTACTGCGCGTCCTGAAGCGAACGGGAAGACTTCCGTAGCGCCCACAAACGAGGACGGAGAAAGGAGAACTGCAATCGTCAAAAAAAAAGCCCCGGCAACCCCCCTTGCGCGTTGCCGGGGCAACTGACGCACCCACCGGAGGAGCTGCCCTTGGGTGTGCGTCTCGTCGCTAGTTTCCCGGTGCGCGCGCCATGTGCGCTGCCATGCGTCACGGCTTTTCGATAGCTGACGCCGGGCTCACGAATTCTGATGATGCTGTCCCGAAGCTGAATGCGGCGGACAGTCACGACCTTGGTGTGAGCCGAACGGACTGTTCCGCAGGTCCGCGGACAGAAGCTAACGGCGGCGGCGGCTGGAGTCGCGAACTAATGAGCAGCGCTTATGCCGTACGCGCTCTATTACGCGACGACGCCCGCGCCGCCGGACATCACGACGCACGAGGTGATCACCCGGCTGGTGCCGGTGCACTTCTCGACCATCCATGACGCCCTCCACGCCGCCGCGCTCGTCATCCGCGGCGGACAGCACGCCTGGCTGATCGAGGGACCGGGGTTGCGCTACTGGACGGCGGACATCGAGGAGGCCTGCAAGCCCATCCTGGACGTCATCGGGCGAAGGCCGTCCAGCCCGTGATGGGCGAGGAAGGCGGCGCTCGCCGCCTTCCCCATGTAGCGCGCGAGGACCGCCGGCTCGATCTGGCGCAGGTCGACCATGATCAAGCCGTCGAGCGTGTTGCCGAACCCGCTGTCGACCGTGAAGCCGAGCAGCCGGCCGCCGAGACGCAGGTACTGCCGCAGCAGCACCGGCACGCCCTTGCGGTCTTCCTCGATCTGCGCGACGAGCCGCGCGAGTTCCTCCAGGCTTTGCGGGACCGGCTCCTCGGAGGGCAGGCCTTCGCCGTACGGCGCGCGCGGACGCACCTGCGACGCGAAGCGTTCTTCCGCGCAATGCGCCGAAAGGTACTCGACCATGAGTCGCCGCGACGCCGCGCTGTAGGCCGCGCTGATGCTGACGGCGCCGAACAGCACGGCGTACTTGGGCGAGCGCTCGACGAAGCGTGCGATGCCGCGCCAGAGAAGGAAGAGCGGCGCGAAATCGCGCTGGTATTCCAAGCGCACGAACGAGCGGCCGAGCTCGATCGCCGGGCCGAGCGCCGTCAGCAGGCGCGTCGGATAGCTGAAGAGCGAATGGGTGTAGAGCCCCCGCTTGCCGCGGCTCGCCAGGATTTCGTCGACGAGGCCGAGCCGGTAAGCGCCGGCCACCCTTCCCAGCGCCGCATCCCAAAGGAAGAGATGCAGGTAATGCGCGTCGAATTCGTCGACGTCGCACGCCTTGCCGGTGCCCTCGCCCGCCGCGCGGAAGGTGAGCTCGCGCAGTCGGCCGATCTCCTCGAGGACCGATGGAATGCGGGCCGCTCGCGCGCAGCACACCTGAAGCCCATTCGAGTCGAGCAGCCGCTCGTGGGCCTCCAGCGCCGCCACCTCGGCAGGCACGTCAGCCATGGAATCGCTTCTCGAAGCGCCGCAGGTTCTCGCCGCCCTCGCGCAGGAACGGGCTGAGAAGCGCCGCGGCGAGCAGCAGCCGGTTCATTAGGTTGGCCGGGAAGCCGAGCGGCTTGGCGAAGTCGACGAAGAGCACGACGCGCAACTCATCGGTGTCGTTCCAGACTTCGTGCTCGTACGCGTCGTCGAAAATCAGCGCCCGCCCTTCTTGCCAATGCACGATGTCCGAGCCGACTCGCATCCTTATGCGCTCCGGCGGCTGCGGCACGATGAGGCCCAGATGGAGGCGCAGTACGCCGTTATAGGGGCCGCGATGCGCGGGAATATGCTTGCCGGGCTCCAATATGGAGAACATCGCCGTCTTCAGCCCCGGAATGCGCCGTACGAGGCGCCACGTGTTCGGGCACAGCGCGATGTTGCGCGTCGCACGGATGCCATAGGCAACCAGCGGAAAGATCTTCCAGCTCGTATCGCACGAGATGGACGTCGCATCCGGAGTAATGTCCTGCACGTTCGGCAGCTCGCCCTTGCGCTCGAGCACGCGATCCAACTCCTCGCGAATCAGGCGCCAGTCGCGCTCGATGGCCTGCGCCCATGAGAATGCCTCGGTGCGGTAGATGCTGGGGTTACCGAGCGTGGCATAGCGCAGGTTCAGGCGCTCGGCGAAACGCACCAGCGCCATGAAGACGCGCGTCGCCCTCCCCGGCCGCTCCATGCCGCCGAGCCCTTCGGTCTTCCAGCTCTGCGCGGGCGCGCGGCTCATGTCCTGCGCTTGAAGATGTCCGCGATGATGCGCGCGGCGACCGTTGGCATGTTGCTGCGGACGTTGTCCGGCATGTCGCGTTCGAGGTCTTCCTCGCTCGTCGGCCTGCCGCGTCTGCGCTTGCGGACATGCTCGACCCAGTCGAGAAACGCCTGGAGTTCCTCATCCGTAGCGAAGCGCTCCGCCTGACGTGGCCGGATGATCGTGTTCGCAAGGGCGCCCTGCCAGTGCAGGATGGAAGCGAGATTCTCCAGCGTACCCCGCTGGTTCATGAAGAACATGTGCGTCACCGTGTCGCTCTTCACCGTTCGGACCCGACCGGGATTCGTCCGGGAGACTAGCCGCGCGCTCCATGCCGGCTGGGTATCGTCGCCCGGCACGTCGTGCTTTCCATCGCTTATTGGCGTCCCGTCTTCAGGATCGAACTGGGGGCGGATCCAGTCGCACGACACGCTGCCGTGGGTTTTCGCCTTCGGCACCTCGCTTTGCAG
>DATMIG010000500.1:0-7458 GCA_035554335.1 Burkholderiales bacterium
AGAGGAAGGCACCGGCGATGATGAGCAGCAGGGCGAATGCCTCCCACATCAGGCTTGCGCCTTGATGAGATCCGCCGCCTTCTCCGCAACGGCGATCACGGAGGCGTTGATGTTGCCCGACGGCACCGACGGCATCACGGATGCATCCACCACGCGCAGGCCGCCGATGCCTTTCACTCTCAGCTTCTCGTCGACCACGCTGCCCATGCTGCAGGTCGAGGTCGGGTGGAACACCGTCTCGCCCGCCTGGCGCACGAAGTCGAGCAGCGCGTCGTCGCCCTGCACCTTCGGCCCCGGATATTCCTCCGCCGTGATGTAGCCGCGCAGCGGCGGCGTGTGGCAGATCTGCCGGATGACCTTCAGCCCATCGACCATCACGCGGCGGTCGTTCTCCGTGGCGAGGTAGTTGTAGCGGATCGCGGGCGGCTCCTGCGGACTAGCGGAGCGGATCGCCACTGAGCCGCGCGACTCGACCTGGAGTTGCGACACGGAGCAAGTGAAGCCCGAGAACGCGTGCAGCACGCCGCCGCGCTTCGCGGTGGAGAAATTGATGAAGTAGATCTGCGCGTCAGGCCGCGGCACGTCGGGCCGCGTGCGCACGAACGCGGCGGCGTATCCGGCGGCGATGGTGAGCGGGCCCTGGCGGTGCAGGATGTACTTCAGCCCCATTGCCACCTTCCGGTGCCACGCGAGCATGTCGTCATTCAGCGTGACCGCCTTATTGCAGCGCCAGAAGCTGCGCACGTAGTAATGATCCTGCAGGCCTTCGCCGACCGGCAGATCGGCCACCACCGGGACGTTCAGGCGCTGGAGCAGGCCGCCCGGCCCGACCCCGGACAATTGCAGCAGCTGCGGCGAGTTGAACGCGCCGCCGGAAAGGATCACCTCGCGCCTCGCGCGCACGGGGCGATCGCCGATCTGCACGCCGACGGCCTTGCGTCCCTCGAACAGCACCTTGGCGACCAGGGTGTTCACTTCCACCGCCAGATTGGGCCGCTTCTCCACCGGACGCAGGTAGCCGGTCGCCGTGCTGCAGCGCCGTCCGCGACAGGTCGTCGCCTGGTAATAGCCGGTGCCTTCCTGCCTCGCGCCGTTGAAGTCCGGGTTGCGCGGGATGCCGGTGGCCGCGGCCGACTCGATGAATGCGTCGCACAGCTCGTGGCGCTCGAGGTCGCTCACTTCCAGCGGACCGCCCGCGCCGTGCCATTCGTTCGCGCCGCGCGCCTGGTTCTCGGCCTTGCGGAAGTAAGGCAGGAGCGAGCTCCAGTCCCAGCCCGGGATGCGCCAGCCGTCGAAGTCCTCGGGCTGGCCGCGGATGTAGACGAGGCCGTTGATCGACGACGAGCCGCCGAGCACTTTGCCGCGCGGCGTGAAGATGCGCCGGCCGTTCAGCGCCGGCTCCGGCTCCGACTCGTAGCCCCAGTTCACCTCGCTGCGCGTGAAGAGCTTGCCGTAGCCGAGCGGGACATGGATCCAGAGGTTCGTGTCGCGCGGCCCGGCCTCGAGCAGCAGCACGCGCGTGCCCGGATCCTCCGACAGCCGGTTGGCGAGCACGCAGCCGGCGGAGCCGGCGCCGACGATGACGTAATCGAATTCCACTCTAGCGGGGCGCCGCGATGTGCATCCCGCCATCGACGTAGATGGTTTCGCCGGTGACGTTGCGCGCGCCCTCGATCAGCCAGGCGATGGCGTCGGCGACGTCTTCCGGCTGGCTGACCGCCCGGAGCGGCGCGATCGCCGAATAGCGCTTCTCGACCTCCGCCGCGCGCTCGGGTCCGCGCACCGTGGGGTGCCAAGGCGTGTTGGTATGCCCGGGCGCGACGACGTTCACGCGCACCTCCGGCGCGAGCGAGCGCGCGAGGGAAAGGCTCATCGTCTCGAGCGCGGCCTTCGACGATGCGTAGGCCACCGACGAGCCGGTCCCCAGCACCGAAGCGACGGACGAAACGTTGACCACCGCGCCGCGCGCCTTCTTCAGCGCCTCGGCGCACGCGCGCGCCATCTGGAACGGCGCGATGACGTTCAGGCGGAAGATACGCTCGAAGTCTTCTGCGGTGAGTCCCTCGAGATCGTTGTGCGCGACGACCTTGGTCGTGCCGGCGTTGTTCACCAGCGCATCGATGGCGCCGTACTTGTCCAGCACCGCCTTGGCCACGCGCCTGCACTGCGAGTCGTCCGCCACATCGGCTTGCACGGCCATGCCGTTCAGCTCACGCGCCAGTTGCTCCGCCGGCGCCGCGTTGTGCGCGTAGTTGATGGCGACCGTCCAGCCCTTCTGGGCGAGCAGGCGGGCGGTGGAAGCGCCGATGCCCGACGAGCCGCCGGTGACGATGGCGACTTTCATACGGTGGCGATCGGCGTCGCGGGCGAGCCGACCGCGCCCGGCAGGCGCAGCGGCGGCGCGGTAAAGAGGAAGCGGTTGCGCTTGTGCTCGCGCAGCCAGCGCGCGAGCTCGCTGAAGTAGAACATCTCGCCGAGGTGGATGCCGTTCTTGAAGAGGCAGTGCTCATGGAGCGGCAGCCACGGTTGCTTCCTCGGCAGCGGATCGGTGATCGCGGTCTGGATGAGCTCGACGGCGTAGTTGTCGGCGAGAAGGCAGGCGAGTCCGGAATCGGTGATCCACTGCAGCAGCTTCTCGTCGCGGCCGTCGAGGCCGGTGCAGGTGTTGTTGACCAGCGCCGGATCCGGATTCTTCTTCATCTCGAGGAGCACGTCGGCGAAGCCGGTGTAGATGCAGACCATGTCGCCCTTCTCGACCACCACCCGGTCCTGCTCGAGGACGCGCATCCAGTCGTCGTAGCCGATGGCCTTTCTCTGCCTTTGAAAGTGATGGTGCAAATCCACCAGGACGCCTCGCCCCTGCGCGCCGTGCTCGGCGAGGCCCTGGATGCCGAGCGCCTTGGCCTGCGTGCCTTCGAAGCGGTCCCAGCCATCGGTTTTTCCGTCGGGTGCCGGGGCGACGTCCTCGCCCGCGCGGAAGCCGTTGTAGAAGACGAGCTCCGGCTTGCCGTCGCCGTCGGCATCGAAGCGGCCGCCGACGTGGGCGAAGGAATCCCACTGCGTGGAGTACTGCAGCGCCATCAGCACCTGGTCGTCGCAGATCACGTCGGTCAGGTTCTCGTTGAACTCGACGAGCGGCCGGCAGAAGAACTGCTTGCCGTCGCGCTGCGTGGCGGCGAGGCGCGGCGGCGAGCGCCGCGGATTCAGCACCGCGCCGCCCGGGTAGTCGAGCGGCAGCGAGCAGCAGAAGGTGATCCCCTCCTTCACCTCGGCGATGCCCTGCAGCACCTTCTCGCGCGTCACCCAGTTCATCCGCCCGCGCTGGTCGTCCGGGCCGAAGTCGCCCCAGTTGGAGCCCGGGGGTCTTTGCTTCCATCGTTTAGTCATGGATAAATGGGGTCAGATCAACATTCATGGACTCGAGGATTAATCAATGCGTACGCAAATGTTGATCTGACCCCAATTAGTAGTAATGGCGGCCGAGCCATTCGGCCACCAGCGCCGGTTTCGCGGCGCCTTCGATTTCCACCACGGTGTTCCAGGTCACCTGCACGCCGTCACCCTCGATTTTCTCGAACTTGGCGAGGGTGAAGCGCGCCCGCAGGCGCGAGCCCACCGGCACCGGCGAAGTGAAGCGCACGCGGTTCAGGCCGTAGTTGATGCCCATGCGGCGGTCGGAGAAGGAGAAGGTCTGCTCCGAGAGGTTCGATAGCAGCGAGAGCGTCAGGAACCCGTGGGCGATGGTCCGTCCGAACGGAGAATTTCTGGCGCGCTCGGCATCGACATGGATCCACTGGAAGTCGCCGATCGCCCTGGCGAAGGTGTCGATTCGCTCCTGGGTGATCTCGACCCAGGGCGAGATGCCGACTTCCTGGCCGACGCGCGACTCCAGGTCGCGAATGGTGGTCATCGGGTCCTGCTCATTGCGCCTTGGGCGCGCGCTGCATCATCGCGACCATTTCCGCGCTGCGCCGCGCGGTGCCGCCGGGATCGAGGCGGTCGAGCTCGGCTCGCGCCGCCTCCAGTGCCTGTATCTGCTGGCGCACGCGCTCGGAGCCGGCCTTCAGCTCCTGCGGCGGAATGGCGATCAACTGCGCGGCGAGGGATCTCCAGCGCGCTTCGAGCTCGGCCGTATTCGATGGGGGAACGACCACGGGCGCCGGCTTGGCGGGAGCCGGCTTGGGGGGCGGCGGCGCGTTGTAGCGCACGACGTCGGCCTCGATCCCCGGATCGGACGGCGGTTGCGACGAGTACTTGATTGAACCGGTCGCCGGATCGATCCAGCGGTACAGGTCGGCGTGCGCCGCCAATGGGAGCAGCATCAAGGCCCAGGCGAGGCGCATTCAGAACCGCGAAAAATCCGGCTTGCGCTTCTCGAGGAACGCGTTCATCGCCTCCTTCGCTTCCGGCGACGACAGCCGCTCGACGAAGACGCGCCCCTCCTCCGCGATCTGCTGCTTCACGGACTCGGCGTGCGCGGATTTCATCAGCCGCTTGGTGAGGCGGATGGATTCCGGCGGCAGCTCGGCGAGCTCGGTCGCGGCCTTCAGCGCGCGCGGCAGGAGCTCCGCTTCCGGCACCACCTCCGTGACGATGCCGACCTCGCGCGCCTTCTCGGCGGTGAACGGCTGGCCGAGGAGCAGGAGCTCGGCCGCGCGCTGGTAGCCCGCGATGAGCGGCAGCAGGTAGGTCGAGCCGAACTCCGGCACGATGCCGAGCTGCACGAACGGCAGCTGGAAGCGCGCGCCGGGCGTGGCGTAGACGAGGTCGCAGTGCAGGAGCAGCGTCGTGCCGATGCCGACCGCCGGCCCGCCGACCGCGGCGACGATGGGCTTGGAGAGCGTCGGCAGCACCTCGAAGAAGCGCCAGCTCGGCGATTTCGCGCCCGGCGGGCGCTTGAGGAAATCGGTGAGGTCGTTGCCGGCGGTGAAGCAGTCGGCCGCGCCGTGGAGCAGCAACGCGCGCACGTTCCGATCGGCGTCGGCCGCGGCGAGCGCCTCCCCCATCTGCACGTACATCTCGGTGGTGATCGCGTTTTTCTTCTCGGGCCGCGCGAGCTCGATGCGCGCGACCCTGCCCTGGTTTTCAGCCCGTACCAAGCTTGTAGTCCTTCATCTGCTGTCGCAGCGTGAGCTTGGACAGCTTGCCGGTCGCCGTATGCGGCAGCTCGGAGACGAACACCACGTCGTCGGGCATCCACCACTTGGCGATCTTGCCCTCGTAGAACTTGAGCAGCTCCTCCTTCGAGACATCCTTGCCCGGCTTCTTTACCGCCACCACGATCGGCCGCTCGTCCCACTTCGGATGCTTGACGCCGATCACGGCGGCTTCCGCGATGGCGGGATGCGCGACCGCGATGTTCTCGAGGTCGATCGAGCTGATCCACTCGCCGCCCGACTTGATCACGTCCTTCGAGCGGTCGGTGACCTGGATGTAGCCGTCGTCGTCGATGGTGCAGACGTCGCCGGTCGGAAACCATCCGCCGCGTAGCGGGTCGCCGCCCTCGCCCTTGAAGTAGCCCTTGATCACCCACGGCCCGCGCACCTGGAGGTCGCCGAACGCCTTGCCGTCCCACGGCAGCTCGGTGCCGTCCTCGCCGACGATGCGCATGTCGACGCCGTAGATCGCGCGCCCCTGCTTGCTCTGCAGCCGGGTGCGCTCTTCCTGCGACCACTTGCGGTGCTTCGCCTTGAAGGTGGTGACGGTGCCGAGCGGGCTCATCTCGGTCATGCCCCAGGCGTGCAGCACTTCGACGCCGTATTCCTCCTGGAAGGTGCGGATCATCGCCGGCGGGCAGGCCGAGCCGCCGATCACCACGCGCTTCAGCGTGGAGAACTTGAGCTTGCTCTCCTTCATATAGTTGAGCAGTCCGAGCCACACCGTCGGCACGCCGGCGCTCATCGTGACCTCTTCGCTCTCGAAGAGCTGGTGCAGGCTCTTGCCGTCCAGATGCTGCGCCGGGAACACGATCTTCGCCCCGGTGAGCGCGCAGGCGTAGGGCAGCCCCCACGCGTTGACGTGGAACATCGGCACGACGGGGAGGATCACGTCGCGCGAGGAGAGGTTCAGCGCATCGGGCAGCGCGGAGCCGTAGGCGTGGATGATGGTGGAACGGTGCGAGTAAAGCGCGCCCTTGGGGTTACCGGTCGTGCCCGAGGTGTAGCAGAGGCAGGCCGCGTTGCGCTCGTCGAACGACGGCCACTCGAAGGCGTCGCTCTCGGGGGCGATCAGCTTCTCGTACTCGTCGTTGAGGGCGATCCAGTGCTTCACGCCCTTGATGACCGGCTTCAGCTTCTCGGCGAGCGGCGCGAACGTGGTGTCGTAGAACACCACCTTGTCCTCGGCGTGGTTCGCGATGTAGTTGATCTGGTCGGGGAAGAGCCGCGGATTGATGGTGTGGATCACCGCGCCGCTGCCCGCCGCGGCGTAGTAGATCTCGAAATGCCGGTGGGTGTTCCAGGCGAGCGTCGCGACCCGGTCGTGCTGCTGCACGCCGAGCTTCTTCAGCGCGTTGGCGAGCTTGCGCGCGCGGGCATGCGCCTCGCGGTACGTATAGCGATGGATCGAGCCTTCGACCGTCTTCGTCACGATCTCGACCGCGCCATGATGGCGGTCGGCATGGCGGATCAGCGTGCTGATGAGAAGCGGCTGATCCATCATCAAGCCAAGCATGAGAGCCTCCTCGCGTTTAGTTTATCCTAGGCCCATGACCCTCGATGAAGTCCTGGCGCTCTTCGAGCTGCCCTTCTCCGTGCTCGTGCATCGAGCGCAGACCGTGCACCGCGAGCATTTCGATCCCGCCGCGCTGCAGCTCTCCGTGCTGCTCTCGGTGAAGACCGGCGGCTGCCCCGAGGACTGCGCGTACTGCCCGCAGTCGCGGCGCTATGACACCGGCGTGCAGGAAGAGACGCTGGACGTTGCTGCCGTGGTGGAGGCCGCCCAGACAGCGAAAGCGCACGGCGCCACCCGGTTCTGCATGGGCGCCGCGTGGCGCAGCCCGAAGGACCGCGACCTCGAGCTCATCCTGCCGATGGTGCGCGCGGTGAAGGCGCTCGGCATGGAGACCTGCGTGACGCTCGGCATGCTCAAGCCCGGCCAGGCGGAGAAGCTGCGCGACGCCGGCCTCGACTACTACAACCACAACCTCGACACCTCGCGCGAGTTCTACGGCCAGATCATCCGCACGCGCGAGTACGACGAGCGCCTCGAGACCCTCGATCGCGTGCGCAAGGCGGGCCTCCACGTCTGCTGCGGCGGCATCGTCGGCATGGGCGAGTCCCGCCGCGACCGCGCCGGGCTGATCGCGCAGCTCTCGTGCCTCGATCCGCAGCCGGAGAGCGTGCCGATCAACGAGCTGGTGCCGGTGGCGGGAACGCCGCTCGCCGATGCACAAAAGCTGGACGAGCTGGAGTTCGTGCGCACCATCGCCGCGGCGCGCATCGCCCTGCCGAAGTCCTG
>DATMIG010000501.1:0-8738 GCA_035554335.1 Burkholderiales bacterium
AACGAGGACGTGAAGGAGTTCTATCTCGGCTTTTCCACCGCCGGCCGCAAGAGCTTCCGCGACGTGAAGTCCTATCGCCGGCGCAAACGTTGGCTCTGAAGTATTTCGACAAGCTGGAGACCCGCGCCCCGGCGTCGCGGAAGAAAGCGCTCATGAGCGCGCTGCCGAAGCTCATCGCTCATGCGCAGAAGAATGCCCCCGGCTGGGCGCGCATCCTGAAGGGCGTCAAGGCTTCTTCCGTCAACAGCCGGAAGGCGCTGGCGCAGCTCCCGGTTACTCGCAAGTCGGAGCTCAGCGATCTGCAAAAGGCGATGCCGCCGCTCGGCGGCCTGAACGCGACGCCGGTGGAGAAGCTCGGCCGGCTCTTCATTTCGCCGGGACCGGTGTACGACGCGGAAGGGCGCGGCGAGAACTGGTGGCGAAGCGCGCGCGGACTGTTCGCAGGCGGCTTTCGAGCCGGCGACCGTGTGCTCAACACCTTCGCGTATCACTTCACGCCGGCGGGATCGATGCTCGAGTCGGGCGCGCTCGCGCTCGGCTGCACGGTAATCCCGGCGGGCACCGGACAGACGGAGATGCAGGTGGCGGCGATCAACGCACTGCAGGTCGTGGGCTACACCGGTACGCCGTCATTCCTCAAGATGATCGTGGAGAAGGCCGATGAGCTGCATGCCGACATCTCCTGCCTGAAGCGCGCGCAGGTCGGCGCCGAATATCTGCCGCCCGCGTTGCGCAACGCGATGCGCGAGCGCGGCATCACCGTCACGCAGATGTACGGCAGCGCGGACCTCGGCGTCATTGCCTACGAGTCGCTCGGCAAGGACGGCTTGCCGACGGAAGGGATGATCCTCGAGGAATCGCTCCTGCTGGAAATCGTCCGTCCCGGAACCGGAGATCCGGTGCCGGCCGGAGAAGTGGGCGAAGTGGTCATCACCAGCTTCAACAAGGACTACCCGCTGATCCGCTTTGCCACGGGCGACCTCTCCGCCGTGCTGCCGGGCAAGAGCCCGTGCGGCCGCACCAACGTGCGCATCAGGGGCTGGATGGGACGCGCCGATCAGAGCACCAAGGTGCGCGCGATGTTCGTGACGCCGAAGCAGGTGAATGAGATCGTGCGCCGCCATCCCGAGATCCTTCGCGCTCGCCTCGTCGTTTCGGGCGAAGCGGGCGCCGATCAGATGACGCTGAAGTGCGAGGTGCACGAGCGTCCCGCCGGCCTCGCCGAGGCGCTCGTTGCCACGATTCGCGACGTCACCAAGCTGCGCGGCGAAGTGGAGCTCGTCGACGGCGGCAGCCTGCCGAACGACGGCAAGGTGATCGAGGACCTGCGCAAGTACGGCTAGAAGATCAGGCGGTAAAGCACATAGAGGATCAGGCCGAGGTTCATGTAGGCGGTCGCCGACATGCCGGGCGCGCGGTACAGCGGGTTCATGCGATAGCCGGCCCAGAAAACGCTCCGCGCAACGACAAAGACGATCGTGCAGGCCCACACCACCTGCAGCGACTGCAGCGGCGCGAGCGTGCTCACGGCGAGCAAGGCCAGGGCGAAGACGAAGTTCTGCTGCAGCGTGTTGTCGACGACGCGGCCGTCGATCTCCATCGTGGGGCTTTCCGCGTGGCGCGTCGGATCGATCGCCTCGCTCAAAAAGCGCGAGTTGGCCACCGTGACGATCATGACGAAGAGCGGCAGCACGGCGACCACATTGGCACGCAGTGCGTAGGCGAGGCGCTCGGCGAGCGTGCCGGCCATGCGCGGCGTCGGCAGCACGAGCGTGAGCAGCCAGACGCCGAGCACCATGGCGATGATGCCGCTCGCCGCGCCGATGGCGACCACCTTCTGCTCTTTCCTCATGGACCCCTCCGGGCGGCGCCGACCGGCAAGGCGTCGACCCGGCGCATCTCGTCGTCATGCAGCACGCCGGGGTCGCGCAGGAAGGCGTTCACGAAGTCGATGGCATCGGCACCCCAGAACACTTCCCCATCCACGACGAAGCTCGGCACGCCGAACACGCCGCGCGCAGCCGCCTCTTCGGTGTTCTTCCTCAGTTCGTCCTTGGCCGCCGCCAGCTGCGACTCGGCGACGCCGAGCTCGCGGCAGAGGGCGGCGAAGCGCACCGGGTCGGTGGCATTCGCGCCGCTCATCCAGATGTGGTCGAAGATTCGTTTGACCGCCTCCGGCCGGCTGCCGCACGCTAGCGCCAGCCTGAGGTGGTGGAGCGGATTGAACGGGTGCTCGGCGGGGAAGCGGAAGGGAATGTCCAGGCTCTTCGCCCACCACGTGCACCAGCGATAGGTCCAGCGCCGCTTGGCCGCGATCTCCGCCGGGCCTTTCTGCCCCCAGTGATTCAGCAGCCCGGCGAAGAGCACGGGCCGGTAATTGACCGGCTGCGACAATTCCGCCAGCCGGTGCAGCGCGATGTAGGAGTAGGGCGAGACGAAATCGAAATACCAATCGACGCTAGAGGACGCCATGACGGTAAGGATCGAAAAGAAGGGCCGGGTTTGGACGGTGATCCATTCGCGGCCGCAGGCGCGGAATGCGATGGACCCGGAGAGCGCCGACGCGCTGGTCGACGCTTTCGAAGCGTTCGACAGCGACCGGGACGCGGCGGTGGCGGTGCTGTGGGGCGAGGGCGGCGCGTTCTGCGCCGGCTGGGACCTCAAGTACTGCGCGAGCATGATCAAGGACGCGAAGGAGCTGCACGGCATCGACTATCCGCTCGACGATCGCAAGGCGATCCCGCGCGGCCCGCTCGGCCCCACGCGCCTCGAGCTCGACAAGCCGGTGATCGCCGCGGTCGCGGGTCCGGCGGTCGCCGGCGGCTTCGAGCTTGCGCTCTGGTGCGACGTGCGCGTGATGGAGGAGTCGGCCTACTTCGGCGTCTATTGCCGGCGCTGGGGAGTGCCGCTGATCGACGGCGGCACCGTGCGGCTGCCGCGCATCGTCGGCATGGGGCGCGCGATGGAGATCATCCTCACCGGGCGCAAGGTGCCGGCCGAGGAGGCGCTGCGCATCGGCGCGTGCGAGCACGTCGTGCCGGAAGGCAAGTCGCGCGAATTCGCCGAAGCGATGGCGCACGAGATCGCGCGCTTCCCCCAGGCCTGCGTGCGCGCCGACCGGCGCTCGGCTTACATGCAGCAAGGGCTGCCGCTGCGCGAAGCGATGCGCAAGGAGTGGTACAACGGCTTTCCCGCGTTCGAGATCGACGGCGCGGCGGGCGCGGCGCGCTTTGCCTCAGGCAAGGGGCGGCACGGGGATTTTCGCGACATCTAGCCGGCCAGGTAGTTGGGCCATCACGCGTTCGCGCTCGGCATCGGTCATCGTGCCCCAGCGCGCGATCTCATCCAGCGTGCGCGCGCAGCCGAGGCACAGGCCGCGCTGCGGATCCATCTGGCACACCTTGATGCAGGGCGACTTCACCGCTTCTTGTACGCCTTGTTGACCTTGGAGGAGGGCTCCTTGCCGAGCACGCCGCAGATCCAGCGGCCGATGTCGACCAGCTTGTCGAGGTCGACGCCGGTGCGCACGCCCATGCCGTTGAGCATGTAGACGACGTCCTCGGTCGCCACGTTGCCGGAGGCGCCCGCGGCGTACGGGCAGCCGCCGAGGCCGGCGACGGAGGCATCGAAGGTGTGCACGCCGAGCTCGAGCGAGGCATAGATGTTGGCGAGCGCCTGGCCGTACGTGTCGTGATAGTGGCCGGCGAGCTTCGCCATCGGCACCTCGGCGGCGCAGGCTTCGATCATCGCCTTGGTCTTCGCCGGCGTGCCGGTGCCGATCGTGTCGCCGAGCGAGACCTCGTAGCAGCCCATGTCGTATAGCGCCTTCGCCACCTTGGCGACCTGCGCGGCGGGCACGTCTCCTTCGTACGGACAGCCGAGCACGCAGGAGACATAGCCGCGCACCTTGACGCCGTGCTTCCGTGCTTCCTGCGCGAGGGGCCGGAAGCGGTCCATCGACTCCGCGATCGAGCAGTTGATGTTCTTGCGCGAGAACGACTCCGACGCCGCGCCGAAGATCGCCACTTCGGTCGCGCCGGCCGCGCGCGCCGCTTCGAAGCCTTTCAGGTTCGGCGCGAGCACCGGATAGTCGACGCCGGGCTTGCGGCGGATGCGCTCGAGCACTTCGGTATGGTCGGCCATCTGCGGTACCCACTTCGGCGAGACGAACGCCGTCGCCTCCACCGCCGGCAGGCCGGCGTCGGCGAGCCGCTCGACCAGCTGCACCTTGACGTCGGTCGGCACCTCGCGCGGCTCGTTCTGCAGCCCGTCGCGCGGTCCCACTTCGACGATGCGAACGGCCGTCATTCGACCCTTAGCAGCTCGGCGCCTTCCAGCACCTGGTCGCCTTCGGCATACAGGATCTCCTTCACCGTGCCATCGGCCGGCGCGGCGATGGTGTGCTCCATCTTCATCGCTTCCAGGATGAGAAGGGGTTGTCCCTTGGTCACACGCGCGCCGGCCTTCACCATCAGCTTGATGACGCGCCCCGGCATCGGCGCCGCCAGGCTACCGGCGGCTTCGACGTCGACGTCGGGCAGGTCGTCCTTCAGGGTGAGCGTCCACCGGGTCCCGTCGTGGAACACATGCCAGTGGCGGCCATCGCGCACGACGTGCGCCAGGCTCGCGGGAGGATTCTCGCCGGCGAAGTCGACGCGCACGCGGTGCTCCTCGGAGCCGGCGACGAACACGAAGTCATGGTGCGACTCCTGGTTCAGCCGCCAGCCGTCGACCTGGTGCCAAGGCGAATGCGGATCGCCCGAGCGCGCGGCACGCTCGCGGGCCGTCTTCTCTTCGTGCGCGAGCTCGGCGCGTGCTGCGGCCGCCAGCACCTCGGGCGGCACGGCGCCACGCGGGCGCAGCAGCTCGGCGCGGTGGCGCTCGATCAGGCCGGTGTCGATCTCGCCGCCGGAAAAAGCCTTCGACTCGCAGATGCGCCGCAGGAACTCGACGTTGGTCGCCGGGCCGACGATGTGCGTGTCGCGCAGCGCGGCCGCCATCCGCGCCAGCGCGGTGGCGCGCGTGTCGCCATGCACAATGAGCTTGGCGATCATCGGGTCGTACCACGGCGAGATCTCGTCGCCTTGCGCCACTCCCGTGTCGATGCGGACGCCTTCCGGGAAGCGGAGGTGGACGAGCTTTCCGATCGACGGCAGGAAATCGCGCTCCGGATCCTCGGCGTAGATGCGCGCTTCGACGGCGTGGCCGTTGACGCGCAGCGCATCCTGCCTGAAAGGAAGCGGCTCGCCCGCCGCCACGCGAATCTGCAGCTCGACGAGGTCGAGGCCGGTGATCATTTCGGTCACCGGGTGCTCGACCTGCAGCCGCGTGTTCATCTCCATGAAGTAGAAGCGGCCGTCCTGCTCGGCGATGAACTCGACCGTGCCGGCGCCGGTGTACTTGATGGCCTTGGCCGCCGCCACCGCCGCCTGGCCCATCTCGTTTCTTTTGGCAAACGAGGGAGCCGGCGCTTCCTCGATCACTTTCTGGTGCCGGCGCTGCACCGAGCAGTCGCGCTCGAAGAGGTGCACCACGTTGCCGTGCGTGTCGCCGAACACCTGCATTTCGATGTGGCGCGGGCGGTCCAAGTAGCGCTCGATCAGCACGCGGTCGTCGCCGAACGAGCTCTTCGCCTCGCGCTGCGCGCCTTCCAGTGCGGCGGCGAATTCCTTGCGCTCGCGCACCACCCGCATCCCTTTTCCGCCGCCGCCGGCCGAGGGTTTGATGAGCACGGGGAAGCCCACGCGCGCCGCTTCTTTTTCCAGGAGAGAGGGCGACTGGTCATCGCCGTGATAGCCCGGCACGAGCGGCACGCCCGCCTTTTCCATCAGGCGCTTCGCCGCCGCCTTGTCGCCCATCGCCGCAATGGCTTGCGGGCTCGGCCCGATGAAGACCACGCCGGCCTGCTTGCATGCGGCCGCGAAGTCTTCGTTCTCGGCCAGGAAGCCATACCCCGGGTGCAGCGCCTCGGCGCCGCTCGCCTTCGCGGCGGCGAGGATTGCCTCCATGCTGAGGTAGCTCTCGGCAGCCGGCGCCGGCCCGATGCGGTGCGCCTCGTCCGCCATCTTCACGTGCAGCGCGTTGCGGTCGGCGTCCGAATAGACGGCCACCGTCCGGATCCCCAGCCGTCTCGCGGTGCGGATCACCCGGCAGGCAATCTCGCCGCGGTTGGCGATCAGGATTTTCCGGAAGCCCATTTCGGCTTGCGCTTCTCGAGGAACGAGGCGATGCCTTCCTTGCCTTCCTCCGACGCCCGGATCTCCGCGATGCGGCGCGCGGTATCGCCCTTCAGCTCGTCGTCGATGGGCCGTCCGGCGACGTCGTGCACCAGGTCCTTGATGCGCGCGTGGGCAGCGCTGCCGCCGGCCAGCAGGTGCTTGAGCATGGACTCGATGAACGGGTCCAGCTCGCTCGCCGGCACCAGCGCCGACAGCATGCCGATGCGCAGGGCTTCCTGGGCGTCGAATACTTCGGCGGTCAGGAAATAGCGGCTCGCCGCGCGCGCGCCGATGGCGCGCATGACGTACGGGCTGATCGTCGCCGGCGACAGGCCTAGCTTCGCTTCGGAGAAGCAGAACTTCGCCTCGGGCGTGCCGACCGCGATGTCGCACGCCGCGACCAGCCCCGTGCCGCCGGCGAATGCGGGACCGTGCACGCGCGCGATGGTCGGCTTGTCCATGCGGTCGAGCGTGGAGAGCATCTCGGCCAGGGCGCGCGCGTCGCGCACGTTCTCGTCGTAGCTGTAGCCGGACATCCGCTTCATCCAGTTGAGGTCCGCCCCGGCGCAGAACGCGGGCCCGTTGCCCGCGAGGACGACCGCGCGAATGGAGCTGTCGCGGTCGAGCTCGGTGAAGATTTGGGTCAGCTTGGCGATGAGCGCATCGTCGAACGCGTTGCGCACCTCCGGCCGGTCGAGCGTGACGCGGCCCACGCCGCCTTTCGTTTCAACGCTGATCAATGCTGGGCTCCACGATGACTTCGCTCTTGATGGAGTTGGCGATGAAGCACTTCTCATGCGCCTTGTGGTGCAGGGCGAGGTGCTCTTCGGCGCTCGGTGCCTTGCCGGAGAAGGTCACGCGCGGACGCAGCGTGACCTTCGACATCCAGGTGCGGTCGAGCACGCCGGCTGCCTCATCGACGTAGCGGTCGACGACGAACTTCGCCGCCAGGGCGAGATGCAGGAACCACAGCATGTGGCATTGCGACACCGAAGCCACGAAGCCTTCCTCCGGATCGACGCCGGGACCGGAGGGTGCGGTCTTCGGGATGTTGCCGGGCGACGCGCGCCCGGGAAAGGCCACGCCCGATTCGAAGCGCACTTCGTGCATGCGGCTGTACGTCGCGTAGACGAACTCGCCTTGCCGCTTCCACTCGACGGTAGCGCGGTGATGGCTCACATCCGGAACACACCGAAGCGTGTCTTCTCGATCGGCGCGTTGAGCGCCGCGGAGATGGCGAGGCCGAGGAGGCGCCGGCTGTCGGCGGGATCGATGACGCCGTCGTCCCAGAGCCGCGCGCTCGAGTAGTACGGATGTCCCTGGCGTTCATACTGCTCGCGGATGGGCGCCTTGAACTTCTCCTCCGCCTCCGCGGATGCAAAGTCGCCCTTCACCGTGGCGAGCACGCTCGCGGCCTGCTCGCCGCCCATGATCGAGATGCGCGCGTTCGGCCACATCCAGAGCATCCGCGGGCCGTACGCCCGGCCGCACATGCCGTAGTTGCCGGCGCCGAACGAGCCGCCGAGGATCATCGTGAACTTGGGCACCGCCGCGGTGGACACGGCGGTGACCATCTTCGCGCCGTCCTTCGCGATGCCGCCGGCCTCGTATTTCTTGCCGACCATGTAGCCGGTGATGTTCTGCAGGAAGACGAGCGGAATGCCGCGCTGCGCGGCGAGCTCGATGAAGTGCGTCGCTTTCAGCGACGACTCGGAGAACAGGATGCCGTTGTTGGCGAGGATGGCGACGGGATAGCCGTGCACATGGGCAAAGCCCGTGACCAGCGTGGTGCCGTAGTTCTGCTTGAACTCGTCGAGCTCCGAGCCATCGACCATGCGCGCGATCACTTCGCGCACATCGTAGGGCTTGCGCGCGTCGGACGGGATCACGCCGTAGATCTCCTCGGCCGGATAGAGCGGCTCGCGCGGCTCGCGCACGTCGAGATCGATGTGTTTACGGTAGTTAAGGTTGGAGACTATGCGGCGGACCAGCGTGAGCGCGTGCGCATCGTTCAGGGCGTAATGGTCGGCGACGCCGGAGACGCGCGTATGCACCTCGGCGCCGCCCAGCTCTTCCGGCGTGACGATCTCGCCGATCGCCGCTTTCACGAGCGGCGGGCCGCCGAGAAAGATCGTGCCCTGTCCTTTGACAATGATCGACTCGTCCGACATGGCCGGCACGTAGGCGCCGCCCGCGGTGCATGAGCCCATCACGCAGGCGATCTGCGGGATGCCGGCCGCGGACATGTTGGCGATGTTGTAGAAGATGCGGCCGAAGTGCTCGCGGTCGGGAAAGACGTTGTCCTGCTCGGGCAGGTAGCCACCGCCCGAGTCGACGAGGTAGATGCACGGCAGGCGGTTCTGAGCCGCGACTTCCTGTGCACGCAGGTGCTTCTTCACCGTCATCGGGTAGTACGTGCCGCCCTTGATCGTGGCGTCGTTGGCGACGATCACGCACTCGCGGCCCGACACACGGCCGATGCCGCAGATGATCGAGGCCGAATGCACGTCGCCGGTATAC
>DATMIG010000502.1:0-3100 GCA_035554335.1 Burkholderiales bacterium
GACGAGGAAGTTCCTCGCGCGCGCGGCGCTCGACGCCTTCCCCGGCTCGCCGGAGCAGATGACGGCGCTCCTCAAGGTCGACACCGAGCGCTGGGGGAATTACGTGCGCATGGCGAAGATCGAGCCGCAGTGAGGAAATTGGGGTCCGTAATTGGGGTCTGACCCCAATTTCCTCAGCAGCGGCCGCTTTCGTGCACCGGCTTCGGCGAATCGACGGTGATGTTCCAGCGGCAGGCGGCCTTGGAGCACAGGGCGGGGAGCTCGACTTCGAAGGTGTCGACCGCGCGCGCGGCGGCCGGTGCGGCCGCGCCGCGACCGCGGTTCGTGACGGCGATGGCGAGCGTCAGCAGGTCCTCCTCGCGGCGGCATGAGCCGGACACGAAGAGGTCCGGCTGCTCGGCGAGGCGCGATTCCTGCGATGAAGAAGAGCAGGCCGCCGCGAGTGCGGAGACGAGGAGTAGGAATCGCGTGGCCTGCATGAAGACACGCTATGCCTCCTCCGAACTAGACACCATACCCGGATCATGTGAGATATGACCCTGATCAAGCGCATCGCCGCCGAGGAAGCCTGGGCGCCGCCCGAGCTCCTGCAGCGCTACCGCAAGCTGCTGCAGGAGAAGCCCGCATCGTGGGATCCCGGCTTCCATTCGCTGTGGGGCTTCTTCCTCGGCGAGAAGCCGCGCGCCACGGCGCTCGCGCGGCGCATCCAGACCCTCGGCGACGAGCGCCTCGCGGACATGGACGCGAGCGGCATCGCGATGCAGCTTCTGCTCCTCACCGCGACGGGCGTGCAGGTGTTCGATGCGCCGACGGCGGCCTCGCTCGCGCGGGACACGAACGACGAGCTCATCGCCAGCGTGAGGAAGCATCCCGATCGTTACGCCGGCCTCGCCGCCATCGCGCCGCAGGATCCGGCGCAGGCGGTGAAGGAGATGGAGCGCGCGGTGAAGCTCGGGCTGAAAGGCGTGGTGGTGAACTCGCACACGCAGGGCGAATACCTCGACGAGCCGAAGTACTGGCCGATCTTCGAGGCGGCGCAGGCGCTCGACGTGCCGATCTACATCCATCCCAACACGCCGCCCGCGTCGATGATCCAGCCGTTCCTGCCGCGCGGGCTGGACGGCGCAATCTACGGCTTCGCGGTGGAGACGGGGCTGCATCTCCTGCGCATCGTGGTCGGCGGCGTGTTCGACCGCTTCCCGAAGCTGAAGATCGCGGTCGGCCACCTCGGCGAAGGCCTGCCCTTCTGGCTCTTCCGCCTCGACTTCATGCACCGCTCGATGGTGACCTCGGAGCGCTATCCGGCCGCAAAGCCTCTGCAGCGCAAGGTGAGCGAATACCTGAGGCAGAACGTCTGGGTGACGACGAGCGGCATGCAGTGGGCGCCGGCCATCCTCTTCTGCCAGCAGGTGCTAGGCTTCGACCGCGTGCTTTACGCCATGGACTATCCCTACCAGTTCGTGCCGGAGGAAGTTAAGGTGACCGACGACCTTGCGATCGGCGAGGGCGAGCGGCGCATGCTCTACGAAGCGAACGCGACGCGGCTCTTCCGCCTATGAGGCAGATCGCCGCGCTCCTCGTCCTGCTCGCCGCCAGCCCGGCGGCGTGGCCGCAGGACTCGCGCGGCGGGTACATGGGCGCGTCGATCGGCGAGGCGTACTACCGGCACACCTGCGAGGGCGCGCCGGCGGGCATCAGCTGCAACAACGACGACACGGCCTGGCGCGTTTTCGGCGGCTACCAGTTCAAGCCGGGCTTCGCGATCGAGCTCGGCCTGCACACGCTCGGCAGCATCGCCGCTCAAGGCACCGGCCCCGGCACGGTGACGCAGACGGCGGATGTGCGCGCCGTCGACCTCGTCTATGTCGGCTCCTGGGCGATGACCAACCGGCTCGCGCTGATCACCAAACTGGGCTTCTACTTCGGCAAGATGCAGGTCGATGCCAGCCCGGCCGGCATCACGCGCGGCTGGGAGTCGCGCAGCACCGACGACATCACCTACGGCCTCGGCATCGGCTACGAGCTCACCGACCACGCCGAGTTCCGCCTGGAGTGGCAGCGCTTCGGCCACTTCGGCACCGGCAGCGCGCCGGGGCTCGACATCCATCTCTTCTCGCTCGGCGCCGTCTACCGCTTCTAGCGTTCGAGTATCGCGGTCACGCCCATACCGCCGGCGGCACAGATTGAAATCAGGCCGCGGCCCGAGCCGCGCTCGGCGAGCTCCTTCGCGAGGGTGGCGACGATGCGCGCACCGGTGGCGGCGAATGGATGGCCGAGCGCGACACTCGAGCCCTTGGGATTGAGCTTCGCGCGGTCGATGGAGCCGAGCGGCTGCGGCCTGCCCAGCCGATTGGCGCAGTAGCTCGCGGACTCCCAGGCCTTCAGCGTGCAGAGCACCTGCGCGGCGAAGGCTTCGTGGATCTCGTAGATGTCGAAGTCCTGCAGCTCGAGCTTCGCGCGATCGATCATGCGCGGCACCGCGTACGCCGGCGCCATCAGCATGCCCTCCTTGGTGCCGGCCATGCCGACGAAATCGACCGCCGCCGTTTCGGTGTGGGTTATGTACGCGAGCGGCGGGATGCCGCGTGCGCGCGCCCATTCTTCCGACGCGAGCAGCACGCACGCCGCGCCGTCGGTGAGCGGAGAGCTGTTGCCGGCGGTCAGCGTGCCGGCCGGAGATGGATCAAACGCCGTGCGGAGAGAGGCGAGCTTCTCCAGCGAGGTATCGCCCCGCACGTTGTTGTCGCGCTTGAGCTCGCCGCAGGGCACCACGAGGTCGTTGAAGAAGCCCGCGAGCCACGCCGCCGCGGCATTCTTGTGGCTCGCGAGCGCGAGCTCGTCCTGCTCCTTGCGGCCGACCTGCCACTCCTTCGCCATCTCCTCGCAGTGCTCGCCCATCGACAGGCCGGTGCGCGGCTCGGCGATTCCCGGGGTAAGGGGTTTCAGATCCGCAGGACGAAACCCCATCCATGGTGAAAACCTTTCACCAAACGACCGTGCACGCGCGCTTTTCAGGAGGATCTGCTGCAGCTTCCTTCCATAGGAGAGCGGAATGTCGCTGGTGCTGTCGGCGCCGCCGGCGATGCCCGAGTCGATTTCG
>DATMIG010000503.1:0-7383 GCA_035554335.1 Burkholderiales bacterium
ATCGCGCCTTTGCCGAGGATGCCGTTGATCTTGTATCTGCCGAGCTGCTTGAGATCGCTCACAGCCCGGATGATACAAGGCGCTTACCGGTTGGCGCGCTCGCTCGGACGCAGTTCGAATTCGAAACGCTGCGCGCGCCGCAGGAGGACCAGCCGGCCCGGCCGTCCTATGCGCTCGGCGGTGAGCAGCCGATGCACGTCGTCGATGCCGTTGATCGGCACCGTGTCGAATTCCACGATCAGGTCGCCAGCCTCCAGCCCGGCGCGGCGCGCCGGTCCGTCCGCCTCGAGCGACTCGACGCGCACGGCGTGCGAGTTGGCCAGCGCGAAGTGGCGCGCGTAGCGGCGGCTGAGCGGCACGGTGGCGCGGGCGATGCCGAGGTAGCCGCGCCGCACCCGGCCGTCGCGCAGGAGCTGGGTCACGACCCACTTCACGGTGTCGATCGCCGTGGCGAAGCAGATGCCCTGCGCGCCGGGAATGATGGCGGTATTGACGCCGATCACGTCGCCGCGCGAATTCACGAGCGGCCCGCCCGAGTTGCCCGGATTGAGCGCGGCGTCGGTCTGAAGCACATCGTCGATGAGCCGGCCGGATTGCGCGCGGAGGCTGCGCCCGAGCGCGCTCACCACGCCAGCGGTCACGGTGTGCTGGAAGCCGTAGGGGTTGCCGAGCGCGATGGCGATCTGTCCGACCTTCACCGCTCGCGATGACCCCAACGTCGCCGGCTGTACGCCGGCGGCGGCGATGCGCACGACGGCGATGTCCGTGTCCGGGTCGTCGCCGATCAGGTCGGCGTCGGCGGTGGTGCCGTCGGCAAAGGTGGCCCGGACACGCTTCGCGCCATGGACGACGTGGCTGTTGGTGAGGAGAAGCCCGTCGGGCGTGAACGCGAAGGCCGAGCCACTCCCTTTCTTTTCGACCTGCAGGTGCGCGACCGCGGGCGCGACCCGTTCGACGGCGCCGACTACGGTCTGCGAATACGCGTCGAGGAGCGGCTCATCGCCGTTCCCGTCCAGCACCCCCTGGAGATCCATCGGCTCCATATTGGGGCGGCGTCCCAAATAAAAAAGGACCGGCCAGCGGCCGGTCCTCTCGATTTGCTGCTACGTACTCGGGTTACGGGATCAGCGTCCGCGACTCGATCAGGTAGACGTAGCCACCGGCGGCGCTGGAGCTGGAAGGCGCGCTGCCCGTAGTGCGGAACGCGATGCCGCGGTCGCCGTAGCGGATGAGGCTGCCCGGGTTCGTACCGCCCACGTTGTCGATCGTGATCGTGGTGCCGGTCGACGAGCTGAGCGTCCACACCGTCGGCGATGCAGTCGGGGTGAGCGTGAACGTCCGCCCCTGGGCATCGGTCACCGTACGGTTGTTCTGGCCGTTCGGCTCCGTGAGGCCAGTGAACGTCGTCGCACTCAGCTCACGCGTCACCGTGTCGAGGGTGGTGCCGCTGCCGGTCGAGCCGAAGAACACGTCGATCGTGTTCGGCGTCGTCGCGTCGACACCGATATCGCGCAGGCCCGTGACCCAGAGGTGGCGCACGTCGGCCGGGACGGAACCGTTCGTGCTCGGGTCGGCGCCGACCAGGTACTCGGTCAGGTTGCTGAAGCCGTCACCGTCGTTGTCCGAAGCGGCGTCGTTCACGCTGGCGTTGAGGCCATGCGCGACTTCCCAGCTGTCGTTCATGCCATCGCCGTCGCTGTCGTTCAGGTTGCTGCCGGCAACGGTCGGCATGTCGATCCAGCGCAGCCGCGCGTTGTTCTCGAACAGGCCATCGCCGTCCGCGTCGACCTCGACCTTCGCGATAGCGATACCCATCGACGAGGTGCGGGCCGTGCCATTGGTCGCGCCGTTGATGCGAATGATGCCCCAGTCCGGGAACGGCTGGAACCGCGTCGAGTAGTACAGGTCGCCCCAAGGCCCGGTGAAGGGCGCCGTGGCCGTGCTCACGCTGACCGAGCCGAGCTGGTCGTCGTCGACGTTACCGGCGAGCGTCTGGGTAAAGAAGGTCGGCGCCGTCACCGATTCGTACTGATTCGTGACGGTCGCGCGGCTCCTCATCAGGCGGGTCGTGTTGCCCTCGCGCACGAGCAGGGTGAGGTTCTGCGTCATCACCTCGGTGGCGCAGCCGGTGGAATTGCACCACGATGCGCGCGTCGAGTTCACCACCGTGCGCTGGCTGCCGCTGATGTCGCTGTCGAGGCCCGGGCCGGTGAAATGAGCGCGGGTGAACTGCAGCGTCGAGTCCGTGATGATCTTGTTGGCCGAGTCGAACTGCTCGATGGTGAGGGTCGCCGGACCGTTGAGGGTATCGGTCCCCTTGCGGCAATCGACGTAATCGACCGCCACCGAGCCCGTGCCGTTGCTGCTCGGCGCGTTGCCGGTGATGCTGATCGAGCCGGTTTCGCAGGCAATGGTCTGCGTGACCGACCCGGCGGCGAGTCCAGCCGTCCTCGCGATGAGGGCGAGCTCCTCGCTGCTGATCATTTGCGCGAGGCGGGCCGACGTGCCGGTATTCGACAGCAGTCTCGCGGCCGTCATGGCGCTGACCGTCGCCGGGGTCGTCGCGGCCGTGAAGCTCAGCGCGACCTGGTCGGGAACCGGGCTGCGCGTGTTCGTGCTGCCACCGGTGCCGGCCCCGGCCGTGCTGTCGCCGAAGCTACCGCCGCCGGCCGAGTCGCCGCCGGCGCTGCTACCGCCACCCGCACTGGGAGTGCTGGGAGTACTGCTGCTGCTGCCACCGCCTCCACTGCCACCGCAAGCTGCCAGTCCAAGAACCAGGAAATACGCAAAAAGATTAGCTCGACGCATTGACGCCCTCCGTAGTGCGCAAAAGTTACGCGTCGGGTCACTGTTGGCGTCACCATTCACAGACCGTCCGACCGGACCACCCACTGAGCCGGTCAGCACATCGAGCGCGCAGCGAGCGCAAACGGGCCAGTGAAGAAAGGACTACGGCAGGACTACTTTCGCGACATCCAGTCGCAACGAAGCTACGAGCGCGCGGCGGCCGCGGCGTGGCGCTTGGCGCGCCAGGAACTCGTCTTGTACCAGTCGCGAATGGCGTTGAGAGCCGGACGTTCGACCAGGAAGGTGAGCGCCGTAGCGACGGCGATGGAGATCAGCGCGGCCACTATCAGGCCATAGGCGGGGTCGATCCCATGGTCGGCCATCTTCGCCATGACGATGTGCCCCATCTTCTGATGGACCAGATAGAGCGAATAGGAGATGGTCCCGAGGAAGACGAGCGGTCGCAGCCTGAGAAACGGAATGCCACCGCGAATCAGCTTCGAAAAGGCGACACACCCCGCCAGCGTGACGGCCGACATGGCGAGCGGGGCCGTACAGACGACGATGGCGAGAGCCAAAGCAATCAAGCCGTAGTTCCGCACCCGGGTTCCTTCCCCGCGGTAGAGGCGGTGGAAGAGGATGCCGATGGCGAAGAAGGGCGCGTACGGAAGGATGAGGAGCTTTGCCAGCCCGCCGGTCAGCGGCAGAGGATCCACATACGCGTCCCACAATGGGCTCGCAAAGAGAGCCGCGAGTGCAAGCCAGATGAGGAGCGGCTTGTCGAGCCGGCGGATGAAGCCCGTCGTGAAGAGCGCCAGCGCGAGCGCGTAGAAGAGCAGCTCCACCTCGAGCGTCCAGTAGACGCCGTCCACGCTCGGCACATGGAAGAAGCCCTGGACCATCGTCAGGTTGAACGCGACCTGCCGGGCGCTCGGCACGTCGAAGGGCCCGGCCGCTTCCGCGAGGACGAAGGTACTCAGCAGCACCGCCATCCAGTACGCCGGATAGAGCCGCGAGAAGCGCGCGACGAGGAAGTCCGACGCGCACTTGCTGCGCTCGAGCGTCATCGTGATCACGAAGCCGCTGATCAGGAAAAAGAGCTCCACGCCGAACTCCCCTTGCGGGAAATCGAACGGAATCGGGAGGGCGCGCGGGAACAGCTCGGCAAAGCGAGTGGTGTAGTGGTAGAGCAGGACCATCACTACGGCCACGCCGCGAAGAGCATCCAGCTCGGCGAGCCTTGCAGCACGTGCAACTGACACGGGCGCCAGAATAACGGGTATGCAGCACACGGCACAGGTTGCGGACGGGCTATTGACGTGTGCCGATCGGCTCTCTACTTCTGCTTGAGCTTCGCTTCGTACTCGACCCAGCGGTATTGGCGGCCGTCACGCCGGTTCGATGATTTGTGCAGCACGCGGTGACACGGGACGGCGAACGCGAACCAGCTTCTTGAGCACGCCTGGGCGACCGCGCGGATCGCTTTCGGCGAGCCGACCGCTTCGGCAATGCGCGAGTACGTCGAGGTTTCGCCGAAGGGAATCTTGCGCACCTCGTCCCAGATCCGTCGCTGCAGCTCGGTGCCGCGGATATCCAGCGGCAGCGGGAACGGACGGAACGGTGCCGCGATGTAGCGGGCGACCTTCGCCACCAGCATCGCCTGCGGGTCGCGAACGAGGTTCGCCTTGGGAAATCGCGTGCGCAGGTCGCGGATGAGTCGCGCCTGCGTGTCGCGCACCATGATCGACACGATTCCGCGCTCGCTCGAAGCGACGGCAAGCGCACCCAGCGCGCAGCGGCCCGTGGCGTAGCGGATGGTCTCCGGCGCGCGGCGGGTGAGCGGACCGTCCCTGAACGTTCGCATCGCGGGTAAATTAGCACTCATGCCGATCATCGACTCGCAGGTCCACGCTTACGAAGCGAACACGCCGCGCCGCCCCTGGCACAGCGTGCCGAACTGGCCGCCTCACGTCACCGGCGACGAGATGGTCGCCGCGATGGATAAGGTCGGCGTCGACGGCGCGATCTTCATTTCCGCTTTTTCGCTTTATCAGTACGACGCGAGCTATGCCGTCGAGGTGCAGCGCAAACATCCGGGGCGCTTCGCCATCATCAAGCCGGTCAACCCGGCGGACCCGGCGGTGGGCGACGTCATCGCGGAATGGAGGAAGCAGCCCGGCGCGGTCGCCGTGCGCATCATGATGACGGCGCGCGAAGCGAACCTGCAGCCCGGCGATCCCGGCCTCGATCGCATCGCGCGCGCCGCGGCGAAACATGGTTTCCCGGTCAACGTGCTCTTCTGGGGCCGGATCGACGACGGCGCGGCCCTCATCGATCGCCATCCGAACACGCGCTTCATCGTCGATCACATGGCCATCCTGCAGCCGCGCACGCCGCCGGCGCCGCCGAATCCCTGGGCCGACCTGCCGAAGGTGCTCGAGCTCGCGAAGCGCCCGAACGCGGTGATCAAGGTGAGCGGCGCCTGCACGCTCTCCCACAAGCCCTATCCATTCCCGGACATCTGGGATCCGGTGCGGCGCCTGATCGATGCCTGGGGAGTGGAGCGCTGCCTATGGGGCACCGACTGGACGCGCGCGTTTGCCGTGGTGAATTACGAGCAGGCCGTCGAGCCCTTCCTCAAGACCGATCGCCTGAGCGCAAGTGAGCGCGCCATGGTGATGGGCGACGCCTGCGCGAAGGTGTACGGCTGGTCGCCTAGCGCGCGCTAATCAGAAGGTGCAAGTCGATGCCTTGCCGGAGACGTTGGTCAGCCCAACGGTAAAGGCAGGCCCGCCGACGCTCGCAAAGAACGTGACGGTGGCGGTGTTGTCTCCCCGGTAGACGACGCTGGCCGAGTGCGAGGGATCGCGGGGAAGATCCTTGTGTATGGAAGCGGTGCTCGAGATGTTGGCCGGCCCCGGCTGATTGCCATCATCCAAAGACAGCCACAACTCGATGGGGACGCCCTTCGGAAAACTGCTCGGCACCGGCTCGTCGTGAATGAGGTCCGGCGGTGGCGGCTGGATTCGCACGTCGGTCGACGTGCCGACCGGGGCGGTGGGCGCGAACGGCGTCACCTGGCCCCACTTGTCTTGCTGATTGTTCGTCGGAATTCCGAAAACAAAGTCGTAGAGGAAACTGAAGGTTCCGCCCGTTAATCCTCCGTTGGCCAGCAGCGTGACCTTGACAGGCGCGTTGTCGACGACGAAAAGATCGCCGCCGACGACGGGCTGCGATTGGCAGATGGTCCCGCCGCCATCCGGCGCGCTACTGGCGCTCGGCGCACTGCCACCGTTGTCGCTGCTGCCACCGCCGGCATCGCCGTTCGCGCTGGGTGGCGACTGACCCGTGCTGCCGCCATCGCCGCCGCCGCCGCACGCCGCGAGCAGAAGAAACGCGTTGAATGCCACGGCGCAAAGCAGAGCGGCCCTGAACTTCATGGCGGAAGTCTGGTGAGGCGCGCTGCCCGGGACAATCGGCTGGAAGGGCTGTGACCGCCTTGCGACTAGGCTTGGGCGACTAAAGCGTGACTAGCCCGGAAGGGCTTGGTAGGTCGTGGCGGATTCGAACCGCCGACCAACGGATTAAAAGTCCGCTGCTCTACCAGCTGAGCTAACGACCCGTATTCGAGATCAGGACTGCAGAAGGGGCTGAATTTTATCAGCCCGCGCGCCAGTATTGGTACTTCATCGTCACCGCGGAGCCGGTGACGATGCAGGCGAAGGTGAGGATCGAGCCGAGCGCGAGGGTGGAGAAGCCGGAGATGCCCTGGCCGATGGTGCAGCCCAGCGCGGTAATTCCGCCGAAGCCCATCAGCATCCCGCCGACGACATGGTTCGCCGTGTCCTCGGCGTCGCGGAAGCCCTCCCAGCGGAAGGTGCGCGTGGCAAGCGCGTAGGCGGCGGAGCCGGCGATGACGCCCAGGCCCGAAGCGATGCCGTACGTGATCATCTTCGACTTGTCGGTCCACAGCATGAGGTAGTCGAGCGTGTACGCCATCGGCGACACGAACGAAAAGGACTCCATGCGGCCGCTGTTCGTGGCGACGAACGCCTCCTGCAGCGTGTTCGGGTCCTCGGCGACATGGCCGACGACGCCGCTCACGAACCATCCGCCCACCACCACCAGCCCCGTGACCACGCCGCCCAGCGTGTAGTCGAAGCTCGAGCGGAACTGCTTGCTCGCGTAGACGAAGGCGAGCAGCGCGCCGGCGGCGATGAAGGCGAGCAGCGCGCGGTTGAGGCCGGTGAGGGACGGAAGGTCCTGGCCGGCGGGAAGCGTGAGAGCGGCTTTTTCCAGGACGCCCACCCGGAAGGCGCCGAGGATGCCGCGCAGCGTCATGTAGGCGGCGATGCCGAGGAATACATAGACGATGAGGGACTTCAAGTTGCCGGCGCCGACGCGGATCAGGGTCTTCGAGCCGCAGCCGGAGCCGAGCGTCATGCCGACGCCGAAGAGGAAGCCGCCGACGATGTACGAGAGCCAGGTGAAGTTCGGCGTGGTGTAGATCGACTTCGAGTAGTCGACGAGACCGGCGAGCTCGAGACCTTGCGCGCCGAGGATCGCGACCGCGATGGCGAGGAGCCACATGCGCAT
>DATMIG010000504.1:0-4313 GCA_035554335.1 Burkholderiales bacterium
GAACGCGTTCGAGACGAGCGGCGCGACAAGTGCGGCCAGCGCGACCAGGATGATCGCGTTGCGGGCGTTCATTCCGGCCGCCCGAGCAGTCCCCACGGCCGGAACATGAGGACCAGCGTCATCACCACGAACGGCAGCACGACCGCGAGCGAGGGCAGCGCCAGCACGCCGAAGGCGTTCGCCTGCCCGAGCAGGATCGCGCCCACCAGCGTGCCCGGGAAGCTGCCCATGCCGCCGATCACCACCACGGCGAAGGCCTCGATCAGCACCTGCGAGTGCAGGCCCGGGCCCACGGCAACGATCGGCACCGAGAGGCCGCCGGCGAGTCCGGCGAGGCCGCAGCCGAGGCCGAACACCAGCGTGAAGAGCCGGTCCGTGCGCACGCCGAGCGCCTTCAGCATTTCCCGGTCGACCGTCGCCGCGCGGATCAGGACGCCCACGCGCGAGCGGTAGAGGACGAACCAGAGCGCGATGCACACCACCGCGCCGACGCCGATCAGGAACACGCGGTAGGTCGGCATGACGACGCCGAGGAACCGCAGCGGCCCGTCGAGGCCCGCCGGCACGAGGCCGGAGTTTTCCTCGCGGCCCCAGATGAGGCGCACGGCGTCGCCGAGGATGAGGACCAGCGCGAAGGTGACCAGCAGCTGGAACGCCTGGTCGGAGCGATAGATGCGCCGCAGGAAGGCCATCTCGAACAGCACGCCGAACGCGGCGGTGGCGAGCGTGGAAACGGCGATTGCCGCGGCGAAGGTGAGCGGACTCTTGCTCACGGCGCCGACCACCGTCCAGCCGATGTAGGCGCCGAGCATGTACACCGCGCCGTGGGCGAAGTTGATGATGCGCGAGACGCCGAAGATCAGCGACAGCCCCGCGCCGACGAGGAAGAGCAGCGCCCCGTTCGAGAGCCCGGCCATGAACTGGCGCACGAGCACCGTCGGATTGGAGATCCAGTCGAGCGAGACGGCGAAATCCATGGTCGCGGCCCGATTCTCGCGAATCCACCGCGGGGCGGATATGCCGGTTCCGTACTAGCTGCTATGCGCAATGCGATATTCTCCGGCATGGATCTGCGGCAGCTCCGCTTCTTCCTGCGCGTGGTCGAGCACGGCAGCCTGACGCGCGCGGCCGCGCACCTCTCGGTCGGGCAGCCGGTGCTCTCGCGCCGCATCCGCGACCTCGAGGACGAGCTCGGCGTGCCGCTCCTCTCGCGCAACGGCCGCGGCATGGTGCTCACCGAGGCCGGCAAGCGCTTCCTGCCGCACGCGCGCTCGCTCACCCAGGGCGCGGACAAGGCGCGCGAGGAAGTGCGCGCGCTGCGCGAGCGGCCGTCGGGTGCGGTGAGCATCGCCATGCCGCCGATCGTCGGTGCGACGTTGTGGGTGCCGCTGCTTGCCGAGGTGCGGCGCAAGTTCCCGGAGATCCAGCTCCAGCTCGCCGAGGGCTACAGCGGCTACGTCATCGAATGGCTGCTGCACGGCAAGGCCGATGTCGGTGTGATCTACGAGCCGCTCGAGAAGGTGAACATCGAGCATGAGCCGCTGATCACCGAGCGGCTCTACCTGATCGGTCCGGACCTCGGCGGCGACGCGGTGGCATTCGACGATCTCGCGCGCCTGCCGCTCATCCTGCCGGCGATGCCGCATGCAATCCGGCGCCAGCTGGAGACCGTGGCCGCCAAGCGGCGCGTGGCGCTGAACGTGGCGCTGGAAGTGAATGCGTATCCGGCGATCAAGACCATCGTGCGCGCGCAGCGCGCCTACACCGTGCTACCGGCCGCTCCCGTCGTGGCGGAGGTCCGCGCCGGCGAGTTCGGCATCGCCGAGATCGTCTCGCCTTCGCTGTCGCAGAAAGTGGTGCTCGCCACCTCCACGCACCACCCGGTCTCGCTCGGCGCCCGCGCCGTCTACCGCGCGATCAAGGCGCTGGTGGAGAAGCTGCGCACCGACGGCGGCTGGCCGGCGCGCTACATCAGCAAATAAGCCCGTGGCGTTTTCTATACACACTTCATCCCGCTGATACCCCTGCCAAGCCGCCGGGAATGGGGTTTGCGACACCCGGTGCAGCGCCGTCACTTCGACGGCGATCTGACAGGAGACGCGCATGAACAAGGATCAAATCAAAGGGACAGGCCGCGACCTCGCCGGGAAAGCGCAGGAGAAGATGGGTGAAATGACCGGCAGCACCAAGGACCAGGCGAAAGGCCTCGGCAAGCAGGTCGAAGGCAAAGTGCAGAAGGGCGTGGGCGACGTGAAGGACAGCGCTCACGATGCAAGCAAGGACAACCACTGAGCCCGCGCGCCGACCTTCACCGGGCCGGCGCGCTACTTGCAGCAGGCTCACTCATGAAACCCATCCTTTTTCTGGCTGCCGCGCTCGTGGCGAGCGCGGCCTTGCCTGCCCTTGCCGACGAGACGCTTCCGGAAAAGCCCGCCGAAGCGATCCCGGACAACCTGCCGCGGATGACCGCGCCCGGACCGTATGACGAGATGATCAGGCAGGTGCAGGAGAAGCTGAACGGGCTCGGCTTCGACGCCGGGACGGTCAATGGCGACTTCGGCGAAAAGACGCAGGCCGCGCTTGCGCAATTCCAGCTCGCCAACCTGCTGCCGGCGAGCGGCGCCCTCGATCAGGCGACCCTGAAGGAGCTGGGCGTCGAGCGCCCGTCCGAGGGACAGGCCATGGTCGGCTCGTCGGGCGGCGAGTCGCAGCAGAGCCAGGCCGCCGACTAGGCGGGGTACGCCAGCACGTCCCCTTCCCGCTGCGCGCTGTTGGTCATGCGCGCTTCAATGATCTTGCCGTCCGCCATGATGTGCCGCACGTCTTCTCCGGCGGCGAGCAGATAGTCCGCGATGATGCGGCGGTGGCAGCGCCACCAGACCGCCTCGGCGCACATGATGGCGACCGGCCGCTCGCGACCGATCTCGCGAAGATGCTGGAACCCCGCCTGGAACGCATCGCCCATCGCATAGTCGGCGTAGTTGTGAAAGCTCTTGTTTTCCCAGAACCCATTCACCTGCGGGTCGACGTCGCGGCGCCGTGAGCGCAGGCCGCCGAGCGCGGCGATGTGCTCATAGCCGATTTGCGCGTCTGCCAGGGCGGCTGGCAGCACATCGGTATTGAACTGCGGATTGGTCCTTGAGCGCGGCATGGTGCGGACGTCGGCGACGAAGCGCACGCCGGCCGTGCGCAGCATGGCGATGAATTCCTCCGCCGGGTGGGTGGAATGGCCAATTGTGAAGTAACCTGCCATGTATGAGGCCTACCTTCGAAGCGTTCACCGCCGAGCAGCGTGCCATCGGCTGCGACGAAGTGATCGAGCGCAGGTGGAAGCCTGACACATTCATCGAGACACACACGCACCCGTTTTCCGTGCGCGCGCTCCTCGTGCAGGGCGAAATGTGGCTGACCGTCGCCGAGCGCACGCAGCACCTGCGGGCCGGCGAGCGCTTCGAGCTTGCAGCGAATGTGCCGCACGCCGAGCGCTACGGCACGGACGGCGCGACCTACTGGGTGGCGCGCACCAACCCGCGCTAGGTCTGCCGCGGGCCGCGCATCTCGCGCAGCACCGTCTCCACCCGCGTCCAGAATTTCGCCCGTTCGGTGTCCCCGCTGCGCTCGCAGGTCTGCGCTTCGCGGGCGGCCTCGGCGAGCGATGCAACGCCTGTGCCACCGGGATGGCACGCGCGTTGCAAAGAGCGGCGACCATGGACATCACACAGCTCATCCTCGACGACCACCACGAGCAGCGCCGCCTCTTCGCGATGCTCGACGAGATCGACCCCGGCGATACCCGCACGCTGGAAGTGATCTGGAGCCGGCTCTGCGCGTTCCTGGAAGTTCACGCCGAGGCCGAGGAGCGCATCTTCTATCCCGCCCTGCTGCGCGTGGGCGAAGGCGCCGGCGGCAAGCCGGATGCGGAAGAAGAGACCGAGCACGCCATCCGCGACCACAACAAGATCCGCTCGGCCGTGATGGCGGTCTCGAGGTATGGCGTCGGCACGCCCGAATGGTTTGCGGCAATCGCGGCCGCGAACAAGGAGAACGGCGACCACATGGCGGAGGAAGAGCGCGAAGGGCTCACCGATCTACGCCGCACGGCCGATCGCGAGACGCGCCACCAGCTGGCCGTCGCGTTCGCCGCGTTCGAGGCCAGCCACTTCGCGGGCGTGAAGCCGGTGCAGAAGGATCCGAAGGCGTACGTGGCGGCCGTGAAGAGCCGCTGATCAGCTGCTTGCTCGACGACTCGCTGGACCACGTGATGAGGCTAGGCCCTCAGGCTAGGAGCCGCTGAACCAGTTGTAGCCCTTGTC
>DATMIG010000505.1:0-3913 GCA_035554335.1 Burkholderiales bacterium
GATGTCCTGTTTGAGGGTGTCAGGTAGCGAGACGCTCGAGCCAGCTCGACAGCGCCGCGTTGAACGCGGTGGGATTGTCCTCGAACGTCATGTGCGCTGCGCGGGGCACTTCGACGAGCTCCGCGTTCGGGTTCTCGCGGACCATGCGCTCGGCGACGCCGCGGGCCAACGTGTCCGTCTGGGCGCCCCGGAGGATGAGCGTGGGGCAGCGGATCTCGCGCCACAACGACCAGAAATCGGGCGGCGGTGGCCGGGTGTTCGCGCGCATTTGCTCGCGGATCAAGGCGTCATAGCGCCAGCCGATGCGGCCGTCGGGCAGGGGCTTGGTCTGGTACTGCACGCGCCTGCGCAGCACTTCCTTGCTCGCGAGCGGGTTCTCGCCGCAGGCCTGCGCCAGCGCGGCTTCCAGGTTGTCGAAGCTTTCGGGCGCGTCCAGCAACTCCTTGCGAATGCGCGCCGCACCTTCGGCCTGGATCTCCGGCCCGACGTCCACGATGGCAAATGCGGAAACACGCGCCGGCTGCTTGGCCGTAAACAAGATACCGTTGCGGCCGCCCATCGAATGACCGACCAGGATGAAGCGTTGCAGGTCGAGCGCATCGCAGAATTCGATGAGGTCGTCGACAAATGCCTCGGTCGCGTAGTTGCCGTCCTTCGGACAATCCGTTTCCCCACGGCCTCTCTGGTCCAGAGCCAGCACGCGCCAAGACTCGGTGAGCGCCGGGGAGACGTCATCCCATGAGTGCGCGTGCCCGCGCAGACCGTGTAGCAGGACGATGGTGGTTCGATTCGACGCCCCCCATTCCAGATAATGGAGCCTGAGCCCGTTCGCGCTCACGAAGCGCGATTTGGGCGTTTCGGTCATGCCGCGGTCTCGGACTTTCCGCGCGCTTCGTCGTCCGCTTTCCCGTATGCATGCCCGTAAGGGTCGAGCGGGCAATCGCCGGTATCCGCGTTTGGCACCTGGATCTGCAACCAGACTCCGCCCTTGGGCGAGAAGGATTCGTAGCGAACGAACGGCGGGAACTCGATGAAGCTGCCTGGCCCGTAGGTCTTGCCGTTGACGATGAACTCACCTTCGAGCACGTAGCGGGCTTGAGGGAAGGGGTGAGCGTGCGCAAAGTTCGTACCCCCCGGATCCATCTTGCCAATGGAGAAATTGCACTTGTGCTGGAAGGCGAGGATCTTCACGTGGAAGTCGGAGAAGCGCGTCGCCTCCCACTGCATGTCGTTGGTGTTCTTCGACGGTAGCTCGGTCAGCGGCTTTTTTTCAGGCACGTCCGTCTCCTTGAAGTAGTTGCAGCAGCGAAGCTGCCATGGAAAACATCGCAGTGTCTTCGTTCAGGAACCCGATGATCTGGAGGCCGAGAGGCAGGTTGTGGATGCGCAGTACCGGCAGTGAAAGCGCAGGCACGCCGAGCAGGGAGGCCGGCGTGGCGAAGGCAGGATCGCCCGTGGAGTGCAATCCCAAGGGCGCTTCGCCCGGGGCAGATAACGTGACGCAGGCATCGTAGCGTCCACGCAGCTGCGCATGGACCGTCCGCACGCGCTCACGCTCCTGCAGGAGTCGCTGGTATTTCTCGACCGTCATGGCGTTGCCCGCCTGCAGACGGGAAAGCGCGAAATCGCTCAGGCGCGTGCGGTCCATATCGCGCGCATAGGTGTTCAGCGGCCAGCGGCCTTCCCAGGCGTTTATGTCCATCGTTAGCGGCAGCGCGGATGCGATCGCGGCTTCGACCGTTTCGATGGTCGGATCGCTGGCGCGGTCGGCGACCGCTATCCCTGCGCGCTCGAGAGTGCTCGTGGCGCGGCGCAGTTCCGCCTTCGCGTCTTCGGTAGCGGCGCTCCAGCCCCCTGTCTGGAGGACGGCCACGCGTCGCGGCGTTGCCGCCGGCGGCGGATTGGCGGGCCCGCTCCAGCCCGGATAGCCCGGATCACCGCCCGCGCGCAGGGCGATCTCGCGTGCAACGTTCCAGGTATCGGCCAGCGTCGCGCCAAGCACGGTTGTGCAGCTCGCGCTGTAGGGATCGAAACTGCCCCCGCGGTTGATGCTCCCGACGCTCGGCTTAAATCCGAAGCAGCCGCAGTAGCCGGCCGGACGAATGGTCGACCCGGCGACCTGCGATCCCAGCGCGGCCGGGATCATGCCGGCGCCTACGCTCGCGGCCGATCCGCTGCTGGTGCCTCCCGGCGTGCGTTGCGGGTCCCACGGGTTGCGTGTCTTGCCCGGACTGGCTAGTGCGAACTCCGTGGTGACGGTCTTGCCGATGACGACGGCACCCGCTTCGCGCAGCGCGGCGACGGCGGCCGCGTCGCGGCCGCCGCGCCAGCCGGCGAACAGCGGACTGCCTTGGCCAGTTGGCATGTCCGCGCTCTCCATGATGTCCTTCACGCCGACCGGCATGCCGTCGATCGCGGAAAGCGGTCGGCCAGCGCGCCATCTCGCCGTGGACTCGTCGACGGCGGCGCGGGCCGCCTCGAAGTTTGTCACCACAAACGCTTGCACCCGTGGCTCGAGCGAGTCGATGGCCTCGATGCAGCTATCCAGAAATTCCCGCGGGCTTTGTTGTCCCGACTTGAAGGTCTGCACCGCTTCGACGAAAGAGCGCGCCTTTGGCCGCACCGGCGCGCGTATGCTCATGCGGCGACTGCCCGCTTCTCAGCCTCGACGCGCTCGACCTCGGCGTTTAGGACCACGCCGAGACGGCGCTTCAGCTCGTTGAACTCCGAACTCGTGCTGTCGCGGGGCCTCGGCAGCTTGACGACCTCCGTGACTGCCAATCGGCCCGGGCGGCTCGTAAGCAGTTTCACCTCGTCCCCGAGATAAATGGCCTCTTCGAGGCTGTGCGTAACGAAGACGATGGTCTTCTTCGTTTCCTGCCACAGACGGATCAGCTCCTTCTGCATGAGGGAGCGCTGCTGCGCATCGAGGGCTGCGAACGGCTCGTCCATCAGTAATACCTTCGGCTTGACGACCAGGGCCCGCGCCAGCGCTACGCGTTGCTTCATCCCGCCCGACAACCGGTATACGGGACGCTCGGCGAAGTCTCCAAGGTTCACCAGCTTCAGCATCTCCATGGCGCGCGCCCGCCGCTCTTCGGCGGGCAGGTGTTGGGCTCGAAGCACGAACTCCACGTTGCCAATGGTGTTCAGCCAAGGCAGCAGCGCATAGTCCTGGAATACCATCATACGGTCCGGCCCCGGCGCGGTGACCGGTACGCCGCCGACGTGGATGCTACCGCCGGACGGATGGTCGAAGCCGGCGATGAGGTTGAGGAGCGTGGTCTTGCCTGAGCCGGAGGCGCCGATCAGGCAGAGGAATGTTCCCTGCTCGACCTCGAGGTTGATGCCGTCGAGTACGCGCCACGCCTTGCCCGTCACCGGATCGACGAAGTCCTTCACCACGTTGCGGACGACGATCGCTTTCGAGTCGTCTCTCATCGCTATTCCGCAGCGCGTCCGGCGGTGTCGGTATGCCAACGCACCAGTGGCTTGGTCACGTAGTAGACGATACGGTCGGAGATGAATCCCATCACGCCGACCGAGATCATGGCGGCGATGACGAAGTCGATGCGGATGAAGCCGTATGCATCGAGGAGGACGAAGCCGAGCCCGGTGCGCACGGCGGTCCACTCGGCGACGATGACCAACACCCAAGCCAGGCCGATGCCGACGCGCAGGCCGGTGACGATGCTGGGCATGGCTGCCGGAAGGATGATCCAGCGCAACACCTGGTACGTCGTCGCCCCGGACATCTGGCCGACGCGCAGCACGGTCTTGTCGACGCCGCGCACGCCGGCCATGGTGTTCACGACGACGGGAAAGAACACGCCCATGCCGACCAGAACGATGGCCGAAGTGATGCCGAAGCCGAAGAACACGAAGGCCAGTGGCAGCCAGCTGATGACGGGGA
>DATMIG010000506.1:0-1921 GCA_035554335.1 Burkholderiales bacterium
ATAGGCGCCGCAGCGCTGCTCGGCGCGCAGAAAGCCTTCGAGCCCGCCCAGGCCTTCCCGGATCCAGTGCGGATACCAGTCGGCGTTCACCTTGGCGTCGTCGAGGCCGTACGCGCTCTTCAGGTACTTCAGCACGCGCACATTGTTGAGCGGGTGGATCTCGCAGCCGATGATCTGGGACACCGCCCGCACGTACCACTGCTCCTCCGGGTCGGGCGGCATGAGCGGCGGCTCGGGATAGCGCTGGTCGAGCCACTCGATCATCGCCATCGACTGCGTGTAGACCCGGCCCTCGTCGCTCACCAGCGCCGGCACCAGTCCCTGCGGATTGAGCTTGAGGTATGCCGGATCCTTGTGCTTCATGCCCGGCAGGCTGGTGTAGACCGGCTCGTAAGAGAGCTTCTTCCAGGCGAGCGCGATGCGCAGCCGGTAGGACGTCGACGAGCGGAAGAAGGTGTAGAGCTTCACGCCCGCTGCTTCGACGCCCGGTCGAGGATTTCCTGCGGCGTCGCCGACACCACCTTGCCGTACGCCGGCGTGAAGTTGCCGCCGACGATGTGCTTGATGAATTCGGGCTTGATGCCCTTGAACTCCTTGAGGATCCGCGCGTGCACCTCGATGTCCTTCCATTCGCCGATCAGCCAGAAGCGCGTCGGGTCCTTCACGTCCTGCACCAGCGCGCCGTCCTTCACCTGCGCCGGCGACTTGTGCATCGGGTTGTGGTCGGAGTAGTCGAATTCGTTGAACAGGCGAATGAAGTCCTCGATGTGGTTCGGGTCGACGTGGAAGTCGTAGATGTGGAGGAAGTTGCCCTGCTTCGCGATGGGAACGAGTGCCACGGTGCTCTCCTAGTGGGTTGAAACGATTTCCTTCTGCGATGCGTGCCACGGAATGGCCACGCGCTCGAGGAGCGCGATCAGCCAGAAAAGCCCGACGCCCATGACGGCGAGGACGAGGATGGCGGCGAACACGCGCGCCGTGTCGAACATGCCCTGCGCGCTGAGGATCACGTAGCCCAGCCCGCGCTGCGACGAGACGAACTCGCCGACGATCGCGCCGACGAGGGCGAGGCCGATCGCCACCTTCATGCCGGCGAAGAGCGACGGCAGCGCGCACGGGAAGCGGATGCGCCAGAGCGTGGCGAGGCGGCCGCCGCGCAGCGAGCGCGCGAGATCGAGGATGTCGGGCGGCACGGACTTCAGCCCGAGCACCGCGTCGATGACGATGGCGAACACGGCGATCAGGAAGGCGATGGCGATCTTCGGCTCGGCGTCGGTGCCGAGCCAGATGACGAAGAGCGGCGCCACCGCCACCTTCGGCACGCTGTTCAGCCCGACGATCAGCGCATAGACGCTTTTCTCGAGCAGGCGCGACTCGACGATCAGCACCGCAAGCAGCACGCCGACCACCACCGCCACCACGAAGCCGCCGAGCGTGACGAGCAGCGTGTACCAGGCGTGGCCGAGGTACCAGCCGGGCGCGCGAAAGAGCTCGGCGAACACCGCGCTCGGTGCCGGCAGGACGACCGCCTTGACGTGAAAGGCGCGCACCGCCGCTTCCCACAGCAGGAAGAAGCCGACCAGGACGCCGGCCGCGGTGAGGTTGCCTTTCACGCTTCTTCCCTGAGGAGGCCCATGCCTTCGAACAGCGTGCGGATGCGCGTGGCGTACTCGTTGAAGCGCTCGCTGCCGCGCACCGCCAGGCGGCGCGGGCGCGGCAGGTCCACCGTAATGACATCGGCGATCCGTCCGGGCCGCGGCGAGAACACCACCACGCGGTCGCCGAGGAAGATCGCCTCGCTGATGCTGTGCGTGACGAAGAGCACCGTCTTGTGCTCCGCGAGCCACATCTTCTGCAGCTCGACGTTCATCTGGTCGCGTGTCAGGGCGTCGAGCGCGCCGAAGGGCTCGTCCATCAGCAG
>DATMIG010000507.1:0-3234 GCA_035554335.1 Burkholderiales bacterium
AGAACATCCTCAACGCCACGCCGGCGGCACCGTCGGCGCTGCGCGCGGCGGTGCCGGCCGCGCTCGACGAGCTCGTCATGCGCGCGCTCGGCAAGGCGCGCGACGAGCGCTTCGCGAGCTGGAGCGACTTCGCCGACGCGCTGGCGAAGATCGCAGGCGAGAGCCGCAGCGAGTCGACGCTGTCGGACTCGGAGCGCTTCGGCGCCTCGCGGCGCCTGTCCTTCTTCCGGCGCTTCAGCGACGTCGAGCTGTGGGAGGCGGTGCGCTCCTCGAGCTGGCACCTGCATCCGGAAGGCGACGTGCTGATGCGCGAAGGGAGCGCCGACGAGCACCTGTATGTCGTCGCCACCGGGCGCCTGAAGGTCACGCAGCGCGGCAAGCTGCTCAACATGGTGAGCCCCGGCGAGTGCTGCGGCGAGATGGCGTACGCGCGTCGCGACGGCGGCCCGCGCAGCGCCACGGTCACGGCGCTGGAGCCGACCTGGGCGATGCGCATGCGCGTGCAGGACATCGACAACCTGTCCGACTCCTGCCGCGCGCGCTTCACGGAGGCATTCCTCGCCATCATGGCCGAGCGCCTGGCGATGCTCGGTGGACGGCTGGTGGCGATGTAGGGAAAATAAATGGGTCTGACCCCATTTATTTCTTCGCTGCTGCTGCTCTTCGCGTTGCCCGCGTTCGCGGCGTACGACGTGAACGAGCTCAAGCTCGGCGCGAGCGAGAAGGAGGTGCTGAAAAGCTTTCCCGGCGCTCACTGCCGGCCGCTCGAGTGGCCGACCAATGCGGCCGACCGGCGCTGCGACGACTCGCGCATCAAGGTGGCGAACCTCGAGGGCAGCGTCACCTTTTATCTGCGCCAGGACTCGGTCGAGGGTTTCGACCTGCGCTTCGAGAAGGCGGTGCTGCCCGCGATGGGCAAGCATTTCCTCGATCGCTACGGCAAGCCGGTGATCGCGGGCAAGGAAGACATCGTCTACGAATGGAAGGCGGGCGACGAGCACGCGCGCCTCACGTCGGAAAAGGGACGGCGCCGCGCCTCACTCTTCGTTTGGCGCGGCACGTTCGAGACCGAGATCTACAAGGTCAAGTAGCCGTCAGAGCTTGCGCAGCGCCTTCACCGCTTTCGCGGCGTCGTCGGCGCTGTCGACGGCGATGAAGCTGAGGAAGTTCCGGCCCATCGCCATGCCGTTCATGCCGCGGAAGCTGATGCCGGCATCGGCCAGGCAGCGCGCGATCTTCGCGCCGAGTCCCGGCTTGTCGGGCCCTTCGATCCGGATGCCGTGGATGTTCTCGGCGCGGTGGAATCCCGCCTGCTCCGCCGCGGCCACCACCTTCTTGCCCTCGACCGGGCTCGCGAAGAGCACGCCCTGGTTCGGATGCTCGGGCGTGCGTCGCGCCAGCACCACCTCGAGGCTCGCCCCCGCCGCGGCCAGGGCTTCGAGCTTCTCGGCCGCACCTCCCGCGCGGTCGTCGATGACGGCCATCCATACGTCGTGTCGGCTCGCTTTGATCGCCATGGCTAGCTCCTCTGCGGGTTGATGGGGAGGCATAATCTACGCCCATGGATGCCCGGGCGATAGAGCGCAAGCGTGAGATCGAGAAGGCCGTGGCTGATGTGCGCGCCATCGAGCGCGAGCACGGCGTGACCCGCGAGGGGCTGGAGAAAATCAAGCAGCGGCTGACTCGCCTTGCAGCGCGGCAAGACTTGTTCACCGCGTCCGATTTCCCGCCCCCGCAGCCCGGCAGCAAGCGCAATTCCTGCCTCTACCGGGTCGCCGAGGACGCCGACCACCGCTTCGCGCTTTACGTGAACTCCTCCGACGGCAACTACGGCACGCCCGCGCACAACCACACCACGTGGGCGGTGATCGTGGGGGTCAGCGGCGAGGAGCTGAACCGCTTCTACGACCGCACCGGCGACGGCCCGCGCGAGAAGGGCAGCGCGGTGGTGAAGCAGGGCACCGGCGTCGCCTTCATGCCCGACGACTACCACTCGATCCACATCGGCGCCCCGCTCATCAACTTCCACATGTACGGCCTCGCGCTCGAGCAGCTCGCCCGTCGCGAGTACTACCAGGCCGACGAGCGCACCTGGAAGGTGTTCCCCGTGCACTCGGACATCCGCGAAGCGCGTTAGTAAAAAATCAGGGTGATCTCGGCAAAAGAACTGCAGGTGCGCCTCGCGCAGCCGCGCGAGCTCGCGTTGCTCGATGCGCGCGAGCAGGGCGTGCACTACCGCGGCCATCCGTTCTACGCGAGCTCTGCGCCACTTTCGAAGCTTGAGATGATGATCGGCGACCTCGTGCCGCGGCGCTCGACGCCGATCGTCGTCTTCGACGGCGGCGAAGGCCTGGCGCAAAAGGCGGCCGACCGTCTCGCCGCCCTGGGATATGGCAACGTGGAGATCCTGGCAGGCGGCACCGCGGCGTGGAAGGCGGCCGGCGGCGAGCTCTTCGGCGGCATCAACGTGCCGTCGAAGGCGTTCGGCGAATTCGTCGAGCACCGCTACGAGACGCCGCGCATCACGGCCGGCGAGCTCGAGCGCCTCAAGAAAACCGGCAAGCCGATGGTGATCCTAGACTCGCGCCCGTTCGAGGAATACCAGCGCATGTGCATTCCGGGCGGCGTCGACATGCCGGGCGCGGAGCTCGCCTATCGCGTGCACGACGTGGTGCACGACCCGCACACGCTGATCGTCGTGAATTGCGCGGGCCGCACGCGCAGCATCATCGGCTGCCAGTCCTTGCGCAACGCCGGCATCTCGAATCCCGTGGTCGCGCTCAAAGACGGCACGATGGGATGGGAGCTCGCCGGCTACCAGAGCGAACGCGGCGCATCGCGGCGCGCGGCGGAGCCGAGCGACGAAGGCCTGGCGAAGGCGCAAGCCGCAGCCGAGCGGGTCGCGCAGCGTTTCGGCGTCAAGTTTGCCGATGCCGGCATGGTTCATCGCTGGCGCGCGGACGAGAGCCGCACCACCTATCTGCTCGATGTGCGCACGCGCGAGGAGTTCGAGGCCGGCTACATCGCCGGCTCGCGGCATGCGCCCGGCGGGCAGCTCGTGCAGGCGACCGACGAATACGTCGGCGTGCGCCACGCTCGGCTCGTGCTCGTCGACCCGCAACGCGTGCGAGCGGTGATGACCGCGTCTTGGCTTGCGCAAATGGGCTGGCACGACGTCTACGTGCTGGCGAGCATGAGCGGCTTCGACATCGAGCGCGGACCGCGTACGCCGTC
>DATMIG010000508.1:0-1538 GCA_035554335.1 Burkholderiales bacterium
GGGTCTATGCCGCAGCAGCCGTCGCGGATGCCTGGCAGATGATCCTCGTCGGCGTGCTGCTGGCCGTCATCCTGTTTGCCCCCGGCGGCCTCTGGGGGATGCTGACCAGCCGGCTGAAGGGACGCGGCGCATGAGCGCGTCCGATCGCGGAGGGCCGGGGGACCGCAGCGTGAATCGGCCGCGCCAGACAACGCCGCTCCTTTCCGCGCGCGGCCTCAAGCTCGCCTTCGGCGGCGTCAAGGCGGCCGACGGCATCGACCTCGACGTCATGCCGGGCGAGTTCCTCGCCATCATCGGCCCGAACGGCGCCGGCAAGACCACCTTCATCAGCCAGCTCGCCGGCAACCTGCGCCCCGACGCCGGCCGCATCGTCTTCGCCGGCGAGGACGTCACCGCCCTGTCCGCGCCGAAGCGCGCGCGCAAGGGCCTCGCGCGCTCGTTCCAGATCACGAGCATCTATCCCGAATTCACCGCGCTCGACAACGTGGCGCTCGCGGTGCAGGCGCACGCCGGCCACAGCTTCCGCTTCTGGCAACCGGCGCGCGCCGAATCCGCGCTGCGCGAGCCGGCACGCCGGATCCTCGACGAAGTCGGCCTCGGCGAGCGCGCCTCGGTCCTCGCCGCGAATCTCTCGCACGGCGAGCAGCGCCAGCTCGAGGTGGCGATGGCCCTCGCCACGCGGCCGCGGCTCCTGCTCCTCGACGAGCCGATGGCCGGCATGGGGCCCGAGGAATCGCAGCGCATGATCGGTTTCCTCGCCGGCCTCAAGGCCCGCCACACCATGATCCTCGTCGAGCACGACATGGACGCCGTGTTCAAGCTCGCCGACCGCATCTCCGTGCTCGTCTATGGCCGCCTGATCGCCACCGGCGAGCCCGAGGCGATCCGCGCCAACCGCGAAGTGCGCGCGGCGTACCTGGGTACCGACTGATGCTCGAGATCCGCGACCTGCAGACTGCCTATGGACGCAGCCAGGTCCTCTTCGGCGTCAACCTGGACGTGCCGGCGTCGAAGGTGGTGACGCTGATCGGCCGCAACGGCATGGGCAAGACCACCACGATCAAGTCGATCATGGGCATCACGCCGCCCAAGGCGGGCGACATCCAGTTCGCCGGAAAAGCGCTGCGCGGCCTGCCCTCCTACCGCATCGCGCAGGCCGGCATCGGCCTCGTGCCCGAGGGCCGCCAGGTATTCCCCAACCTCACCGTGCGCGAGAACCTCGTCGCCACCGCGCGCGGCAACGGCTGGACGCTCGACCGCGTCTTCTCCGTCTTCCCGCAGCTGCGCGAGCGGCAGTCGAACTACGGCAACCAGCTTTCCGGCGGCGAGCAGCAGATGCTCGCCATCGGCCGCGCGCTGATGACCAACCCGAAGCTCCTCATCCTCGACGAGGCCACCGAAGGCCTCGCGCCGCTCATCCGGCTGGAGATCTACCGCTCGATCGAGCAACTCAAGGCCGAAGGCCTCGCCATCCTGGTCATCGACAAGGACGTGAAGGCCCTCTGCCGTGTGGCTGACCACCATTACGTGCTAGAGAA
>DATMIG010000509.1:0-6808 GCA_035554335.1 Burkholderiales bacterium
ATGGGCGCCCTGGGCGCCAAATGTCCTGCGGCGCGCGTATATCCCGAGTCGACCCTCGCCGCGAGCCGCCACGCCGACGAGCTGCGCATCGCGTTCGACGGCGACGCGGTGCTCTTCTCCGACGAGGCGGAGCAGGTCTACCAGCGCGACGGCCTCGCCGCCTTCACGCAGCACGAGACCGCCAACGCGCTGCAGCCTTTACCGCCGGGCCCCTTCAAGCCGCTCCTCGAGGCGCTGCATCGCCTTCAGGCCGCCGCGGGCACCGACGTGCCGATCAAGGTGCGCACGGCCCTCGTCACCGCGCGCAGCGCCCCGGCCCATGAGCGGGCGGTGAGGACCTTGATGGAGTGGAACATCGCGGTGGACGAGCTGATGTTCCTCGGCGGGCTGGACAAGGGTGAGTTCCTGCGCGCCTTCGAGCCCGACTTCTACTTCGACGACCAGCGCGGGCACATCGACTCCGCGCGAGCCTACGTCGCCGCGGGCCATGTGCCCTTCGGCGTGGCGAATCTCCGCTAGATCCGCTTTTCCTGCACCGCATGGCACGCGACGCCGTCCTCGAGCCGCGGCGTTTCCACACGGCAGCGTTCGTTGGCGTGCGGACAGCGCGGATGGAAGGCGCAGCCGCTCGGGAGCCCGAGCGGGTTCGGCACTTCGCCCGCCACAGCGGTGCGCGCGCGGCCCGCTTTCGACAGGTCGGGCACTGCGTCGAGCAGCATGCGCGTGTAGGGATGCCGCGGGCGCGAGAAGATCTCCGCTGCGCGCGCCAGCTCGACGATGCGCCCGGCGTACATGACGCCGACGCGATCGGCGACCTGCGAGACGACCGCCAGGTTGTGCGAGATAAAGAGATAGGTGAGGCCGAGCCGCGCCTGCAGGTCGAGCATCAGGTTCAGGATCTGCGCCTGCACCGAGACGTCCAGCGCGGAGGTCGGCTCGTCGCAGACGAGGAAATCCGGCTCCCCGGCGAGCGCGCGCGCAATCGAGATGCGCTGGCGCTGGCCGCCGGAGAACTCGTGCGGATACTTTTCACCGTCGTCCGGCGAGAGTCCCACCTGGCGCAGCAGCTCGTCGACGTTCTGCGAGGTGCCGAGGAAGCGGATCGGCTCGGCGACGATGTCGCGCACGCGCCAGCGCGGGTTCAGGCTGGCGTAGGGATCCTGGAAGATCATCTGCATGCGCCGCCCCTCGAACGCGATGCGCCCCTCCGTCGGCTGATACAGGCCGACGATCAGCCGTGCGACGGTCGATTTCCCGCAACCTGACTCGCCGACCAGTGCCAGGGTTTCTCCCTTCGCAATATCAAACGACACCTTGTCCACCGCGCGGAGATAGCGCCGCGGTTCGCGCTCAATGACCCGATTGAGCCAGGGCCGCGACACGTCGAAGTCGCGGCTGACGCCAACTAGGCTGAGCAGCGGTTCAAGCGTTGGCATGCAGCCAGCAGGCGGCGCGGCTCGCGCCGGCCGCAATGAGCTCGGGGCGCTCGACGACGCAGCGGTCGAAGCGGTGCGCACAGCGCGGGTTGAACGGACAGCCGGGCGGGATGGCGTTCAGGCGCGGCATCGAGCCTTCGATCTGTACCAGCCGGTGCTTCTCGGCCGAGATGCGCGGGATCGAGCCCATCAGGCCGACCGTGTAGGGGTGCTTGGGCGCGTGGATCACGTCCTGCGCCGCGCCGATCTCGACGATGCGCCCGGCGTACATCACGGCCACGCGCTGCGCGGTCTCGGCGATCACGCCCATGTCGTGCGTGATGAGCATCACGGCCGCGCCGCGGTCGCGCGCGACGCGCCTGATGAGCGCGATGATCTGCGCCTGGATCGAGACGTCGAGCGCGGTGGTGGGCTCGTCCGCGATCAGCAGCTTCGGCTCGGCGGCGAGGGCGAGGGCGATCACCACGCGCTGGCGCATGCCGCCGGAAAACTGGTGCGGATAGTGCTCGTAGCGCGCTTCCGGCGCCGGGATGCCGACTTCGCGCAGTAACGATAACGCGCGGCCTCGCGCCTCCGATTTGCCCATTGGTAAATGCGTGAGGATCGTCTCCTCGAGCTGCCGGCCGATGGTGTAGAGCGGATTGAGCGAGGTGAGCGGGTCCTGGAAGATGACGCCGATCCGGCGGCCGCGCAGCTTGCGCATCTCCTCGTGCGGCAGGTTGTCGATGCGCCTGCCTTCGAGATGGATCTCTCCTGAAGCAATCCTTCCGGGCGGCGCGAGCAGGCGAATGACCGCCATGCCGGTGATCGACTTGCCGGCGCCCGACTCGCCGACCACGCCGAGGACCTCACCGGGGGCGATGGAGAACGAGACACCGTCCAAGGCGGTGAGCGTGCCGCGACGCGTGGGGAACTCCACCCGCAGGTTTTGAACGTCGAGGATCACCGCAGCCGGGGGTTCAGCGCGTCGCGCAGCCAGTCGCCGAGCAGGTTCACCGAGAGGACGAGGACTACGAGCGCGACGCCGGGGAACACCGTGATCCACCACTCGCCGGAGTAGAGGAATTCGTTGCCGATGCGGATCAGCGTGCCGAGCGAGGGGCGCGTCGCGGGCACGCCGACGCCGAGGAAGGAGAGCGTCGCCTCGGTGATGATCGCGGTAGCGACATGGATGGTGGCGATGACCAGCACCGGGCCGAGCACGTTCGGCAGCACATGCGACAGCATGATGGCGAGCGGACGGCGGCCGATGACGCGCGCCGCCTGCACGTATTCCTTCTGCCGCTCGACCATCGTCGAGCCGCGCACGGTGCGCGCGTACTGAACCCAGCCGGCGAAGCCGATGGCGAGCACCAGCACCGGGATGGCGAGGTCGTCGTGGCGCTCGCCCGGCAGCGCGACGCGCGCCACGCCGTCGATCAGGAGCGCAATGAGGATCGCCGGAAAGGACAGTTGCACGTCCGCCACGCGCATGATGAGCGCGTCGAGCCGCCCGCCGTAGTAGCCGGCGAGCAGGCCCGCCGCCACGCCGAGCACGAGCGAGAAGAACACGGAAGCGAGGCCGACGCCGAGCGAGATGCGCGCGCCGTGCATGATGGTCGACAGGATGTCGCGCCCCTGGTTATCCGTGCCGAGCGGGAATTGCACGTTGCCGCGCTCGTCCCAGACGGGCGGCGTGAACGCGTCGTTCAGGTTGAGCGCCGCCATGTTGAACGGATCCTGCGGCGAGATCCACGGCGCGAGCAGCGCGCCGCCGACGCAGACCAGCGTCAGGACGGCGGCGACGACCGTGACCGGCGAGCGGCGGAAGCTCCACGCCAGGTCATGGTCCCAGAGCCTCTGGAGAATCACTGCACTGCTTTTACGCTTATTTCACGACGGCAAAGCGCGCCTGCGGCCGGTCATCCGGGCTGTAGGTGATGCTGACGCCCTTCTTCATCGCCCAGGGCCGCATCTGGTGGTGCAGCGGCACGTAATAGTGCTGGTCGCGCGTGCGCACCAGGCCGTCGCGCAGCAGCTTGTCGCGCTTCGCCTCGTCGGTCTCGGTTTTTGCCGCGTCGACCCAGCGGTCGATCTCGGGGTCGCTCACGCGCCCGAGGTTGAAGCTGCCGTCGGCGCCGGTGGTCTTCGTGCGCACCAGCGACTGCAGGCTGTAGAGCGCATCGAAGGTCTGCACCCCCCAGCCGAGCATGTAGGCGCTGGAATCGAAGTTGAGAATCTTCGGAATGAACGTGGAGAAGGGCAAGGCGTTCAGCCGCACCTTCAGCCCCGCGCGCGCCCACATGCCGACCAGCGCCTGGCAGATCTTCTCGTCGTTCACGTAGCGGCCGTTCGGGCAGTCGAGCGTGAACTCGAAGCCGTTCGGATAGCCCGCCTCGGCGAGGAGCTTCTTCGCCCCGGCGACGTCGTACTTCGGGATGATGTCGATGTCCTTGGCGTAGCCGTGCACGCCCGGCGCGACCATGATGCCGGCGGGCAGCGAGAGGCCGCGCATCGTCACCTTGCGGATCGCCTCGCGGTCGACCGCCATGTTGAGCGCGTGGCGCACGCGAACGTCCTTGAACGGGTTCTTGCCCTTCACGCTGCCGTACTTCAGCTCGTCGTTGTGCTGATCGAGCCCGATGAAGATGGTGCGCACCTCGTGGCCGTCGAGGATCTTGAGGTTCGCTTCTTTCCGCAGGCGATCGACGTCCTGCGTCGGCAGGTCGGTGACGAGGTCCACTTCACCCGAGAGCAGCGCCGACACCCGTGTCGCGTCGGACCGGATCGGCGTGTAGATCACCTCGCTGACGTTGCCGTCGAGCTTGCCCCACCAGTTCTTGTTCGCCTCGAAGACGATGCGCTTGTCCGGCTCCCAGGACTTGATGAGGTAGGGGCCGGTGCCGTTCGCGTTGCGAGAAGCGTAGGTCTCTTCTTTCTTCGCGTAGTCCTGGATGTGCTGCGAGCGGTTTTTCTCCGACCAGGCCTTGCTCATGATGCGGAAGTCGACGATGTAGCGCATCAGGATCGGCGAGGGGCCCGAAAGCACGAAATCCACCGTGTAGTCGTCGACCTTGTTCACTTCCTTGATGCCGGAGACGTAGATCTGGTTCGTGCCCTGCGGCTCGCGGATCCGGTTGAAGGAGAACACCACGTCATCGGCGGTGAAGGGCGAGCCGTCGTGGAACCTGACGTTCCGGCGCAGGCTGAAGCGGTAGTGCAGGTCGTCGGATTTCGTCCAGCTCACCGCGAGGCACGGCTCGATCTCGTACTTCGCGTTGTAGCGCACCAGCCCCTCGTACGCGTATTGGATGATGGCGTGCGTGGTGGCATGGTTCTGCGAGTGTGGATCGAGCGTCAGGATGTCGTTCTGGGCCGCCCACTTGAGCGTGACGGCCTGGACCGGCGCTGCGATGAGCGCCATGGCGAGCAGCAGGTATCGCATCGTTCCCCCTATTTGAGCGGCAGTGCTTCTTCGACCAGCGCGGCGAGGTAGCCCGCCCCTAGCGGGATCACCTCGTCGTTGAAATCGTAGTTCGGGTTGTGCAGGAGGCAGCCGCCCGCGGCGCCTCCCTGCCCGAGGAAGACATAGGCCCCCGGCCGCGCCTGCAGCAGGTACGAGAAGTCCTCGCCGCCCATGGTGGGCTCGTGGTCCGTGATCACGTTTTCGTCGCCGAACACGCGGCGGCCGACCTGTGCTGCGAATTCGGCTTCGCGCGCCGTGTTCACGGTCGCCGGATAGCCGCGCTCGTACGTGACCTCGGCGGTACAGCCGAGCGCTTCGGCCGTCTTGGTGGCGATCTCTCCTACGCGGCGCTCGGCGAGATCGCGCGTCGCGGCCTCGAAGGTGCGCACGGTGCCGACCAGCTTGACGTGGTCGGGGATGACGTTGAAGACGCCGATCTGGCTCGTCGCCATGGAGCAGATGCTGACCACGACCGAATCGAGCGGGCTGACGGTGCGGCTGGCGACCGTCTGCAGCGCGGTGATGATGTGCGCCGAGGCGACGACCGGATCGACGGCGAGATGCGGCATGGCGCCGTGGCCGCCGCGGCCGCGCACGGTGATCTGCAGCTCGTCGGTCGCCGCCATCACCGCGCCGGCGCGCACCGCCATCTTGCCGGCGGCAAGGCCCGGCCAGTTGTGGAGCGCGTAGATCTCGTTCGCCGGGAAGCGCTCGAAGAGCCCCTCGCTCAGCATCACCTGGCCGCCGCCGCCGCCCTCTTCGGCCGGCTGGAAGATGAGATAGGCGGTGCCGTCGAAGTTGCGCGTCTCGGCGAGATAGCGCGCCGCGCCGAGCAGCATCGTGGTGTGCCCGTCGTGGCCGCAGGCGTGCATGCGACCTTCGTTCTGCGACTTGTGCGCGAAGGTGTTGCGCTCGTGCATCGGCAGGCAATCCATGTCGGCGCGCAGGCCGACCGTGCGCCCGCCGCTCTTCCGGCCCTGGATCACGCCCACCACGCCGGTCTTGGCGAGGCCGCGGTGCACCTCGATGCCCCAGGCGCCGAGCCGGTCGGCGACGAGCGTCGCGGTGCGGCTTTCCTGGAAGGCGAGCTCCGGGTGCGCGTGGATATCCCGCCGCAGCTGGCGCAGCTCGTCGTGATAGGCGCGGATGCGCTCGGTCGGGCTCATGTCGGCTGCATTCTCAGGCGCGGGTCGACCGCATAGTAGAGGAGATCGACCGCGAGGTTGATGACGACGAAGAACAGGCCGATCAGGCAGAGGTAGGCCGCCATCACCGGCACGTCGGCGAAGGTCACCGCCTGGATGAAGAGGAGGCCCATGCCCGGCCATTGGAACACCGTCTCCGTGATGATGGCGAAGGCGATGATGGCGCCGAGCTGGAGTCCGGTGATGGTGATCACCGGCACGAGCGTGTTCTTGAGGGCATGGCCGAAATGCACGGCGCGGTCGGTAAGGCCCCGCGCGCGGGCGAAGCGGATGTAATCGGTGCGCAGCACTTCCAGCATCTCCGAGCGGACGAGCCGCTGGATGAGCGTCATCTGGAAGAGGCCGAGCGTGATCGCCGGCAGGATGAGCGCCTTGAGTCCGGAGGCGGTCAGCAGGCCGGTGCTCCACCAGCCGATTGCGACCGTGTCGCCGCGTCCGAACGACGGCAGCCAGCCGAGCTGCACCGAGAACACGAGGATCAGCAGGATGCCGATGAGGAAGGTGGGGAGCGACACGCCGATCAGCGAGACGCCGAGCAGGAGCTGCGCGAGCCAGGAATGCCGTCGCAGCGCCGTATAGACGCCCATCGGAATGCCCGCGACCAAGGCGAAGAGCGCCGCCATGAAGGAGAGCTCGAGCGTCGCCGGCAGCCGCTCGACGATCAGGCTCGACACCGGACGCACCTGCCGCAGCGAAAGCCCGAAGTCGCCCTGCACCGCGCG
>DATMIG010000510.1:0-6672 GCA_035554335.1 Burkholderiales bacterium
TGACCAACGCGCTGCTCATGATCTTCGGGCCGGATGCGCGCAACGTGCAGGTCGACTACCAGCTGGAATCGTTCGAGCTCGGCCGGGTGCTGGTCGACAAGGCCCGCCTCTACGCTGCGCTGGCCGCCGTCGTCGCCGCGGCCGCCCTCTTTGCCTTCTTCCGCTTCACGCTGACCGGCAAGGCGATTCGCGCCTGCGCCGACAACTATCTCGGCGCCAAGGTGGTCGGCTTGAACGTGAAGCACCTCTACTCGCTCACCTTCGGCCTCGGCGCGGCCTGCGTCGCGATCGCGGGCTGCGCGATGGTCCTTCTGGTCGACGTCACCCCGCCGCTCGGCCCCGCCTACACCCTGCTCGCCTTCGTCATCGTGATCGTCGGCGGCCTCGGCTCCATGGGCGGCGCGCTCCTCGGCGGCGTGCTGATCGGCGTCTCCGAGGCCCTCGCCGGGCTTTTCATCGTGCCATCGGCGAAGAGCATGTTCAGCTTCGGTCTCCTGATCCTCGTCCTGCTGTTCCGGCCACAGGGTTTGCTCGGGAGGCGCACGTGAACCGGCGCGCGATCGCACTGGCCATCCTCGCGGCGCTCCTCATCGCGCTGCCCGCCTTCGCCGGCAACTATGCGCTGTCGGTCGCGACGCTGATCCTCTACTTCGCCTATACCGGCCAGGCTTGGAACGTGATGATGGGATTTGCCGGGCAGCTTTCGCTCGGCCACGCGATCTATGTGGGCCTCGGCGCGTATACGGCGGGCGGCCTGTTCTTCCATTTCGGCATCGGGCCCTGGGTGGGCATCTGGGCGGCGATGCTGGTGTGCGTGGCGATGGGGCTCGTCATCGGCTTCCTCGCCTTTCGCTTCGGCATCTCGGGCGTGTACTTCGCGCTCCTCACGATCGCGTTCGCCGAGTTCACGCGCATCGGCTTCGACCACTTCGCCTGGAGCGGCGGTCCGGGCGGCATGTTCCTGCGGGTCGCGCAGCGCGACACGTGGGATCTGCTCAACTTCCGCGGCCCGCCGCTCATGTACTACTACGCCATGCTCGCGCTCACGGCGCTGGCGTTCGTCGGGTGCTTCTTCCTCCTGCGCAGCAAGGCCGGCTACTACTGGCAGGCGATCCGCGAGAACGAGGAAGCCGCGCAGGCGCTCGGCATCAACACCTTCCGCTGGAAGATGCTGGCGGTCGCGATCAGCTCGGCGATGACCGCGGTCTCGGGCGTGTTCTTCGCGTTCTATTACAACAACCTCTTTCCCGAGCAGATCTTCCACATCAGCCGCTCGATCGAGATCATCCTCGGCCCGATCATCGGCGGCATCGGCACGCTCTTCGGCCCGGTGCTCGGCGCGGCGATCCTGACGCTCCTCTCCGACAGCATCACCGAGGCGCTCGGCGCGCTCGGCTGGGAGATCCCCGGCATCAAGCAGGTGTTCTACGGCATCGTGCTGCTCGCCGTGGTGATGTTCCTGCCGAACGGGATTTGGCCGCCTTTGGCGCGGCTTTTGCGCCTCCATAATTCGCGGAGCTTGCGGCTGTGAAGTGGGAGAACCTCATCTTTCTCCCGTTCGTCGGCTTCATCCAGTGGCCGCTCGCCGCCCTGGTTCCCGCAGCGGTTCTCGGCGCGGCCTACCTGGCGAGGCGCCGGCGGCTCGCCCTGGTGACGGCATTGCTCTGGCTCGGCTACGCGATCTACGAGTCGCTCATGAAAGCGCGCGTGCTGTGCAGCGGCGAATGCAACATCCGCGTCGACCTGCTGCTCATCTCGCCCGCGCTCTGGATACTCACCATCGCCAGCATCGTGCAGCTCCTGCGGCGGAGGCGTGATGGCGCTGCTTGAGGTCCGCGCGATCTCGAAATCGTTCCGCGGCCTGCGCGCCGTGAACGGCGCCTCGTTCCAGGTGCCGGAGGGCGACATCAACGGGCTCATCGGGCCGAACGGCGCCGGCAAGACGACCATCTTCAACATGGTGGCCGGCGTCTACGCGCCCGATAGCGGCGAGATCGTGTTCCAGGGCCAGCCGATCCACGGCCTGCGTCCCGACCAGGTCTGCGCCGCCGGCATCGGCCGCACCTTCCAGATCGTGAAGCCCTTCGCCGGGCTTTCCGTGCTCGACAACGTGATGGTCGGCGCCTTCCTGCGTGAAAGGCACGCGGCCGATGCGCGCAAGCTTGCCGCCGACATCCTCGAGCGCCTCGGCCTCGGACCGAAGCGCGACCTGCCGGCGTCCTCGCTCACGCTGCCCGATCGCAAGCGCCTGGAGGTCGCGCGCGCCCTCGCGACACGGCCGAAGCTCCTCCTGCTGGACGAAGTGATGGCCGGACTGCGGCCGACCGAGACCGACCAGATGGTCGAGGTATTCCGCGATCTCAACCGCAAGTACGGCACGACCATCCTCCTCATCGAGCACGTCATGCGCGCCGTGATGGCGCTCGCCAAGCACATCGGCGTCCTGCACCACGGCGAAGTGATCGCCCGCGGCACGCCGGAGCAGGTGGTGCGCGACCCGGCGGTGCTGGAGTGCTACCTGGGCGAAGAGACCCAAGTCTGAAACGATGCTGAGCGTCCGCGACCTCGATCTGTACTACGGCGACGCGCAGGCGCTCGACGGCGTGTCGCTCGAGGTGCCGCAGGGCGAGATCGTCGCCATCGTCGGCGCGAACGGCGCCGGCAAGTCGTCGCTCATCCGCACCATCGCCGGCATCGAGTCGCCGCGCGGGGGCGAGATCCGCTTCAAGGACCGGCGCATCAGCGGGCTCGCCTCGCACCGCATCTGCGATCTCGGCATCGGCCAGGTGGCCGAAGGGCGCCAGGTGTTCCCGACGCTGAGCGTGCTCGAGAACCTGGAGATGGGCGCGATGATCCCGCGCGCGCGGCGCGACGCGAAGCACCGGCTGGACGAGGTGTTCGCCATGTTCCCGCGCCTCGGCGAGCGCAAGGAGCAGCTCGCCGGCACGATGTCGGGCGGCGAGCAGCAGATGCTCGCCATCGGCCGCTGCCTGATGGGCGCGCCCGAGCTCATCATGTTCGACGAGCCCTCGCTCGGCCTCGCGCCGCTCGTGGTGCAGGAAGTGCTGCACACCATCCATCTGCTCAACGAGCGCGGCATGACGATCCTGCTCGTCGAGCAGAACGTGGCGGTGTCGTTAAAAATTTCGCAGCGCGCCTACGTGCTGGAGAACGGCCGCATCGTGATGTCCGGCTCGGGCGCCGAGCTGCTGCACAACGACCGGGTGCGGCAGGCCTATCTCGGTCTCTGAGCGCACTATTCCCTGCGCGGTCGGCGTGCGCGGTTCGTATGCTTCGTCGCATGGATATCCTGCACGAAGCGCCGAACCTCCTGCAGCGCTACCAGCACGGCGACGTCTTCCGCCAATACGTCCGGCGCCGTCGCCCGCTGGTGGCCGCGGCGCTCGTCGTCTTCCTCATCGTCAGCGTGGCGACCACCGCCGCGCTGGTGGTCTTTTTCGGCGGCACGCACAGCCTGCTGGTCCTCGCCTGCCTGCTGCTCGCGCCGTTTCTCCTGGCCGGCAGCCTCTTCGTGCAGGTCTTCATCTTCTTTTCCTGGCTCGAGCAGCGCGCGCTGGACCAGGTTGCGCGCCGCCGCCGTCGTACGCTGAAGGAACAGCTGCCGCAGATACCGTGGGCGCTCGCCGGCGGCTTCCTTGTCGCCCCATTCGTTGTCCTCGCCTTCGTCTCCATCAAGGTCGCGGTGACGCTGCTCCTCGTCCTCATCCTCACGCCGGTCGCCTTCTCGCGCCTCGACGGCGACTGAGATAAGCTCGGCGGCCATGCGCGCCGCCGCCTCGCTTGTCTTGCTGCTTTCGCTCGCCGGTTGCATCTACGTGCCGCGCACCACCCAGGTGTACGACAGCGCCTGCCATATCGACGCGCGGCAGATGAAGCTGGAACTCGCGCAGATCGGCGGATTCACCAGCTGCCAGGGCCGGGGGTGCGCCGAGCTCCTCGTCGCCGCCGGCGCCGTCGCGGCGGCGAGCGCGGTGGTCTCGGGCAGCATCGTCGTCACCGGCAACATCGTCTACTGGTTCGAAAAGGAAGGACGCTGCGCAGCGAGCAAGCTGAGCGCGGCCACCTAGATGACGCTGGCCATGCTGCTTCTGGCTACCGGGATCGCGCATGCGGATGACGGCTCCCTCGCCGGCATGCAGGTCGGGCGGGACACTCTGGCGCAAGTGCTCTCGCGCTTTGGCAACTCGCCACTGCGCAACGGCGACGTGGACGAGATCTGCTACCGCTCCGAGAGCCCGCTCGAGCCTTACTGGGTCATTTTCGGCAGCGGGCCGGAAGGCGACTACCAGAAGGTGACCCGGATCCGCGTCGTGTTCTCGCCGCCGGGCGTGACCTGCCCGCCCTCTGGGCGCCTGACCCCCGAAGTGCTGAAACAAGCCGGGATCCGCGCCGGCAAGCCGGTCACGCTCACCCGATAATCAGGCACATGATTCGAGCAGCGATCGTCGGCATCGGCACGTGGGGACGCAATCTGGTTTCGAGCGTGCAGGGCACGAGCGAGCACATCCGCTTCGTCGCCGGCGCGACGCGCACGCCGGAGAAGGCGCGGTCGTGGTGCGAGCAGCAAGGCATCCGGCTTCTGGACGGTTACGAGGCCCTGCTGGCGGACAAAGCCATCGACGCCGTCGTCCTCGCCACGCCGCACTCCATGCACTGCGAGCAGATCATCGCCGCCGCCAAGGCTGGCAAGCATGTGTTCGTCGAGAAGCCGCTCGGCCTCGACCCCCGCGAGGCGAAGGCGGCGGTGCGCGCGGCGGCCGAGCACAACGTGACGCTCGCCATCGGCTACAACTGGCGCTTCCAGCCGGCGCTGCGCGCGGCGAAGGCCATGCTCGAGGACGGCACGCTCGGCAAGCTGCTCCACATCGAAGGCAACTTCTGCGGCCCGAGCGCTTACCGCTTTTCGCGCGAGCACTGGCGCCACGACCGCGAGGAGGTGCCGGCCGGTGGCATGACCGGGCGGGGCGTGCACGTCGTCGACGCCATGCTCTACCTCGCCGGCCACATCGGCTCGGTCTTCGCGCAGAGCGATCGCCTGGTTCACGACTACGGCATGGACGACACCACCTCGATGCTCTTCCGCTTCAACTCGGGAGCGACCGGCTACCTCGGCACCGTGATCGCCACGGCGGAGACCTGGCGCATGCAGATCTTCGGCTCCAAGGGCTGGATCGAGGTCGGCGACGTCGAGCACCTGCACACCTGGGACATGAAGATATGCTTCTTCGACCCGGCCGATTCGCATCGCAAGCAAAGGCCCGAGCTGCGCCACTTCCCGAAGACGAGCACCGAGCGCGCCGAGCTCGAGCATTTCGCCCAGGCGGCCGCCGCGCGCCGGCCGCTCGCGCTACCCGGCGGCGACGAAGTGCACAACGTGGCGGTGCTCGAAGCCATCGTGCGATCGTCGCGCGACGGTACTCGCACGACCGTTGCTTAGCACCCAGCTCGCGATCCTCGCCGCCATCTACGTCATCCCGGCGGCGATCCTCTTCGGCGGCACGATCGCGGTCGCGCGCGTTTCGCGATGGAACGTCCTGCTGCCGGTTGAACGCATCTCCTGGCTCCTCCCGGGCATCGTCCATGCGCTCACGCCGATGGCGCTCTCCCGCCTCGGCGCCGGCGTGCCGCCCAAGGGGCTGTGGAACTTGATGGACCCGATGCTCGTCGCGGTTCTCTGCTGGCTCGCCTTCACGGGCCGCATCGCGTGGGGCCTGAAACGGCCGCAAAGCAATCGGGTGGCCGCCTATGCGACCATCGCCCTCTCCATGGCCATCGCCGTCGCCGTCGTGCTCTACATGCCTCCGCTGCCACAATGAGAATACTTCTAGCGTTGATGCTGGCGCTCGCCGCCATGGCGGCCGAAGCGCAGCGGTACCCAGCCAAGCCGATCCACGTCGTCGTGCCGTCGCCGCCCGGCGGCCCGCCCGACCTCATCATCCGGATGCTGGCGCCGAAGATGAACCTCGGCCAGCCGCTCGTCATCGAGAACCGCGCCGGCGCGGGCGGCGTGGTGGGCACGGCGTACGTCGCGAAGCAGCCGCCGGACGGCTATACATGGCTCTTCACCACGGCGTCGCATGTGAACACCCCACCGTTTAATGAGAATGTCCCATTCGATCCGGTGAAGGACTTCACGCACGTGACGCTCGCCGCGCAGAACTACGGGCAGGCGCTGATGGTTCGACCCGATGCGCCCTTCACGACCGTGCAGCAGCTGATCGACGAAGCGCGGCGCCATCCCGGCAAGCTGAACTACGCCTCAGCCGGCATCGGCACCGCGAGCCACATCCCGGCCGAGCTGATGAAGTCGATGGCCGGCGTCGACATCGTCATGGTGCCGTACAAGGGCGTCGCCGAGGCGGTCACCGACGTGCTCGCCGGGCGCATGGACATGTTCTTCGTCGGCACGCAGCTCGCCGCGCAGCACGCGAAGAGCGGCAAGGCGCGCGTCCTCGCGCTCACCGGCGCGAAACGCTGGAAAGGCCTGCCCGACGTGCCGACCATGCAGGAAGCGGGCTTCAAGGACTACAACATCATCAACTGGTTCGGCCTGTGGCTCCCCGCCGGCGCCTCGCCGCAGATCGCCGAGCAGATCCAGGGCGCGGTGGTCAAGGCGCTCGCCGATCCGGAAATCAAGGCGCAGTTCGACGC
>DATMIG010000511.1:0-1776 GCA_035554335.1 Burkholderiales bacterium
GAGTAGGGACTGAGCAACCCCGGGCGAAAGCCGGGGGAGACGAAGGCCCATATCGAAGGACCGTCCTTCGATACACCGCTTCGACTTCGCTCAGCGGCTACTCAGGATGAGCGGTTTTTTGAGGTTACTGGTTCAGTGTGAACGGCGTGAAGTCGGTCCCGACGTCGTAGACGTCGACGCCCTCGCTCTTCTTGAGCCAGCCGACCACCGCATAGGTGACCGGCGTCAGCAGCGCTTCCCAGCTCACCTTCAGGATGAACTGGCTGAGCATCACCTCGAGCATGATGTGCACCGGCCAATCCGCCATTCCGTAGAAAGCGAGCGGATAGAAGATCAGGCTGTCCGCGCCCTCGCCGACGATCGTGCTGCCGATGGTGCGGGTCCAGAGGTACTTGCCCGCGGTCCAGATCTTCATCTTCGCGAGCACGACCGAGTTGAGGAAATCGCCGATGAAGAAGGCCGCCATCGACGCGACGATGATACGCCAGCCCGAACCGAACACGCGTTCGTAGGCCGGCTGTCCGGTCCACCCTTCCGCGACGGGCAGATGCACGACGGTCCATTCCATCAGCGCCATGAAGACGAGCGCGCCGAAGCCCGCCCAGATCGCGCGGCGAGCGCGGGCGTAGCCGTACACTTCGGTCAGCACGTCATCGATGACGTAGGAGATCGGGAAGAACAGGATTCCGGCGCCGAACGGCCATTCGCCGATCCCGGGCAAGGTGACGAACGAGCGCTTTTCGGCGCCGATCACGTTCGACAGCAGGAGCACGACGACGAACGCGACCATGACGAAGTCGAAGTAACGGAAGCGCGCGCCGTGCAGCGCCCGCGCCTCCATGTGCCGCAGCCCCTCCCCCTCGGCTTTCATGGCCGCAGGCGTAGCGCGGTTCCGCTCCGCGTCAAATGCGGTTAGTCAGCGCCTGCGCGCGCCCGTAGCTCAGCCGGATAGAGCACGTGCCTTCTAAGCATGAGGTCGCAGGTTCGACTCCTGCCGGGCGCGCCAGTCTTTAAGGCACCAGCTTTCCGGGGTTCATGATCCCGAGCGGGTCGAGCGCCTGCTTGATTGCGCGCAGCGCGTGGATTCGGCCGGGCGATGCGAGGCGCGCGAGCTCGGCGCGCTTGAGCTGGCCGATCCCGTGCTCGGCCGAGATCGAGCCGCCGGCGGCGGTGACGAGGTCGTCGACGAAACGGGTGATTTCCTCCCCTTCCGCCTCGTACCAGTCGGGCGCGGCGTGGCTTCCCGCTCGGACATGGAAGTGGATGTTCCCGTCGCCGAGGTGGCCGAAGCCGGTGGCGACCACGCCGGGGAATTTGCGCTCCACTTCGGCGGACGCCTCGGTGATGAAGCGCGGCATGTCGGCGACCGCGACCGAGATGTCGTGCGCCAGAGTCTGGCCTTCGGCGCGTTCGGCTTCCGAGATCGTGTCGCGGAGCTTCCAGAAGGCTTCCGCCTGAGCTTCGCTCGTCGCGATGACCGCGTCGGCAATGATGCCCTGCTCCAGCGCCGCTTCGAGCAGCCGCTCGAGCTCGGCGGAGATGTCGTGCGGCGGGTCGGCGGTGGTGGCGTCGATCAGCACATTCCACTTGTGCTCGCCGGATAGCGGCGCGCGCGTGTCGGGGACGTGCCGAAGCACGAGTTCGAGCGAATCCTGCGGCACCAGCTCGAAGCCCTCGATGCTGCCGGTGCGGGCCTCGAGGAATCGCAAGAGATCGAGCGCGCGCTGCGGGCTTTCGAGACCCGCCCAGGCGACCGCGCGCGCGGCGATCGCCGGC
>DATMIG010000512.1:0-5015 GCA_035554335.1 Burkholderiales bacterium
CTGTGGGTTCCACGCCACTTCCCACAGGTGGTCGTCGGGATCCTTGAAGTAACCGGCGTAGCCGCCATAGAACGTGTCGTGCGCGGGCTTGACAATCGCCGCGCCCGCCCGGGCGGCCGTCGCCATGACGGCATCGACTTCCGCCCGGGAGCTCACGTTGTGCGCGATGCTGAATTCCGTCGAGCTTTTCGCGCCGAGCGGCAGGCCCGTATCGTGCGCGAGGCTCTCCCGCGGCCAGAGCGCAAGGCGCAGGCCGCCCGCGAGATCGAAGAACGCGACCGCGCCGTATTCGAACTCCTTGCCGACGATGCCCTCGGTCTTCCAGCCGAGCCCGTCGCGGTAGAAGCGCACCGCGCGCTCGAGGTCGTCGACCCCGAGCGTGAGTAGCGTGATCCTCGCCTTCATGAACGGTTGCTGGCGAGAGCCGCGCCGTCGGCAAGCGATTTCAACTTTGCCCAGGCGATCTGCGGGTGCGAGCGGCCGCCGAAGCCGCAGTCGCAGCCGGCGATGACGTTTTCTTTGCCGACGCGCTCAGCGAAGCGCACGATGCGCTGCGCGACCACCTCGGGATGCTCGACGACGTCGGTGGAGTGCGTGACGACGCCCGGGATGAGAATCTTGCCTTCCGGCAGGCGCACGGAATCCCAGACGGCGTATTCGTGCTCGTGGCGCGCGTTGGCGCCTTCGATGAGATAAGCCTGCGCCTTTACCCGCAGCATGAGATCGACGACGTCCTTCAGCTCGATGTCGAAGGCGTGCGGGCCGTGCCAGCTTCCCCAGCACAGGTGGTAGCGCACGCGATCTTCCGGCACGTTGCGCAGCGCGTGGTTCAGCGCTTCGATCCGCATCAGGGATCGTTTCCTGAAGTCTTCCAGCCCCAAGCCGAGGCGGTCCCATAGCGCGACCAGCCAGGCATCGTCGATCTGAAGCACGATGCCCGACTTCACGATGGCCTCGAATTCGACGCGCATCGCTTCGGCGATGGCGTAGACGAACGCTTCCTCGCTCTTGTAGTACTCGTCGCGTCGATAGACCTCGAGGCTCGCCGGCGCGGTGGAGGTGAGGAAGGCGTCCTCGGCCGGCACGTGCGCTTTCAGTTGCGCGATTTCGTGTTGCAGGGCGTCCAGGCCGGTGTAAGTGATGGGCCCGGTGCAGACCCAGATCGGCCGCACGCGCTTGATCTGCTCGCCGGGAGCATAGAAGAGCGTGCCCTTCTCGGCCGCGTACCGGTAGAAGTCGGCGAAGGCCTCGCGGTCCCTGCCTTGCGCGATGAGCGGGATCGTGCCGGGCGGCGGCGTGCGCGGCTCGAAGCCGCCGAAGCGCGTCTCGACGTATGAGAGCCAGTCGCCGCCCTTCGTGTATTCGCCTTCGTTGACGAGGTCGAGGCCCAGGGCGCGCTGCTTCTCCACCACCCAGCGCACGTCATTCCCGTCGTAAGGGAGGCTTCCCACATGGGTGGTCAGGATCTTTTTCGTGGACCGTTTCATTCTTTGGTATGGTACGGCTTCCTTAGGAGGAGGAAATCTATGCTTCGCACCAGCTTCGTTCTGGCCGTCGCGCTTGCGGCCTCCGGCGCGCACGCGCAACAACCGATCAAGATCGGCATGGTTCTCACGACGTCGGGCCAGTTCGCCGACGCGGGCAACCAGCTGCTGAACGGCGCCAAGACCTACATGAAGATGCACGGCGACACGGTCAACGGCCGCAAGATCGAGCTCATCACCAAGGACACCGGCGGGGTCGCCCCCGATGTCTCCAAGCGCCTGTCGCAGGAGCTGATCGTGCGCGACGGCGTCGACATCCTTGCCGGCTACGTGCTCACGCCGAACGCCATGGCCGCCGGCGACGTCTCCGCCGAGGCGAAGAAGTTCATGGTGGTGATGAACGCCGCGACGTCAGTGGTGATCACCAAGTCGCCGTACATGATCCGTACCTCGGTGACGCTGCCGCAGGTGATGGAAACCTTCGGCACGTGGGCCGCGACCAAGGGCGGCGTGAAGCAGGTCTACACGATGGTCACCGATTACGGCCCCGGCATCGACTCGGAGCAGGCGTTCCAGCTCGCGTTCAAGGCGGCCGGCGGATCGGTGGCGGGCGCGGTGCGCTTCCCGGTGGCGAACCCCGACTTCTCCGCCTTCGTGCAACGCGCGAAGGACGTCGGCCCGCAAGCGATCTTCATCTTCATCCCCGGCGGCGCGCAGCCGGCGGCGCTCGGCAAAGCGTTCGCGGAGCGCGGCGTCGATCTGCAGAAGACCAAGGTGCTCGGCTCGGGCGAGACGACCGCCGAGGCGGCGCTGAAAAGCATGGGCGACAACGCGCTCGGCATCATCACCGCGTGGCACTACGACTACACCTCGAAGGACCCGCTCAACGTCAAGTTCGTCAAGGCCTACCAGGGTGTCGCCAACGGTCGCAACCCGGACTTCTTCTCCATCGGCGGCTACGACGGCATGCATGCCATCTACGAGGCGCTGAAGAAGACCGGCGGCAAGACCGACGGCGACTCGCTCATCGCCGCCGCGAAGGGCCTGAAGTGGGACAGCCCGCGCGGGCCGATGATGATCGACCCCGAGACGCGCGACGTGGTGCAGAACGTCTACATCCGCAAGGTGGAGAAGGTGCACGGCGAGCTGATGAACGTGCCGTTCGACACCGTCAAGATGGTCAAGGACCCGGCCGGCGAGCGGCGCAAGGCCGCGGCTAAAAAATAATCCCGCGACACCCCGCATCGGGGTCAGGGCCTGAGGCTCTGACCCCGATTTTCTGACCATGCTGTCTTCGCTGGCCAGCGTTGTATTCGACGGCTTCGCCTACGGGATGCTGCTCTTCCTGCTGTCGGTAGGGCTGTCGGTGACGCTCGGCATGATGAACTTCGTCAATCTCGCGCATTGCAGCTTCGCCATGGTCGGCGGCTATGCAAGCGTGCAACTGGCCGGGAAGCTCGGCTGGCCGTTCCTCGCCACGCTCCCGGTGGCGTTCATCGCCGCGGCCATCGTCTCTATCGTGCTCGAGCGGATCCTGTACCGCCGCCTCTATCGCGCGAGCGATCTCGACCAGTGCCTCCTGACGATCGGCATCGTGTTTATCTCGATCGCGGCCTTTGCCTGGTTCTACACCACCGAGCAGCAGTCGGTGCAGGTGCCGGAATGGCTGAAGGGGGCGCAGCACGTCGGCGGGATGACGTTCGCGAACTACCGCATGTTCCTCATCGTCGTCGGCCTCGCGGTGACCGGGCTCCTCGTTTTCTTCCTGGAAAGAACGCGCTTCGGCGCCAAGGTGCGTGCCGCGGTCGATAACCAGCGCATGGCGCGCGGCCTGGGCATCGACGTCGATCGCGCCTTCATGTTCACCTTCGCGCTCGGCGGCGGCCTCGCCGGGCTCGGCGGCGCGCTGTCGATCCAGATCGTCGGCCTCGACCCGACATTCGCGCTCGGCTACCTGGTTTACGTCCTGATCGTCGTAGCGGTCGGCGGCCTCGGCTCGATCGGCGGCTCATTCGCCGCGGCGATAGTGCTCGGCATTAGCGACATGGCGGGCAAGTATTACTTCCCCTGGCTGGGGGCATTCGTCATCTATCTCGTGATGGTCGCGCTCCTCATGTGGCGACCGGCGGGGCTCTTTGGCAAACGGTAACGTCACCGCCCGTGCCAGCTTCGTCCAGCAGGCGCGCTGGCGACCGATCGAGTTCGTCTTCTGGGCGTGCACGCTGCTGCCGTTCGTCGTCACGCCCGCCTACCTGTCGCTCGCCAGCCAGGTGGCCATCACTGCGCTCTTCGCGCTTTCGCTCGACCTCATCCTCGGTTATGCGGGCATCGTCTCGCTCGGCCACGCGGCGTTCTTCGGCATGGGCGCCTACACGGCAGGCCTGATCGCCAAGCATTACTGGACCGAGCCGCTCTCCGCCCTCTGCCTCGCCGGGCTGGCGGCGGGAATCCTCGGCTACCTGACGAGCCACATCATCATCCGCTTCCGGCACCTCGCGCTCATCATGCTGACGATGGGCTTCGGCCTGCTGCTCGCGGAAGCGGCCAACAGCGCGAGCGACCTCACCGGCGGCGCAGATGGCCTGCAGGGCTTCCGCGTGCCGGGCGTGCTCGGCTTCAAGTTCGACATGTTCGGCCGCGCCGCCTACGCGTATGCACTGGCGGTGCTGTTCCTCTGCTTCCTGGTCGCGCGGCGCGTGATCCATTCACCGTTCGGTCTCGCGCTGCGCGGCATCCGCGAGAATGCGACGCGCATGCCGGCCATCGGCGCGCCGAGCCGTGCGCACCTGCGCAAGGCGTACACCATCGCCGCCGTGCTGGCCGGCATCGCCGGTGCCGTGCTGACGCAGACGACGTCCACCGTGTCGCTCGAGACCCTGTCCTTCAGCCGGTCGGCGGACGTGCTGGTGATCCTCATCCTCGGTGGCGCGGGGCGGCGGCTCTATGGCGGCATCGTCGGCGCCATCATCTACATGGTGGCGCGCGACCAGTTTTCGGGCGCCAACCCGCAGTACTGGTATTTCTGGATCGGCGTGATGCTCGTCGCCGTCGTCATGTTCCTGCCGAACGGCATCCTGGGCGGATTGAGTGCTCTCCACAAGAAATCTCAATAAGAGCTTCGGCTCGCTCGTCGTGGCGCAGGACATCGCGCTCGAGCTGCCGAAGGGCGTGCGCTATGCGCTCATCGGCCCCAACGGCGCCGGCAAGACCACGCTCATCAACCTGCTGACCGGCATGCTGCGACCCGACAGCGGCGAGATCACCCTGTCGGGCGACGACATCACTTCGCTGCCTCCTTATGCGCGGGTGAGGAAGGGATTGGTGCGCACCTTCCAGATCAACACCCTGTTCCCGCAACTGACGGCGCTCGAATCGGTGACGCTCGCCGTGCTCGAGCGCGAGCGCAACGCGCACAACTGGTGGCGGCGCCTCGCCTCGTTCGACGCCGCGGCGGAGGAAGCGCACGGCATCCTGCAATCGCTGCGACTGGGCGACACCGTGCATCGCACGACGCGCGAGCTGGCCTATGGC
>DATMIG010000513.1:0-5107 GCA_035554335.1 Burkholderiales bacterium
GAAGCCGTTGTCGAGCGAGAGCGTGAGGTAGAGGTTGTCGTCCCACTCCTCGTGGATTCGATTCGAGCGATCGAGGCGCGCCTTGTGCACGTCCACGAGCGCCGGCAGCTCCTCGAAGTCGACCTGCACCTGCTCGGCGAGGTCCTCGGCCTCGGCGCGCGTGCGGCCGACGCAGCAGGCGATCGGCTCGCCGACGAAGCGCACCTTGCCGTGCGCCAGATGGTGCTGCTCGGAGAGCTTGAAGGTCGGCAGCGTGGAAGGCGCGACGATCGCCTTCACCTCGGGCATGTCCTCGCGGAAGAAGATCCGGCCCTGCGTGCCTTCGGGCCGGCGCAACGCCGTGATGCGGGCGTGCGCGAGAGGCGAGCGGAAGAACGCCACCTCGCGCTGGCCGGGCAGGATCAGGTCGGGCACGAAGGTGCCGCGGCCATGCAGGTGGCGCGAGTCCTCCTTGCGGGGAAGACGCGCGCCGACACCCTGCCCCGGCTTGCCCTCGCCGCTCATTTGGCCTTGGCCGACTGCGCGTAGCGGTAGTCGTCGAGGTTCTGCTCGGCCACGCGGAACCAGAGATTCTCGTCGTCGCGGAACTTGGCCCAGGAGTCGTAGATCTTCTTGAACTCCGCGCTCTTCGCCGACTGCTCGCCGAAGAACTCGTTGGTCGCCTTATAGCAGGCATCGAGCACCGGGCGCGGGAACTGCCGCAGCTGCGCGCCGCCGCTGATCAGCCGCCGCAACGCCTGCGGGTTCTTCGCGTCGTACTTGGCCATCATGACCAGCGTCTGCTCGGCTGCCGCCGACTCGATCGCCTCCTGGTAGGCCTTGGGCAGCGCCTCCCAGGCCTTCTGGTTGATGAGCAGGGTGACCTGCGCGCTGCCTTCCCACCAGCCCGGGGTGTAGTAGTACTTGGCGACCTTGTTCAGGCCGAGCTTCTCGTCGTCGTAGGGACCGATCCACTCCGCGGCATCGATGGTGCCTTTCTCGAGCGAGGTGTAGATGTCGCTCGGCGGAATCTGCTGCGGCACCGCGCCCAGCTTGGACAGGATCGCCCCGCCGATGCCACCGATGCGGAACTTCAGGCCCTTGAGATCGGCGACCGTCTTGATCTCCTTGCGGTACCAGCCGCCCATCTGCACGCCGACGTTGCCCACCGGGAACTGCACGATGTTGTATTTCTTGAACACTTCGCGCATCAGCTGCAGGCCGCCGCCGTCGTACATCCACGCCGCCTGCTGGCGCGCATTGAGGCCGAACGGCATGCCGGCGTCGAAGCCGAGCGCCGGGTCCTTGCCGAAGAAGAACGACGAGAGCACGTGCCCGGCCTCGATCGTGCCGTCCTTCACCGCGTCGAATACGGAGCCCGGCGGCACGATCTCGCCGGCGGCGAAGGTGCGGATCTCGAACTTGCCGCCGGTCACCCCGCCCACGCGCTTCGCCCAGTTCTCGGCCGAGCCGTGCATCGCGTCGAGGCTCTTCGGCCACATGGTGGCGTAGCGCCACTTCACGCCCTCGGACTGCGCCTGCGCGGCCGCGGCCACCGAGCCGAGCGCCACGCCGGCGCCCGCCCTGGTCAGGAAATCGCGTCTTTTCATCGTTGCCTCCTCCGGTTGAAGTTCATACGTTGGGTTGCCTGTCCGCCCAAGGGCGGGCTTGCTCTATCCGGCGCGCGGCGGCAAAGAGATCGGCCTCCGCGTGCCAGCGCGCGACCAGCTGCAGGCCGACCGGCAGCCCCGCGCGCGTGAAGCCCGCCGGCACGCTGAGCGCGGGATGGCCGGTCAGGTTGAAGACATTCAGGTACGGCGCCCAGGCGACGCGCAGATCGCCCGCCGGCTTGCCGTTCACCGTGATCGGCTCGTCCACCTGATGCGTGGCCGACATCGGCGGCCGGCTCATGGTCGGCGTCGCCACCAGGTCGCAGCGCTCGAACCAGCCCTGCACTTTGCGGAAGTACTCGGTGCGCTTCACGGTCGCGGCGAGGAGCTGCTGCCCGGTGTACGCGCCGCCGGCGCGGATGCCGGCGGCGAAACCGGGCTCGATCTTCGCCTCGACCTCGCCGATCTTCCCGAACCAGCGCGCCGCCCAGTTCGACTGCTGCAGCACGCGCCACGGCGCCTCGGCGTTCTCGAACGGCTCGTCCACCGTGCGCACCTCGGCGCCGATGCTGCGCAGCGCCGCCTCGCATTGGGCGCGGATCTCGTCGTCGAGCAGCGTATTGCCCAGCAGTGGGCGCCACTCGACGCGAAGATTGGGTGAATTAGCGCCCTGACCCCGAATTTGGGACCAGGGATCGCTCGGATGCGGGCCGGCGATGGCGTCGAGCATCAGCTCGCAATCGTCGACCGTGCGCGCCATCACGCCGAGGTGGATGAAGTTGTTGAAGGCATCGGGCACCTGGTTGTGCGGTACGCGTCCGAGCGTCGGCTTGAGGCCGAGGACGCCGCAGCACGCGGCCGGCAAGCGCGTGGACGCCCCCGCATCGGTGGCGAGCGAGAGCGGGCCCATGCCGGCGGCGACCGCCACGGCCGAGCCGCCGGACGAGCCGCCGCTCGTGAGCTCGGGGTTCCAGGGATTGCGCGTGATGCCCGAGATCGGCGAGTCGGTGAGGAGCTTGTAGGCGAACTCGGGCGTGGTGGTCTTGCCGACGATCACCGCGCCCGCGTCCTTGAGGCGCTTCACCGCGGCGGCATCGTCGGCCGGGACATTGTTTTCCATCAGGCGGGAGCCCCATGCGGTGCGCACGCCCTTCGTGTTCAGGATGTCCTTCACCGACACCGGCACCCCGGCGAGGGGACCGAGCGGCTTGCCGGCCGCGCGCGCGCGGTCGATTTCGGCCGCCTGCGCGCGGGCCTCGTCGGCGCACACGGTGACGAAGGCGTTCAGCCTGGGCTGCAGACGCTCGATGCGGGCGAGGCACTCGTCGACCACCCGGGCGGCCGTGACGTCGCCATCGCGCACCCGTCGCGCGATGCCGGCCGCGGTGGGAATGGCGCTAGACTCGCGCGCCATGAAATCCCGCCCGCGCGAGACCCGGCTGCCGCTCTGGTCGCGTCCCGGCTATTTGATCCGGCGCCTGCATCAGATCCACGTCGCGCTGTTCCTCGAGGAATTGAGGGACTCGGGCCTCACGCCGGTGCAGTACGGTCTCCTCACCGCGCTCAACTTCCGTGGCGAGCTCGACCAGGGCTCGCTCGCCGAGGAGCTCGGCCTCGACCGCACCAGCACCGCGGAAGTGCTGAAGCGCCTCGAGCGCCGCAAGCTCGTCACGCGCAAGCCCAACCCGCGCGACCGCCGCGCGCGGCTCGCGCGCATCACCCCGCGCGGACGCTCGCTCACCGCGGCGATGTTCTCCAGCATGCAGCGCGCGCAGGACCGCATGTGCGCGCCGCTCAGCCAGAAGGAGCGCGACGTCTTCATGGCCACGCTCGCGCGGCTGATCGAGGCGAACAACGAGTACGGGCGCGGCGCGCTGCGCATCGACTAGACGGGCAGCACGAGGTCGTTGGCGATCAGCACCGTGTCGTAGATGCACTGGCGCTCTTTCAGCTTCAGCTTGCCGCCGGCGCGCACGAAGGTGTCGTAGTAGCGCCCCGACTGCTGGATGGTGGTCGGGCCGTCGACCAGCGTCTGCAGCAGGAGGTAGTTCGACTGCGCCTTGATCGAATCGCCCTGCGCCTGCAGCACCCGCACGTTGCTGACGAAATGCTGCAGCGTGCGCGGCGCATACATCTGCGTGTGCTTGATGGCGAAGGCGCGGTCGCGGATCATCGCCTTCGAGTCGGCGTACACCAGGCCCACCGGCAGCCCGGCGTCGGCGTTCTCGCGCGCCGTGATGCGGTACACGGCATCGTCGGTGAAGTACTCCGGCCAGCGCTCGACGTCGCCGCAGTCGAGCGTCCAGCAGTAGTCGGCATGGAATTCCTCGATCTCGAGGCGCAGCTCGCGCGTCTCGCGCGCATCGGCAGGCGCCATGTCGTAGCCGGAATACATCAAAGCCCCATCTGCGTGCGGTAGTACGCGTACAGGCCGCGGATCGCCGCCTCGTCGATCACCGAGTTGGTGGAGCCCTGCGTGCTGCCGCCGAGCTTGACGATGCCGGTATCGGAGGGCGAGCGGCGCAGGCCTTCCTGCACGAACTTGATCGCCTCGTTGTCTTCCAGCCCGAGGAAGCCCGAGGGGCCCATGAGGTTGCCCTGGCGCAGGCGATGGCGCGTCATCTCCTCGTCGTCGGTCTCGTAGCCGAACATGGTCCACAGCATGATCATGCTGTGCGGGCCGTTCGGCACGATGTGGCGGATGCCGAGCGTGTTCAGCTCGCGCTGCACGATGAGATTCGGCCAGATGGTCTGCATGGTGACCGACCAGGGCGAGTCGAACTCGCGCACGTACTGCAGGAAGCGGCCGTCGGCGAGCTTGAAGTCCTCGCGGTAGGCGCGCATCTCGCCCTTCACCGCGCCGACTGCCGCCGCGACGTTTTCCGGCTTGGCGGAGGCGAGCGTGCCGTGGCGGCCTTTGGCGTCGGCGATCATGCCGTTCTTGCTGCCGGCGACCATCAGGCCGAACGTCACCAGGAACGAATGCAGCAGCGTGGCGTGGTACGGGTCCTTCAGGTTCTCGTGGTACAGCTTCCAGTTGCCCGGTAGCTCGTTGCGGTAATAGCCAAGGATCCTGAGCTTGCGGCCCTTGAACACCACCTCGAAGTCCTTGAGGATCTCGGGCCCGAGGTACTGCTCGATCGGCTCGAGCTCCTTGGAGAACGAGGCGAACACCACGCCGTGCAGCGTGGTGACGTTGAGCTGCAGGAGGCCGTGCTCCTCGTTCCTGAAGTCCTTCGGCATGCCGCCGCCCTCGCCCTTCACCCCGCGCTTGAACGGCACGCCCTGCAGGTTGCCCTTCAGGTCGTAGGACCACTGGTGGTACGGGCAGACGAACTCCTTCGTGTTGCCGCGCTGCGAGCGGCAGAACTCGGCGCCGCGGTGCGCGCAGCGGTTCTCGAACACGTGGATGCTGCCGTCGGTGTCGCGCGCGACGACGACCGGCGTCGGCCCGACATAGGAGCGCATGTAGTCGCCGGGCTTGGGAATCTCGGCCTCGAGCGCGACGAAGTTCCACG
>DATMIG010000514.1:0-17229 GCA_035554335.1 Burkholderiales bacterium
CTTCGAAAGATGCTCGTTTACGCCCACCGTCGTGACCATTATCGCAAATGCTAGGTGGGCTTCATGACCGTTATGTGACCGCTTTCGGCCGTCACGAAACGGCAACACTGCGCGAATAGCCTCGCCTGGACTGAAAACCGAGCCAACGAGGAGCAATCCCGATGTTCAAAGTGCTGGCGGGCGCCGCTGCGGCGCTTGCGATTTCGAGCACCGTGCTGGCCGCCGATATCACCGGCGCCGGCGCCACCTTCCCGTACCCCATCTATGCGAAGTGGGCCGACGCGTACAAGAAGCAGACCGGCGTGGGCCTCAACTATCAGTCGATCGGCTCCGGCGGCGGCATCAAGCAGATCACCGCGAAGACCGTGGACTTCGGCGCCTCCGACGCGCCGCTCAAGCCCGAGGACCTCGCGAAAGCCGGCCTGATGCAGTTCCCGGCGATCATGGGCGGCGTCGTGCCGGTGTTCAACGTGAAGGGCGTCGAGGCTGGGCAGCTTCGCCTGACCGGCGAAGTGCTGGCCGGGATTTACCTCGGCAAGGTGGGCAAGTGGAATGACGCGGCGATCGCCAAGCTCAATCCAGGCGCGAAGCTGCCGGACCAGGCGATCTCGGTGGTGCATCGCTCCGACGGCTCGGGAACCACGTTCCTCTTTACCAACTACCTCGCCAAGGTGAGCGCCGACTGGAAGAGCACGGTCGGCGAAGGCACCGCGGTGAAGTGGCCTGCACCGACGAGCGTGGGCGGCAAGGGCAACGAGGGCGTGGCGAACTACGTCGCGCGCATCGACGGCTCGATCGGCTACGTCGAGTACGCCTACGCCAAGCAGAACAAGCTGAAGTTCGCGCTGATGCAGAACCGCGAGGGGCAGTTCGTCGCGCCGGAGGAAGCGGCCTTCAAGGCGGCGGCGTCGGCGGCCGACTGGGCGAAGGCGCCGGGCATGTACCTTGTCCTCACCGACCAGTCCGGGAGAAAGATCTGGCCGATCACGGGAGCCTCGTTCATCCTGCTCCATACGCGGCAGGAGCGGCCGGAGAACGCAAAGGAGGTGCTCAAGTTCTTCGACTGGGCTTTCAAGAACGGCGACCAGATGGCGGCCGATCTCGACTACGTGGCGATTCCCGACGCGGTGGTGAAGCTCATCCAGTCCGACTGGAAGGCGAAGATCAAGGACGCGTCCGGCAAGACGCTTTATTGATCGCATAGAATCGCCGAGGCCGCGAAGTGAGCGCCGTCCTGCCGATCAGCGAATCCGCCGATACCGAAGTCCGTCCCGCCCGGCACGCGAGCTGGGGCGACGCGCTGTTCGAGAACGTCACGCGCTTCTTCGCGCTGGTGGTCTTCAGCCTGCTCGCCGCGATCCTCATCTCGCTGGTGGTCGGCAGCCAGGTCACCCTCGAGAAATACGGCGTGCGCTTCCTCTGGAACCCGGAGTGGGACCCGGTGCGGGAGGATTTCGGCGCGCTGGTGCCGATCTACGGCACGCTGATGACCTCGCTGATCGCGCTTCTCATAGGCGTGCCGGTGAGCTTCGGCATCGCGCTCTTCCTGACCGAGCTGTCGCCGGCGTGGCTGAAGCGCCCGCTCGGCACGGCGATCGAGCTGCTCGCCGCCATCCCCTCGATCATCTATGGCATGTGGGGCTTGTTCGTCTTCGCGCCGATATTCCAGTCGCACCTGCAGCCGGCCCTGATCAACACCTTCGGCGCCATCCCGCTCTTCAAGGGCCCGCCGCTCGGCATCGGCATGCTCACCGCCGGGTTGATCCTTTCGATCATGGTGATCCCGTTCATCACCGCCGTGATGCGCGATGTGTTCGAGCTGGTGCCGCCGCTGCTCAAGGAATCGGCGTACGGCCTGGGCGCGACGACGTGGGAAGTCGTGTGGAAGGTCGTGCTGCCCTATACGAAGGTCGGCGTCATCGGCGGCGTGATGCTCGGGCTCGGCCGCGCGCTGGGAGAGACGATGGCGGTCACGTTCGTCATCGGCAACGCCCATCGCCTCGCTGTCTCGCTCAATGCCCCGGCCAACAGCATCGCGTCGGCGCTCGCCAACGAGTTCACCGAGGCAGTGGGCGACGTCTACTTTTCGGCGCTGATCGAGCTCGGCCTGATCCTTTTCCTGATTACCACCATCGTGCTCGCGCTCTCGAAGGTGCTGCTCCTTCGGCTCTCGCGCCATGAGGGGGCAAAGACGTGAGCGCCGCGACGGCAGCAAATCCGCGCTACCGCGCCCGCAAGCGGCAGAACGCGCTCCTCCTCTTCATCTCCTGCCTGGCGCTCGCCTTCGGGCTGTTCTGGCTGGTGTGGATCCTCGGCACGCTGTTCTATGAAGGCGGCACCGCGCTCCTCCGGGCGACGCTGTACTACCAGATGACACCGCCGCCGGGCGCGGACGGCGGGCTCGCCAATGCGATCGTCGGCAGCCTGGTGCTAGTGACAGTGGGCACGCTGCTCGGCACACCGGTCGGCATCCTCGCCGGCACCTACCTCGCGGAATACGGCAAGGGCAGCTGGCTCGCGTCCGCGACGCGGTTCCTGAACGACGTGCTGCTGTCCGCGCCGTCGATCGTGATCGGCCTTTTCGTCTATTCGGTCTACGTGGCCCAGGTGAAGCACTTCTCCGGCTGGGCGGGCGCCTTTGCGCTGTCGCTCATCGTGATCCCGGTGGTGGTGCGCACGACCGACGACATGCTGAAGCTCGTGCCGAACAGCCTGCGCGAGGCGGCGATCGCACTCGGCGCGCCGATGTGGAAGGTGATCATGCTGGTCACCTACCGCGCGGCACGGGTCGGCATCATGACCGGCATCCTGCTCGCCGTCGCCCGCATCAGCGGCGAGACGGCGCCACTGCTCTTCACCGCGCTCAACAACCAGTTCTGGTCGCTCGACATGGGCAAGCCGATGTCGAACCTGCCGATGGTGATCTTCCAGTTCGCCATGAGCCCCTACGCCGACTGGCATCGCCTTGCCTGGGGCGGCGCGGCGCTCATCACCCTTGCCGTGCTGGTCCTCAACATCCTGGCGCGGCTGGCGTTCCACAAGAAGGATTGAAATGGAAGCAGCGCCCCTCTCCACCAACCGCCCCCTCATCCGCACGACCGTGCGCGGCGAAAGGGCGCCGGCGCCGAGCGAGCTGCCGGCGAAGCTGCGCGTGCGCAACCTCGACTTCTACTACGGCCGCTACCACGCGTTGAAGAACATCACGCTCGATATCCCGCAGAACCGCGTCACCGCGTTCATCGGCCCGTCGGGCTGCGGCAAGTCGACGCTGCTGCGAACCTTCAACCGCATGTATTCGCTCTATCCCGAGCAGCGCGCCGAAGGCGAGGTGGTCCTCGACGACGTGAACGTGCTCGCCATGACTCGCGACCTGCCGCTCATCCGCGCCAAGATCGGGATGGTGTTCCAGAAGCCGACGCCGTTCCCGATGTCGATCTACGACAACATCGCGTTCGGCGTGCGGCTCTTCGAGCGCCTCTCCCGGCGGCAGATGGACGAGCGCGTCGAATGGGCGCTGACCCGCGCTGCGCTGTGGACGGAAGTAAAGGGCAAGCTCGCCCAGAGCGGCAACAGCCTGTCCGGCGGCCAGCAGCAGCGCCTTTGCATCGCACGCTGCATCGCAATCAAGCCCGAGCTCCTGCTGCTCGACGAGCCGTGCTCCGCGCTGGATCCGATCTCCACCACGCGCATAGAAGAGCTGATCACCGAGCTGAAGAACGACTACACCGTGGTGATCGTCACGCACAACATGCAGCAGGCCGCGCGCGTGTCGGACTACACTGCCTACATGTACCTCGGCGAGCTGATCGAGTTCGGCGACACCGACTCGCTCTTCATCAAGCCGCAGAAAAAGCAGACCGAGGACTACATCACCGGCCGGTTCGGCTAGAGATAACTCGGCTGCAGGGTCAGCGCGCGCCGCTCGAGCGCGCGGCGGGTGAGCTTGCCGTGGGGCAGGCTGGCGAAGACCTTGATCCGGCGCATCAGCGTCCAGAAGTAATCGCGCAGCTCGGCCTGCGCGTCGTCCTCGCCGCAGACGTTCCAGTGCGCGACGAACGGCCGGCCGGGCCAGTCGGAAAAATCCTGCGCCGCGGCCGCATCGCTCAGCGTGATGATGAAGTCCATCTTCGGCGCCGACGGCGCGCGAAAGTCGCGCACCGTCTTCGCATGCAGGCCCTCGATCGGCATGTGATGATCGGCGAGGAACTCGAGCACCTGCGGATCGATCGCATTGCGCGACGCACAGCCGGCGCTATAGGCGCCGAACCGATTCGCGGCCACGGCGCGCAGGATCGATTCCGCCATGATGCTCAGCGCGCAGTTGTCCTCGCAGACGAACAAGACGTTCATACGGAAAAGGTGGTGGTGGGGCTGAAGCCCGTCCCCCGACGGGCGTGCAGCCATCTTAGGTTTGCTCGCAGTGCAGCGGCAAGAATTTTCTTTGCGAATCGCGCACAAGAATGGCGCAGTCACACGGCAGTCCACAGGCTTATCCACAATTTCTGTGGATAACGCGGTAACAATTGGGTAATGTTTGCGCGCACCTTTCGCGCTCAAGGGGAAACGATGAAAAACAAGACGACAGCATTCGTTGCGGCGCTTGCCTTGCTGCTGCTCGGCAGCTGCGCGACAAGGGTTGACGATCGACTCTCCCGTATCGAGAACGTGGTGGTGATCTACGCGGAGAACCGCAGCTTCGATCATCTGTACGGACTTTTTCCCGGCGCCGACGGCATCGCGGACGCGACCGCGGAGCAGAAGATGCAGCTCGATCAGGATGGCAAGCCGCTCGCCAGCCTGCCCGCCACCTACGATCCGGTGCAGAAAGGTGCGCTGCGCGCGGATCTGCCGACGACCGGATTGCCGAATGGCCCGTTCCGCATCGACGCGCCGCCGATCAATCGCAAGTGGAGCGAGCTGCTGCCGAATCCGATCCACGCCTACTACCAGAACCGCGAGCAGATCAACGGCGGCAAGAACAACAAGTTCGTCGCGATGACGAACGTCGGCGCGTGGACCATGGGCTACTTCGACGGCTCGCAGATGCGCCTGTGGCAGTGGGCTAAGGAATACACTCTCGCCGACCACTTCTTCATGGGCGCCTTCGGCGGCTCGTACCTGAATCACCTGTGGCTGGTGTGCGCCTGCACGCCGCGCGACGAGCATGCGCCGGCGACCACGCGGCCGCAGCTCGATGAACACGGCAATCTGCGCAAGCGACCTACGTCGCCTGCCTCCGTCATGCAAGGCGTGCCGCAGCTTTTCGACGGCTCGGTCACGCCGGACGGCTACAGCGTCAACACGACGCAGCCGCCTTACCAGCCGAGCGGCGTGCCGCCTGCCGCGGGCGGCAATCTCGATCTCGCCGATCCGGCGCGCCACACGCTGCCGCCGATGCGCGACAGGAACGTCGGCGACACGCTCTCGGCAAAAGGCGTCTCGTGGGCCTGGTACGGCGGCGGATGGAACGCCGCGCTCGCCGACGGCCGCCGCGACCCGAAGGAACCGCGCCAGGTGATCTACGCCTCGAAGGGCCAGGCGTTCCAGCCGCACCACCAGCCCTTCAATTATTTCGCGCGCTTCGCGCCCGGCACGCCCGATCGCGCGCAGCACCTCAAGGACGGCGAAGACCTGATGCGCGACATCGCCCGCGGCACGCTACCGGCGGTCTCGTTCTACAAGCCGGTCGGGCGCCTCAACCAGCATCCGAGCTACGCGAACATCGCGGAAGGCGACGAGCACATCGACGACGTGCTCAAGCGCCTGCGCGCGAGCCCGCAGTGGTCGAAGATGCTCGTCATCGTCACCTACGACGAGAACGGCGGCTTCTGGGACCACGTGCCGCCTCCCGCGGGCGATCGCTGGGGCCCCGGCACGCGCATCCCGGCGATCGTCATTTCGCCGTTCGCGAAGAAGGGTTACGTCGACAAGACGCCCTACGACACGACGTCGATCATCAAGTTCATCACGCGGCGCTTCGGCCTCGCGCCGCTGCCCGGCGTGCGCGCCAACGCCGGCGACCTGACCAACGCGCTCGAGCTCTAGTCGCCGGTCGGCGTTATCCGGAACTCGAGCACGGCGACGGTCTTCTCGAGCGTCGCCGCCAGCCGCGCGGCGCTCGCGCGATCGGCGGAGCGCAGCACCATGCTGTGCCGGCGCACGCGATCCGGCCCGTCGAGCCGATAGCTGAAGTTCGCCATGCTGAAGCCGTGGGACGCGACGAGCTCGCGCAGCTGCGCCTCGGTCAGGGCCGCCTCGCGCAGGCGGATGGAAAAGTAGTAATAGGCATGCACCGGCATCCGCCGCTCGATCCATCGGAAGAGCGACAGTATGCCGAGCGTCAGGGCGACCGAGACGACCATCGGGAAGTAGAAGCCGATGCCGGCGAGGATGCCGATCGCGGAGGTGATCCAGATCGACGCCGCGGTGGTGAGGCCGCGCACCGACAGTCCCTCCTTGATGATCACGCCCGCGCCGAGGAAGCCGATGCCGGTCATGATGCCCTGGGCCATGCGTGTCGGATCGATCTGCACGAGCCCGCTGGCGCGTCCCATCCAGTGCGCCTCGTAGACGGTCACCAGCATGAGGAGGCTCGACGCCGTGCACACCAGCGCATGGGTGCGGAATCCGGCCGGCCGCCCGTGGAATGAGCGCTCGTAGCCGATCAGCGCGCCGCACACGAGCGCTGCCGTCAGCCGCGCCAGAATCTCGAGATCGTCGCTAGTCACAGGTAATGTCTCACGAGCGTCCACGCCCAGTATGCGACCGCGATCCAGACGAGCACAATCGCGGCCGCCGCCCAATAGTTGGCCGGCTTCCCCTTCCGCGCGGCGAGCCAGGCATCGGCCTCAACGCGCGCGCTCGCGAGGACGTGCGGCGGGATGAGGCGTATCGCCAGATAGACGCCGAGCGGAACGACGAGCAGGTCGTCGAGGTAGCCGAGCAGCGGCACGAAATCCGGAATCAGGTCGATCGGGCTGAACGCGTACGCCACCACCAGGGCGGCGAGCAGCTTCGCGCTCCAGGGCGTGTCGGGATGGTGGCGGCAGAACCAGAGCGTGACGACCTGGGCCTTGAGCTCCGCCGCCCAGCGCTTGAGGTTCAATCGAGCGGAAGACCGACGTAGTTCTCGGCCAGCGTCAGCGCCTTGGCGCGCGAGGTCACGACGTAGTCGAGCTCGGAAAGCTGCAGCCGGTGGTGGAAGGGCGTCTCGTCGTGGAAGCGGTGAAGCATCGAGGTCATCCACCACGAGAAATGCTCGGCGCGCCAGACGCGTCGCAAGGCCGTGGCCGAGTAGTCCTTCAGCGCCTGCTCGTCGCCGCCGTAATAAGCGTGCAGCGCGCGGGAGAGGACGCGGACGTCGGCAGCGGCGAGGTTCAACCCCTTCGCGCCCGTCGGCGGCACGATGTGCGCGGCGTCGCCGGCGAGGAAGAGCCGGCCGTAGCGCATCGGCTCGACCACGAAGCTGCGCATGGCGATGATGCCTTTCTGGAAGATGCGGCCCTCGGCAAGCTTCCAGCCGTCGGCAGTCTCCAGGCGCGCGTGCAGCTCTTCCCAGATGCGCGCGTCCGGCCAGTTCTTCACGTCGTCGTTCGGATCGCACTGCAGATAGAGGCGCTGGATCTGCGGCGAGCGCGTGCTGACGAGCGCGAAGCCGCGGTCGTGCATGGCGTAGATCAGCTCGTCGGTCGAGGGCGGCGCCTCGACGAGGATGCCGAACCAGCCGAACGGATACACCCGCGTGAACTCGCGGCGCATGCGCGAGGGGATCGCCGGGCGGGTGATGCCGTGGAAGCCGTCGCAGCCGGCGATGAAATCGCACTGCAGTTCCTCGACCTTGCCGGCGTGATGGAAGCGGATCTTGGGCTCGGTCGTGTCCAGGTCGTAGACGGAAGCGTCCTTCACCTCGAAGAGGATCTGGCCGCCGGCCGCGAGGCGCGCGGCGACGAGGTCCTTGATCACCTCGTGCTGCGCGTAGACCATGATCGAGCGGCCGCCGGTGAGCGCCGAGAAGTCGATGCGGTGCGTGGCGCCGCCGAAGCGCAGGTAAATGCCCTCGTGCACGAAGCCTTCGCGATCCATGCGCTCGCCGACGCCGGTGTTTCTCAGCAGCTCCACCGTGCCGTGCTCGAGCACGCCCGCGCGGATGGTCGCTTCGATCTCCTGGCGGCTGCGCGACTCGATGACCACGGAGTCGATGCCGTCAAGGTGCAGGAGGTGCGAGAGCAGAAGCCCGGCGGGCCCGGCGCCGATGATGCCGACTTGCGTCTTCACAGCGACCCGAGCGCCACGAGCACGACGACCGAGATCCAGGCGAGCGCGATGAGCGCCCAGGCGGTGCGGCTCAATTTCGGCGCGCGCGCTTCGATCTCGTGCGAGCGCGCGCGGCAATCGGCCAGCACCGGCCCCGGGATGAAGCGCACGGCGAGGGCGATGGCGAGCGGGATGAAGATCAGATCGTCGATGATGCCGACCAGCGGGATCGCATCCGGGATGAAATCCACCGGCGTGACCGCATAGGCGACGCAGCCCGCCACGACCAGCTTCGCGTACCAGGGTGTCTGCGGGTGGCGCGCGGCGAGGGCGAGCGCGATCAGGTCGATCTTGAGCGCACGGGCGCGCCGGTGGAGGGACTGCGGCAGGGATTGCAGGCGGATCATGCGAGGGCGGCCACCACAATGTAGCGCGACAGGCGCCCGGCAGCCATGCAGAGCGTCACGGCGATCCAGTTCACGCGCAGCCAGCCGGCGCCGGCGGAGAGCGCGTCGCCGACGATCGGCAGCCATGCGAAGAAGGTCGCCGGCACCCCCCAGCGGTGCAGCACGCGCAGCGCCTGGTTGTCGATCTTGCGCTTCGGCACCAGGCGGCCGATCAGGTAGGTCGTCATGCCGCCGAGCGTGTTGCCGACCGTTGCCACCGCCACGGCGAGCGCCATGTGCTGCGGGTAGGCGCGCAGGTAGGCGAAGAGCGCGGCTTCCGAAGGCAGCGGGAAAAGCGTCGCGGCGACGAAGCTCGCGCCGAAGAGGGCAGCTAAAGCCTCCATGCTAGATTCTGCGCCCCATGGTGGTTAGCCCCAAGCGAAGCGATTATCTCGGGCGGATCCTGAAGGCGCGCGTCTACGACGTGGCGTCCGAGAGCCCGCTCGAGCCGGCCGCGGGCCTCTCGAAGCGCCTGCGCAACCGCCTGCTCCTCAAGCGCGAGGACCTGCAGCCGGTCTTCTCGTTCAAGCTGCGCGGCGCGTACAACAAGATGGCGTCCCTGCCGCGCGCGCGGCTCGCGAAGGGCGTGATCGCGGCCAGCGCCGGCAACCATGCGCAGGGCGTGGCGCTCGCGGCCCAGCGCCTGCGTTGCCGCGCCGTGATCGTGATGCCCATCACCACGCCGCGCATCAAGGTCGACGCCGTCCAGGCGCGCGGCGCCGAGGTTCGCCTCCACGGCGACTCCTATTCCGACGCCTACCAGGAGGCGATGCGCATCAAGCGCCAGCGCGGGCTCACCTTCGTCCATCCCTACGACGACCCGGACGTCATCGCCGGGCAGGGCACCATCGGCATGGAGATCGTGCGCCAGCATCCGGGCGAGATCGATGCCATCTTCGTGCCGGTCGGCGGCGGGGGGCTGATCTCCGGCATTGCCGCCTATGTGAAGGAAGTCAGTCCGAGGACCAAGATCATCGGCGTAGAGCCGGTGGACGCCGACGCCATGACGCGCTCCCTGAAGGCCGGGCGCCGGGTGAAGCTCGAGCATGTCGGGCTCTTCGCCGACGGCGTGGCGGTGAAGGAGGTGGGCGAGGAGACGTTCCGCCTCTGCCGCCGCCTGGTCGACGACATGGTGCTCGTCGACACGGATGAAATGTGCGCGGCGATCAAGGACGTCTTCGAGGACACGCGCGTGGTGCTGGAGCCGGCGGGCGCGCTGGCGGTGGCCGGGGCGAAGGCCTGGGTCGCGCGGCACGACTCGCGCCGCAAGACGCTGGTGGCGGTGACCTCCGGCGCCAATACCAACTTCGACCGCCTGCGCTTCATCGCCGAGGAAGCCGAGCTCGGCGAGCATCGCGAGGCGGTGCTCGCCGTGACGATTCCCGAGCGGCCGGGCAGCTTCAAGAAGTTCTGCACCACGCTCGGCGCGAACAACATCACCGAGTTCAACTATCGCATCGCGGATTCGCGCGATGCCCACATCTTCGTCGGCATCGAAGTCGAAGGACGCGGCGAGACGTCCCAGATCGTGCGCAACCTGCGGCGGCACGGCCTGACGACGATTGATCTCTCGGACAACGAGATGGCGAAGTGGCACGTGCGGCACATGGTGGGCGGCCGCGCGCCCTTCGCGAAGAATGAGCTGCTCTACCGCTTCGAATTCCCGGAGCGCCCGGGCGCGCTGGTGAAGTTCCTCGAGAACATGAGGAGCGACTGGAACATCAGCCTCTTCCACTACCGCAACCACGGCGCCGACTACGGCCGCGTGCTGGTGGGCATCCAGGTGCCGAAGAAGGAGACGGGCCAGTTCACCGCGTTCCTGAAGAAGCTCGGCTACCCGTACGCGGACGAGACCCGCAACCCCGCATACCGCTTGTTTCTCGTCTAGGAATTCGGGGTCAGGTTCGGAATTGCGGCCTCAGGCGGAGAAGGAGTTCCGAACCTGACCCCGAATTCCATCCCTAGTCGCGCTTCACTTCGTCGGCATAACAGACAGGCGAGGCGAGCGCGCTCGGCGTGCCTTGTTGCGGCTCGCCGAGGAACGCCAGTCCTTCCGGATCACGGCGGTAGACGCCGCGCTCGGTGACCACGTAGTCCAACGGGATGTCCCATTCCTGGGGATGGATGGTGTCGAGGCGCGCCAGCTCGTAGGACACTCCGATCGTCACCGGCCGCTTGGCGAGGGCCGCGAGCGTGCGGTCGAAAAAGCCGGCGCCGTAGCCCAGGCGGTAGCCCTGGGCGTCCCAGCCGTTCATCGGCAGGATGGCGACGTCCGGCTGAACTTCCGGCGAGTCCGCCGGATAGGGAATGTCCATCGCGCCGGTGGCAAGGCGGACACCCGGATGCCACTCGCGAAAAATCAGCGGTTGCCTCGGCGCGACGACCACCGGGAGAGCGGTCAACGCACCCCGCTCCCTGAGCGTTCTGGCAAAATGACGGGCGTCGTACTCGCCTTTGATCGGCCAACAAAAAGCGAGCCGGCTACGGGAAAGTCCGGGGAATGAAAGCTCCAGATAACCGTCGATCCGGCGGCGATACGCCTCCAGCGTTTGCGCCGGAAGTGCCTCGCGCGCGGCGATCAGTCTCTGGCGCTCGCGTTTACGCCAATCTTTCAGGGCGGCCGGATCTTGCAGCATGGGATTCAGTTTCATGACTTTTAGGCAGTTACGCAATCTTCTGGCCGGGCTCGTGCTGGCGCTGCCGCTCGCCGCGGGCGCCGCGCCGCGCCATGCCGCGTCGACCGACGACGACGTGCTCACCGCCTACGACGCCTACCGCGCGGGCGACCCCATCAAGTTCGCCCGAGTGGCGAAGAGGTTCGACGGGCACCTGCTCGAGCCGTGGATCGATTACTGGCGCATCGCCATGCGCCTCGAGGATACGCCGCTCGCGGACGTGCACGCGTTTTTCGAGGAGCACGCCAACACGTACGTGGCGGAGATGCTGCGAGGCGACTGGCTCAAGGTGCTCGGCAAGCGCGCCGACTGGAAGGAGTTCGCGCGCGAGCTGCCGCTCTACCCGCGCCAGGACGACGAGATCCGCTGCTACGCCACGCTGATGGGCATCGAGCGCGGCGAGGAATTCAGCATGAAGGAAGCCGACTGGTTCTGGCTCGCCCCGGCCGAGCTGCCGGAAGGCTGCGGGCGCCTGACCGAGCGGCTGCTCGACGACGAGCAGATCACGGTGACCGACGTGTGGCGGCGGGTACGCGTGCTGTTCGCGCGCGGGCAGATCACCGCGGCGAAGACCGCGCTCGGCTATCTCGCCAAGGAAGACTCGCCCGACGAGCGCATGCTCGCCGACGCGGCACGCCAGCCGAAACGGGTGCTGACGCGCCTGCCCAAGAACCTCGACAAGCGCCCGGTGCGCGAGGTGGTCCTCCTCGCCGCCATCCGCTACGCGCGCACCGATCCCGAAGCCACGGCGGCGATCCTCGAGCAGCGCCTCGCTGCGCAATTGCCCGAGAGCGAGGTGAATTACCTCTGGGGCCGCATCGGCTACGAAGGCGCGCGCGAGCACCATCCCGACGCGCTCAAGTGGTACGCGCGGGCGAGCTCGAAGTCGCTCGACGAGGATCAGCTGGCGTGGAAGATCCGCGCCGCGCTGCGCGCCGGCCGCTGGCAGGTCGTGCGCGACACGATCGACCTCCTGCCGGTCAGCAGCCGGCACGATTCCAACTGGACGTACTGGTACGGGCGCGCGCTCGCGGCGCTCGGCGAACAGACCGGCAGCCGCGCCTATTACCTGCGCATCGCCGGCCAGACCGATTTCTACGGGCTGCTCGCCTCCGAAGAGCTCGGCTACGTCTCGACGGTGCCCGAGAGCGTGTATGTGCCGACCGAAGCGGAAGTCGAGGCCGCCGGCAAGGCACGCGGCCTCGCGCGCTCGCTCGAGATGATCCGGCTCGGCATGCGCACCGAAGGGGTCAAGGAATGGCTCTTCAGCGTGCGCTATTTCGACGACGCGCAGCTTCTCGCGGCCGCCGAGTTCGCCCGCCGCCAGGGCATCTGGGACCGCTCGATCTCGGCGGCCGACCGCACCGTGCGCCAGCACAACTTCGCGCTGCGCTACCCGATGCCCTATCGCGAGCTCTTCAGCGAGTACGCCAAGACCTACAACCTGGACGAGTCGTGGATCCTCGGCCTCGTGCGCCAGGAGAGCCGCTTCATCACCGACGCGCGCTCGGGCGCCGGCGCCGCGGGCCTGATGCAGGTCATGCCGCGCACCGCGCGCTTCGTCGCGCATCGCATCGGCATCCGGCGCTACGACGGACGCTCCGTCACCGAGGCGAAGACCAACATCACGCTCGGCACGGGCTATCTGCGCATCGTCCTCGACCAGCTCGGCAGCCAGGTGCTCGCTTCCGCGGCTTACAATGCCGGCCCGGCTCGCGCGCGGCGCTGGCGCGACGAAGGCCGCGCGCTCGAAGGCGCGGTGTACGCGGAGACGATTCCCTTCCCCGAGACACGCGACTACGTGAAGAAGGTGATGGCGAACGCGGTGTTCTACTCCGCGCTGATCGAGAAGAAGCCGACGCCCCTCAAGGCGCGCCTCGGCACGATCGCGCCGCGCGGCGACAGCGTGGAGCCGGTCGACGAAGAGCTGGAGTAAATGAGGCTCGACAAGATTCTGGTGCTCGGTGGCTCGGGCTTCATCGGCCGCCATGTCGTCGCGGCCCTCGTGCGCCTCGGCACCAAGGTCACCGTCCCGTCGCGCCGCCGCGAGCGCGCGAAGCACCTGATCCTGCTGCCGACGGTCGACGTGGTCGAGACGAACATCCTGGCGAACGGCGCGCTCGAGCGCCTGGTGCGCGGCCACGACGCCGTCATCAACCTCGTCGGCGTGCTGCACGGTCCGGATTTCGAGACCCCGCACGTGAAGCTGCCGCTCGCGCTCCTCGGGGCCTGCCGCGCCGCCGGCGTGAAGCGCCTCGTGCACATGAGCGCGCTCGGCGCCTCGCCCGACGCTCCTTCGGCCTACCAGCGCTCGAAGGCGAAGGGCGAGCAGGCGGTCATGCAGGCGAAGGATCTCGACGTGACGGTGTTCCGGCCTTCGGTGGTGTTCGGACCGGAGGACCACTTCCTCAACACTTTCGCCTGCCTCGCACGCGTTACGCCGGTGCTGATGGTGCCGTCACCCGACGCGCGCTTCCAGCCGGTCTATGTCGGCGACGTGGCCGAGGCGATCGTCACTTCGCTCGGTCAGGCCGACGCGCACGGCCGCAGCTACGAGCTCGCCGGCCCTCGCCAGTACACGCTGAAGGAACTGGTACGCCGCGCGTGCGAATGGACCAGCCGTCGCCGCCTCGTGATCGGGCTCGGCGACACGCTTTCCACCGTGCAGGCCTGGTTCCTGGAGCGGATGCCGATGCAGCTGATGAGCGTCGACAACCTGCGCTCGATGAAGGTGGCGAACACCACGCAGGCGCGCTTTCCGTTCGGCATCCAGCCGCAGGCGCTCGAAGCGGTGGCGCCGACCTACCTCGTTCCCTCCGGCCCGCGCGAACGCTATCCGCAGCTTCGCTGGCGCGCGCGGCGCTAGATGCGGCGGCTCCTCGCAGGGCCGCTGCGCGTCGTTAACGTCGGCCTTTCCGCTTTCGCCCGCGAGCTCGCGGCGAACGGCGTGCCCGTCGTGCAGGTCGATTGGCGGCCGCCGTCGCGGTTCCAGCCATTGCTCACCGGGCTGGAAGCTCGCGCCCAGGCGATCGAGGCGGCCAATACCGAGACGCTGCGCCGCATGCTCGCCGCCGAGCCGGTGCTCGTCGGCGTGCGCCGCGCGGGCGATCTCATCCGCGAGCTCGATGCCGAGCGGCTGATCCTGCACGCCGGCCCACCCCTCGAGTGGGAGCGCATGTGCGGCCCGCTGCGTGGCGCGGCGTGCGGCGCAATCGTCTTCGAAGGCTGGGCGAGCGACCTCGTCGCCGCCGAAAAGCTGGTTGAGTCGGGCGGCGTGCGCTTCGCGCCGAACCACCACTTCGGCGCCGTCGGCCCGATGACCGGCATCACCACGCGCAGCCAGCCGCTGATGATCGTGGAGAACCGGGCCTTCGGGAACCGCGCGCTGTGCGCGATCAACGAAGGGCTCGGCAAGGTGATGCGCTTCGGCGGCAACGACGCCGAGGTGCTCGCTCGCCTCGCCTGGCTGCGCGACGAGTTCGGCCCGCTGCTGCACCAGGCATTGCAGGCGAGCGGCGGCATCTCGCTCTCGCCGATCATTGCCCGTGGCCTCACGATGGGCGACGAGATGCACCAGCGCAACATCGCCTGCAGCGCGCTCCTCCTTCGCACGCTCGCGTCGCACATCGCCGCTGCGGCCAACAGCCAGTCGGCGGCGCGCGCGCTCGGCTTCATCGGCGGCAACGACCAGTTCTTCCTCAACGTCGGCATGGCGATGGGGAAGAGCATCACCGACCCGGCGAGCGGCATCGCCCACTCGACCATCGTCACGGTGATGTGCCGCAACGGCACCGACTTCGGCGTTCGCGTCTCGGGCCTCGGCGAGCGCTGGTTCACGGCGCCGGTCGAGATGCCGCAGGGGCTTTTCTTCCCCGGCTACAGCGCGGCCGACGCGAATCCCGACATCGGCGACTCGGCGATCGTCGAAGCGGTCGGCCTCGGCGCCTTTGCGATGGCGGCCGCGCCCGCGGTGGCGGGCTTCGTCGGCGCGGGCGGCTTCGAGGACGCGGTCGGCTACACGCGCTCGATGGCGGAGATCAGCGCCACGCGCAATCCGAAATGGCAGATCCCGGCGCTCGAGTTCGCCGGCACGCCAACCGGCATCGACATCCGCCGCGTGGTAGAGACCGGCATCGCGCCGGCGATCAACACCGGCATCGCGCACAAGCGCGCCGGCGTCGGCCAGGTCGGCGCCGGCATCGCCCGCGCGCCGCTCGCCTGCTTCGAGCAGGCCCTGACGGCCTTCGCCGATGCTCGCTAATCGCGTCGAGCGCGGGCGTTACCTCGACTCCGTCGCCCTGATGCGCGTCTCGCGCCGCGTCGGCGCGCTGGCCGGCGTCGAGGCGGCTGCGGTGATGATCGGCACGCCGTCCAACAAGGCGCTGCTGCGCGAAGCGGGGCTCCTCTCCGCCGACGGCGAGCGCGCCGAGCCGAACGACCTCATCATCGCCGTGCGCGCCTCGAACGCCGGGGCCGCGATCGATTCGGCCGTCGCCATGCTGGCGGAGAAGCCCGAACAACGCTCGGGGTTGCGCACGACCGGCAGCCTGCGCCGCGGGCTCGATCTCGAGCCGCAGGCCAACCTCGCGCTCATCTCCGTGCCGGGCGCCTTTGCCGCGCAGGAAGCGCGCAACGCGCTCGAGCGCGGCCTGAACGTCATGGTGTTCTCCGACAACGTGTCCATCGAGGACGAGGTCGCCCTCAAGCGCCTGGCGAAGGAGCGCGGACTGCTCGTCATGGGCCCCGACTGCGGCACCGCTCTCATCGCCGGCGCGCCGCTCGCCTTCGCCAACATCGTGCCGCGCGGCGAGATCGGCATCGCGTCGGCCTCGGGCACCGGACTGCAGGAAGTCTCGTGCCTCATCGCGCGCCTCGGCGGCGGTGTCTCGCACGGCATCGGCGTCGGCGGGCGCGACCTCGACGAGCGCGTCGGCGCGCTCGGCATGCTCTCGGCCATCGATCTCCTCGACGCCGATCCGGCGACCAAGACCCTGGTTCTCATCTCCAAGCCGCCTTCGCCCCGCGTGGCCGACACCGTGCTGGCGCGCGTGCGGCAATCGAAGAAGCGCACCGTCGTCTGCTTCCTCGGCTCGAATGGAGCCACGCTCACCGAGGCGGCCGAACAGGCGATGGGAAAAAAGCTCGCGGCCGATACGCCGTCGCCCGGCAGGGCGAAAGGGCGAGTGCTGGGCTTGTATTGCGGAGGCACGCTGGCGGCGGAAGCGGAGTTGCTGCTGGGCGGAGCGGGCGAGTGCGTCGACCTCGGCGACGACCAGTTCACGCGCGGCCGCCCGCATCCGATGATCGAGCCGGAGCTGCGCAACGAGCACATCCGCAAGGCGCTCGCCGATCCGGGCATCGGCGTCCTCCTGTTCGACGTGGTGCTCGGCTTCGGCGCGCATGCCGATCCGGCGGGCGTGCTGCTCGAGGGCCTGAAGGGCAGCAAGAAGATCGCCATCGCTTCCGTCACCGGCACGGAACAGGACCCGCAGGGTTTTTCGCGCCAGGTGGCGAAGCTGCGCGCCGCCGGCGTGCATGTCGCGCCTTCGAACGCCTACGCCGCGCGGCTGGCTCGATCGCTCGTCAGCTGAGCTTCGCCACGGCCGCCACGCCGGCCAGGCTGTCCCACCCAGAGCAGTGTCCGATGCCGTCGACCGCGGCCAGCGCGCTGTCCCAGTCGGCTTCGAGAAGGCAGAGCGCTTCGATGCAGCGATGGAGGGCTTCATGGCCTTCGCCGCTCGCGGCCGCTTCGAGGTGCGCCGCGCTGAGGTCGCTCGTGCGCGAGAGGCGGGGCTTGAGCCACCGCCAGAGGCTCTGCGTCTGCGGCTTGCGGCCGAACTGGTGCAGCGCGATAA
>DATMIG010000515.1:0-8897 GCA_035554335.1 Burkholderiales bacterium
CGAGCCCCCAGAGCATGAGCACGCAGCCGACGATCTTCACGGTGTTCGCGAGGAACATGACGTGGCCCTTCGGCAGCCGGTCGGCGAGCGCGCCGACGTAGGGCGCGAGTACCACGTAGGAGGCGACGAAGAAGAACTTGAGGTACGGCGTGAGCCACGACGGCGCGTCCGCCTGCATCAGCAGCGCGATGGCGGCGACGAGCAGCGCATTGTCGGCGAGCGACGAGAAAAACTGCGCCGCCATGATGATGTAAAAGCCTCGGTTCACGTGCCTTTCATCGCGCGGGGTTTATAGCACAATAGGGAAAATGCCACGGCCGATCCGCGCCACCATCTCGGCGAGCGCTCTCGCACACAACCTTTCGGTCGCGCGCCGGCATGCCGGCCAGGCGAAGGTGTGGGCGGTGATCAAGGCGAACGCCTACGGCCATGGCCTCGAGCGCGCCGCGAAAGCTTTCGCCGCCGCCGATGGCCTCGCGGTGCTCGACTTCCAGGAAGCCGCGCGCCTGCGCATCGCCGGCATCACTCAGCCGATCCTCATGCTCGAGGGCATCTTCAAGCCTTCCGATGTCGCGCTCCTCGACAAATACGCGCTCACGCCGGTGTTCCACAGCCCGGCGCAGGTCGAGATGCTGCGTGCCGCCAGCCTGCCGAGCGCGATCGACGTCTACGTGAAGGTGAACAGCGGCATGAACCGCCTCGGCTTCACCGCCGAGACGCTCGGCGCCAGCTTCAACGCGCTGCGCGAGCATCCGCGCGTACGCCAGCTCACCCTCATGACGCATTTCGCCGATGCCGATGGTGCATCCGGGGTGAAAGCGCAGCTCGACTGGTTCCAGGAAATGACAAAATCTTTCTCCGCGCCGCGCTCGCTGGCGAATTCCGCCGCGCTCCTGCGCTTCCCGCAGGCGCACGGCGACTGGGTGCGCCCCGGCATCATGCTGTACGGCTGCTCTCCTTTCGCCGATCGCAGCGCCGAGTCGCTCGGCCTCAAGCCCGCGATGACGCTCACCACGGAGATCATTGCGACGCAGCATCTGCAGCCGGGCGAGCGCGTCGGCTACGGCTTCAGCTACGAAGCGGTGGGCGAGTTGCGCATCGGCGTCATCGCGTGCGGCTATGCCGACGGGTATCCGCGCCATGCACCCACGGGCACGCCGGTGCTCGTCGACGGCAAGCGCACCCGAATCGTTGGTCGCGTATCGATGGACATGATCACGGTCGACATCAGCGAGATTCCCGAAGCGACCATCGGCACGCCGGTGACGCTTTGGGGCGAAGGCCTCTCGGCGGACGAGGTGGCCGCGTCGGCCGGCACGTTGAGCTACGAGCTGCTCTGCGCGCTGGCGCCACGCGTCCCGGTCGGCGAGGCAGTGTAGTGGCGAAAGCGAAAACCGCCTATGTCTGCGCCGAGTGCGGCGCTTCCGCGCTGCAATGGTTCGGCAGCTGCCCCTCGTGCGGCACGGCCGGATCGCTCAGCGAGACGGCGGTCGAGAAATCGAGCGGCCACCGCTATGCCGCCGAAGCGGCGAAATCGGTGCCGCTCGAAGCGGTCGAGGCGAAGGAGCTCGATCGCATCGCGAGCGGCCTCGGCGAGCTGGACCGCGCGCTCGGCGGCGGCTTTGTCGGCGGGCAGGTCGCGCTCCTCGGCGGCGATCCGGGCATCGGCAAGTCGACGCTCCTCCTGCAGGCGCTGCACGCCGTCTCGGCGACGCTCCCTACACTATATGTAAGCGGCGAGGAGTCGGCCGACCAGGTGGCGCTGCGCGCGCGTCGCCTCACGCTCCAGTCCAGCACGCTGCGGCTGCTCGCCGAGACCCAGCTCGAGCGCATCCTTTCGGCGCTCGACTCCGGCAAGCCGCGGGTGGCGGTCATCGATTCCATCCAGACGCTGTGGTCGGAATCGCTGCAGTCGGCGCCGGGCTCGGTCGCCCAGGTGCGCGAATGCGCCGCGCAGCTCACGCGCCACGCCAAGCGCACCGGTACCACGCTGCTCCTCATCGGCCACGTGACGAAGGAGGGCGCCATCGCCGGCCCGCGCGTGCTCGAGCATATCGTCGACACGGTGCTCTATTTCGAGGGCGACCCGAATTCCTCTTTCCGCCTGGTGCGCGCGGTGAAGAACCGCTTCGGCGCGGTGAACGAGCTCGGCGTTTTTGCCATGACCGAGAAGGGCCTGCGCGGCGTGAGCAATCCGTCCGCGCTTTTCCTCTCGCAGCATCCGCGCGCCGTCGCCGGATCATGCGTCCTCGCCACGCTAGAAGGCACGCGCCCGCTGCTGGTCGAGATCCAGGCGCTGGTGGATGCGGCGCATGCACCGAATCCTCGGCGGCTCTCCGTCGGCCTCGAGCAGAACCGCCTCGCCATGCTGCTCGCCGTGCTCCACCGCCACGCCGGCATCGCGACCTGGGAGCAGGACGTCTTCGTGAACGCGGTCGGCGGCGTGCGCATCGCCGAGCCGGCGGCGGATCTCGCGGTCTCGCTGGCCGTGGTCTCCTCGCTGACGGACCGGCCGATTCCGGAAAAGGTCGCCGTGTTCGGCGAGATCGGGCTCGCCGGCGAGGTTCGCCCGGCGCCGCGCGGGCAGGAGCGCCTGCGTGAGGCGACCAAGCTCGGCTTCGAGAAAATCATCCTGCCGCGCGCGAACGCGCCGAAGGCGAAGATGAGCGGAGTGGAAGTCCTGCCGGTCGAGCGGGTCGACCAGGCGGTTCAGCTACTGCGCAACCTCTGACGCGGCACGCACGCCGCTGCGCACGGCGGCTTCGAGCGTTGGCGGATATTCGGCGTCGGTGTAGTCACCGGCGAACTGGACGCCCGGAATATTCGGTAACGGCGGCTTTGGCCCGGGCGAGCAGGTGACCGTCGCCCGCTTTTCCGCAATGACGCGCGACCACTCCGGCTTGCCGAGCTTCGGGAATGCCGCAGCCAGCTCGCGCTCGCAGCGTTGCGCCAGCTCGTCGAGAGACATCTGCTGGTGGTCGCCTTGCGCGCTGATCACGCAGGCGAGGCGGCCCTTTTCGCCGAGCAGGGCGCCGCGGTCGAAGATCCACTGCACCAGGCCTTCGGCGAGTCCAATCATCGGGAGCGGGAGACGCACGTCCGGCCGGTACTGGAGGTAGCAGGTATAGATCGGCTGGTAGGCGTACTCCGGCGCCTCGGGTAAAAGCGTCTTCAGCTGGTGCGGCCCCACCGCGACGATGATCCGGTCGAACGACTGGCGCAGCGCGCCCAGGTCCTTCACCGGCGACTGCAGGCGAATCTCGCCGCCGCGGCCGCGTACATATTCCGCCGCCGGCTCTGGAAAGAGGCGCGACAGGTCGACGCGCGGCAGGATGAGATCGCTCGCCTCCGCGTCGCCGCCGAGCGTGTCGCGCAGCGTGGTGAGGAACACCTGCGCGGACGCGAGCTCCGGCGGCGTATTGAGCGCCGAGACGCAGAGCGGGCGCCAGAGGTAATGCGCAATCGCGCCGCGTTGTCCATGGGTGTCTAGGAACTCGCTGACCGATACATCCGGCGATATGGAGAAGTGCGTGCGCCGCAGATGCGCCATGAAGCGAGCGGCGCTGAGGCGGTCGGAGAACGAAAGGCCTCGCGCCGTGAGCAGGCCACCGGCGAGGCCGAAGGGTTCCGGCAGCCACAAGCGCCGGAAATAGAAGCCGCGCGCATAGCGGATCTCGAGCGGGATGCGCAGGGCGGCCGCTTGCGGCACGCCGACCGTGCGCATCATGCCGAAGAGCGCGGTGTAGGCGCCGATGAGGATGTGCTGGCCATTGTCGAGCTCGTGGCCTTGCGATTGCACGCGGCGCGCGCGGCCGCCGGGCATCGCGATGGACTCGAAGACGGTCACCGGCACGCCGCGCTCGGCGAGCGTAACGGCGGCCGCCATGCCGGCATAGCCCGCGCCGATGACTGCTACGCCGCGATCCAAGTTTTCCAGGCGATCCAGAACTTGCGCAGCGGCGTGAGCGAGGTGCGTTGCTTCAGCACCTGGAAGCCGCCGCGCTCGATTTCATCCAGCAGCGTGCGGTAGATCGCCGCCATGATGAGGCCGGGACGCTGCGCGCGGCGGTCGTCCGCGGGGAGCGAGGCCATCGCGCGCGAGTAGAAGCCGCGCGCCCGCTCGGCTTCGAACGCCATCAGCGAACGAAACGCGGGTGTCTCCTTCGCCTGCAGGATGTCTGCTGCCGGTACGCCGAAGCGCTGCAGGTCCTCCACCGGCAGGTAGACGCGGTTCTTGCGCGCATCCTCGCCGACGTCGCGGATGATGTTGGTGAGCTGAAAAGCGATGCCGAGATTCTTGGCGTAGTCGAGCGTGCGCTCGTCGCGGTAGCCGAAGATGCCGGCCGCGAGCAGCCCGACCACGCTCGCCACGCGATAGCAGTAGCCCTCGAGCCCTTTCCAGTCGAGGTAGCGGCTCTGCTGGAGATCCATTTCCATGCCGTCGATGATCTCGTTCAGCCGCTCGGCGCTCAGGCCGAACTGCTCGCGGAACGGCTCGAGCGCGCGCGTCACGGGATGCTGGGCCTTTGCCGCGAAAAGGTTCTGCACTTCGTTCCGCCACCAGACGAGCTTCGCGGCGGCCACCTGCGGATCCATTCCTTCGTCGACCACGTCGTCCACCTCGCGACAGAACGCGTAGAGCGCCGTGATCGCCCGCCGGCGCTCGGGCGGAAGGAAAAGAAAGGAGTAGTAGAAGCTCGAGCCGCTCGACGCGGCTTTCTGCTGACAGTATTCGTCCGGCGTCATACCGCTCGGGCGAGAAGCAGCGGCCAATCCAGCGCGCGCAGCACGGGCCGGCGGCGGAACACGTCGTAGTTCGCGCGCTCGATCTTTTCTAGGATGCGCAGCCCGCCCTGGATCGTGGCGCGGATCTCGAGACCGACGCGGCCGGGCAGGGAACGGCCGAGCGGCTGCCCGCGCAGGATCATCTCCCGGCTGCGCTCGACCTGGAAGCGAAGGAGCGCTTGCCACGCCGCATCGCAGCGCTGCTCGGCGATGTGTCGCTCGCTCACCCCATGGCGCGCCATCTCGTCCTGCGGGAGGTAGATCCGTCCCTTGGCGAAGTCGAGGTCCACGTCCTGCCAGAAGTTGATGAGCTGCAGCGCGGTGCACACGGCGTCGGAGCGTTCGAGATCGGTTTCAGACGTTCGTTTGAAAAGGTGCAGCAGCAATCGCCCGACGGGATTCGCGGAACGGCGGCAATAGTGGAGAACGTCGGCGAAATCGGCGTAGCGCTTCTTGGTCACGTCCTGCGCGAACGCACTGAGGAGATCCTGGAAAAGGCCGAGCGGAAGATCGTGCTCCCGCACGATTCTCGCTATGTCGTGAAAGAGCGCCGATTGCGGTGCGGCGAGCTCGCGACGATACGCGTCGAGTCGAGCGAGCCGCACATCGTCCGGATCGGAGCCTTCGTCGGCGAAGTCGTCCGCACTGCGGGCAAAGCGGTAGATGATCTCCACCGGGGCGCGCAGCGCTTTCGGCAGCAACAGCGAGGCGACCGGGAAGTTCTCGTAGTGATCGACCGGCATCAGGGAGGCCGGGGGGTATAATACGTTGTTTTTCACGCGGTTTTTGGCATCGGGCGACGGCGAGGGTGGCGGAATTGGTAGACGCACCAGCCTTAGGAGCTGGCGCCGCGAGGCATGTGGGTTCGAGTCCCACCCTTCGCACCAGAACGGAATCACAAAAGACAACGTAGAGTTCAAATCAACAAGGAAATGGCAAACGTGGAAACCCTGCAGGGCCTCGAGCGGCGCGTATCGATGAAGCTGCCGACCGGCGACATCGAGCGCCAGATCGACGAGCGCCTGAAGAAGCTCGCGCGCAACATTCGCATGCCCGGCTTCCGGCCCGGCAAGGTGCCGATGAAGCTCGTGTCGCAGACCTACGGGCCGCAGGTGCGCTCGGAAGTGCTGACCGACGCGGTGCAGAAGGCATTCAACGACGCGGTGAAGGAGGCGAACCTCAAGGTCGCCGGCTATCCGCGCATCGAGAAGAAGGACGGTGCGGACGACCAGGCGCTCGAATTCAGCGCCACCTTCGAGATCTATCCGGAAGTGAAGGTCGGCGATCTCGGCGACGCGACGATCGAGCGCCCGCAGGTCACCGTGGACGACGCGGCGGTCGACAAGACGATCGAGATCCTGCGCAAGCAGCGCACGAAGTTCGTCGAGGCGTCGCGCGCGGCGAAGGACGGCGATCGGCTGACGGTCGACTTCGAGGGCACGATCGACGGCCAGCCGTTCCAGGGCGGCGCGGCGAAGGATTTCGTCTTCCCGGTCGGCGAAGGCCGCATGCTCAAGGAGTTCGACGACGCGGCGCGCGGCATGTCGGCCGGCGAGACGAAGACCTTCGAGCTCAAGTTCCCGGACGACTACCACGGCAAGGACGTGGCCGGCAAAACGGCGTCCTTCAAGCTGACGGTGAAGAAAATCGAGGAGCCGCAGCTCCCCGAGGTCAATGCGGACTTTGCCAAGTCGCTCGGCATCGCCGAAGGCGATGTGCAGAAAATGCGTGCCGAGATCCGCTCCAACGTGGAGCGCGAGAGCGGCAAGCGCATCGAGGCGCGCGTGAAGTCGCAGGTGCTGGACGCGCTGATCGCCAAGACGCCCCTCGAGCTGCCGAAGTCGCTCATCCAGATGGAGGCGCAGAGCCTCGTCGAGCGCGCGGCGGCGGATCTGCAGGCGCGCGGCATCAAGCCGGAGCAGATGCCGCTCGATCCGGCGGCGTTCGAGCAGACCGCCAAGCGCCGCGTGGCGCTCGGCCTCATCATCGGCGAGCTCGCGCGCACCGAAAATCTGCAGCCGAAGCCGGCGGAGGTGCGCGCCGTCGTCGAAGCCGAAGCAGCGACCTATGAGAGTCCTGCCGAGGTAGTAAAATGGTTCTACATGCAGCCGCAGCGTCTTTCGGAGATGGAAGGCGTCGCCCTTGAGGCGAATGTGGTGAAGTGGGTGTTGTCGAAAGCGAAGGTGGTGGACAAGCCCACGGCCTTCGACGAACTGATGGGAAGCAACGCGTGAACTGGGAAAAGAAATTCTTTGAAGCGCAGGACCTCGGGTTGATCCCGATGGTGATCGAGCAGTCCGGCCGCGGCGAGCGCGCTTACGACATCTACTCGCGGCTGCTGAAGGAGCGCGTAGTGTTCCTGGTCGGCCCGGTCACCGAGGTGACGGCCAACCTGATCGTCGCGCAGCTCCTCTTCCTCGAGTCCGAGAATCCGGACAAGGACATCTTCTTCTACATCAACTCGCCCGGCGGCTCGGTGTCGGCGGGCCTCGCCATCTACGACACCATGCAGTTCATCAAGCCGGACGTGTCGACGCTGTGCGTCGGCCAGGCGGCCAGCATGGGTGCGTTCCTGCTCGCCGCGGGCGACAAGACCAAGCGTTTTGCGCTGCCCAACTCGCGTGTCATGATTCACCAGCCGATGGGCGGCTTTCAGGGCCAGGCGACCGACATCGAGATCCACGCCAAGGAAATCCTGTACCTGCGCGCGCGGCTCAATGAAATCCTTGCAAAGCACACGGGTAAATCGGTCGAGACCATCGCCCGCGATACCGAGCGCGACTTTTTCATGAGTGGCGAAGACGCGGTAAAGTACGGCATCGTGGACAAGGTGCTGGTGTCCAGGGAGAACGTGTAACACCATGTCGGAAAAGAGCTCTTCAGGCGAAAAGCTTCTCTACTGCTCCTTCTGCGGAAAGAGCCAGCACGAAGTACGGAAGCTGATTGCCGGCCCGTCGGTGTTCATCTGCGACGAGTGCATCGAGCTCTGCAACGACATCATCCGCGAGGAAACCGCCTCCGATAAGGGCGGCAAGGGCGCGAAGTCGGACCTGCCTACCCCGCGCGAAATCAGGAACATCCTCGATTCATACGTCATCGGCCAAGACCAGGCGAAGAAGATCCTGTCGGTCGCGGTCTACAACCACTACAAGCGGCTCAAGCACCTCTCCAAGAACGACGAGGTGGAGCTCGCCAAGTCCAACATCCTGCTGATCGGGCCCACCGGGTCCGGCAAGACGCTGCTCGCGCAGACTCTTGCCAGATTGCTGAATGTCCCGTTCGTGATCGCCGACGCTACGACGCTCACGGAGGCGGGCTACGTCGGCGAGGACGTCGAGAACATCATCCAGAAGCTGCTGCAGAACTGCGACTACGACGTCGACAAGGCGAAGCGCGGCATCGTCTACATCGACGAGATCGACAAGATCTCGCGCAAGTCGGACAACCCGTCCATCACCCGCGACGTGTCAGGCGAGGGCGTGCAGCAGGCGCTGCTGAAGCTGGTCGAGGGCACGATCGCTTCGGTCCCGCCCCAGGGCGGGCGCAAGCATCCAAACCAGGATTTCGTCCAGGTCGACACCACGAACATCCTTTTCATCTGCGGCGGCGCGTTCGACGGTCTCGAGAAGATCGTGCGCAACCGTACGGAAAAGACGGGCATTGGCTTCGGCGCGGAAGTGCGCAGCCCGAAGAACTCGAAGGCGACCTACGACCTGCTGAAGGCCGTGGAGCCGGAAGACCTCATCAAGTACGGGCTTATTCCCGAGTTCGTGGGACGCCTGCCGGTGGTCGCGGCGCTCGAAGAGCTCGACGAGCACGCGCTGATCCAGATCCTCACCGAGCCGAAGAACGCGCTCGTCAAGCAGTACCAGCGTCTTTTCCACATGGAGGGCGTGGAGCTGGAGATCCGCTCCGGCGCGCTCAACGCCGTGGCGAAGAAGGCGCTCGCGCGCAAGACCGGTGCGCGCGGCCTGCGCTCGATCCTCGAGCAGGTGCTGCTCGACGTCATGTACGACCTGCCGTCGCTCGCGAACCTCGCGCGCGTCGTCGTCGACGAGTCGACGATCGCCAACGATGGCAAGCCGCTGCTGATGTTCGCCGACGCGCCGAAG
>DATMIG010000516.1:0-15133 GCA_035554335.1 Burkholderiales bacterium
CATCGCGCGGCTGACCGAAGCGGGGGCCACCGAGGTGGTGCCGGAAGCGTTCGAATCGGGCGTGATGCTCGCCTCACACACGCTGGTGGTCGTCGGCGTGCCATTCAGCCGCGTCATGCGGCGCGTGAGCCAGGTGCGCGACGAGCAATACAGCCTGCTGCGCGGCCTTTTCACCGGCAGCGCCGACGCGGGCGAGGAAGTCACCCGCTTGCACGCCGTCACGCTGGAGGAGGGTGCGCACGGCATCGGACGCGCCCTCGCCGATCTCCATCTCGGTGTGCCGGTGCGCGTGGTGCGGCGGCCCAGCGCGCGGCTCAGGCTCGCGCCGTCGGAAGCAGGCGCGCTGCAGCTCGGCGATATCGTGGTGCTGGCGGGCCCGCCGGAGCGGCTCGCCGCCGCGGAAGAGAAGCTCGTCCGCGGCTAGGCGAAAAAAAAGCCGGCGCGGGGCCGGCTTTTTTCAGCGCAAGGGACGCTTACAGCGAGCGGCAGACCGCGTAGGTGTTGGTGCCGGTTTCCGCGTATTCCGTGCCTGCTGCCGCGGCCGCGATGGTCGGGTTCGGCGTGGTCTGAAGCTGGCCGCGGACGGTGCCCGTAGCGATGCGGCCATCATCCATCTGGGTGTCCATCGCGATGGCAACCTTGTCCGGGATGTTCGCCGAGCAAACGACGAGGCCCGAGAACCCGCCCATCACCGCTGCCGGGGTGGCTGCGCCGTCGCCCGTCTGCACGCCGATCTGGCCGGCGAAGGCATTTGTCGGCTGCAGCACGCCATTGCCGGCGACGAAGCCTGCGCGCCGCAGGTGATCCCACCAGCTGCACGCCTCGACGGCGGCGGTGCAAACCGCGCCGCCGTTGTTGTACGTGCCGGCCACGATGCCGTTACCGGTGCCGGAGGTCGCTGCCGCGGGGGTCGTCCAGCGCGTGGCAGCGTTCGGGTCGTCGCCCGGAATGGCGCGGTAGCGATCCTGATAACCGTAATAGGCGGCAGAAATGCCGGAGAAGTCGGCGATGGAGTTCTTGATCTTGGCCTGGGTAATCATTTCCTGGCCTTTGAGGATGCCGCCGAGCAGCAGCCCGATGATGACCAGCACGATGGCGATCTCGACCAGCGTGAAGCCCTTGCTTCTGGAAAGCATGTTGGTTCTCCCTGTAAACAGCTGCCGTTCTTCAGCAATCGGCATGCCAGGCACGGGTGTCCGGCGAAACAATGACTTAGCCATGGTTGGGGCGCGGTCGTCGTCGGAACGGCGACAACTATGTCACCAATTCGACATCAACGCGCCCGGGAGCGCTCTTCGAGCTCCTTCAGTCGCCGGGCGAGAAACTGCGCTTCCTGGGGGTCCTTGATGGCGCCGCTCGCGAGCATGCCACCCAGGATGATGCGCGCGGCCTCGAGTTCGTTCATGTCCTCGAGGATGAATGCCTCCATCTGCCGCGCCCAGAGCGGCACGTCGGGCGAGCGCGTATAGCGGTCGATCGCGGCGGCATAACGCCGCGCGAGCGGGAGGTCCTTCAGCCGGTGCTTGGCGATCAGCGCGGCATGCGCAAGCGATGCCCAGCGGCGGTCGGGATCGGCCAGGAACTGGCGGTAAACGAACTCCAGGGCGAGGCGCGTACGCGCCGGATCCGGGCTCTCGGCGTAGACGCGCGACGCGGCGAAGAGCGGATAGTCGCTGCGGGGATCGAGCGCGAGGATGGCATCGAGCCAGGCGACCAGGCGCCCGTAGTCCAGGCGCGAGTACGGGCTCGCGTTGGTGCCGCCGTAATCGTAGGCCTGCAGGTACAGCATGCTGAGCCGCGCGAGTGCTTCCGGCTCACCGAGCGCGGCCAGCCTGAGCGACGCGGCGCTCGGCGCCGGCGGCAAGTCCGCGGCGGCCAGTGCCGGCGGCGGCGAGGCGCTGCGCCACATCACCTGCGCGGCGAGGGCGATGGCGAGCGCGGTCCAGACGATCGCCGGTACGTCGGCGAGAGGCCGCTCGTCGGCTCTCATGCGCCGCGGCGGTGGAAGTCGAAGACGCCGGCGGCGGCGAGAAGCGCGGCGTACAGCGCGAGCGTGGCGAGCGCGGCCGCGTAGGTGGGCAGGTCGGGCAAGCCGTAGAGCAGCCACTCGGTGCGCGTCACGCGGTCTAGCGCGGGCAGGACGAGCGCGAGGCCGTCGATGGCATAGCGCGCCAGATGCTGCACGAGCGAATCCTCGGCGAGCGGGCCACCGGCAATCGCCTGCATCGCCGTCATCGCGCGGCCGAGCAGGTAGAGGCCCGCGATGGCGAAGAGCGCGGACACCGGGCTCGCCAGGCTCATCGCGAAAAAGAGCGCGGCGGCGGCAACCAGCACCAATTCGAATGCCAGCGAAACGGCCCATGCGGCGACCGTGGTCGGCGAGGCCCATAGCAGGAGCGGCGCGGCGAAAAGGCAGGCGAGCACGAAGCCGCAGAGCGCGAAGCCGGCGAGGCGGCCGAGGTACTGGCTCGAGCGCGTAATCGGCAGCGCCAGCGTGAGCTCCAGACGCCGGTCGTCGATCTCGCGGCGCACCGACGCGATCACCTGCGCGGCGATGAGGAACACGGCGCTCAGGCGAAGCAGCGCGGCGACCACGGCGGCCTGCAGCAGACGCCCTTCGGTGATGGCAACCTGCGCGAGGAAAGCGCCGAGCGCAACGGCGCCGATGATGGCGGCGGCGGCGAGCCAGACGAGCCCGCTGCGTCGCGCTTCGAGAAACGCGAGGCGGGCAAGAATGGCGGTGCTCATCCGTTCGTTTGTAGACTACTCGCGCACGCCATGCAACACGCCACTCTTGCGAACGCGACGTGGGCCTTCAGCCAGCGCCATTGGCGGCTGGTGACCGTGGCCATGCTGCTGCTTCTCCACGTGGCGGCGTTCCGCGGCGTCACCGACCCGTGGGCGCGGGCGCTCCTCCTCGCCCACCTCGGCCTGCTGCTCCTCTGGCAGCCGTTCCTGCGCGCCGAGCAGCGGGTATCGCCGATGCAGGCGGGGATCCTCGCCATCGTCGCGGCGACGGTGATGGTGCGCCTCGACTGGTGGCTGCTCGCCTTCTGGGTCGTGGTGATCGCCGGCCTGGTCGGCGGCAAGGTCTACCAGCACGACGCGAAATGGCAGCGCCGCTGCTACCTCGTGATGCTCGGTTACCTGCTCGCCCTCCTCGCCATCGTGATCCTGCCGGAGGTCGCGCCGCGGCGCGAGATCAACGCCGACACGCGCCGCGCGGCGGAATACGTGCTGCCGTTGCTCTTCGTCGTGATCGCGCTCTTCCCGACGGAGCGCGAAGCCGGCGACGCGCCGGAAGTGATCGACTTTTTTTACAGCGTTTTCCTGATGCTGCTGCTCGTCGTGGTGATTTTGGGCAGCTTCACGTTCATGACGGTCACGCGCTCGGGCTACCTCGAGTCGCTGACCTACACGGTGTTCTTCACCGCCGCGGCGGTATTCCTCGTCGGCCTCGCCTGGAATCCGCGCTCCGGCGGCGGGGTCGGGATTTTCTTCGCGCGCTACCTCTTTTCGATCGGCCTGCCGGTCGAGCGCTGGCTCCAGGTGCTGGCGGACCTGCTGCGCGCCGAGTCCCATCCCGGGCGGTTCCTGGAGCAGGCGCTCGCCTCGCTGAGCCGGTTGCCGGCCGTGTCGGGCGTGGCCTGGCGCGCCGGCGAAGCGCGCGGCGAGCTCGGCAGCCGCACGCCGCAGGTGGTCGAGTTCGCCAATGCCGAGCTCGAGCTGCGCATGTTCTCGCGCTACCGGCTGACGCCGGCGTTGCAGTGGCACATCGAGCTCCTCGGCCGGCTGCTCGGCGAGTTCTACGTCGCGAAGCTGCGCGAGGAGAAGCTGCGCGAGGCGAGCTATCTGCAGGCGGTGCACGAGACCGGCGCACGGACCACGCACGACATCAAGAACCTGCTGCAGTCGCTGAACGTGCTGGTCTCCGTCGCCACCGATTCCGACGCGCGCGACGCGGCGCGTCTCAATGCGCTGGTGCGCCGGCAGCTGCCCGTCGTCGCGCAGCGCCTGTCCCAGACGCTCGAGCGGCTGCAGCGCCCGCAGCCGGAGGGCGAGAGCTACGTCGCCGCGGCGGCGTGGTGGGACGGCATCGCGCGCCAGTACCAGAACGAGGGCGTCGAATTCCTGCCGGCCGCCGTCGGCGGGAATGCGCACCTGCCTCGCACGCTCTTCGACAGCGTGGCGGACAACCTGATCCGCAATGCGCTCGCCAAGCGAGCCGAGCAGCCGTCGCTACGCGTGCGGGCGTCGCTCGACGGTAGCGGGGAGCTCGCGCTGCGCGTGCGCGACACCGGCGCGGCGGTGCCGGAAGACCTCGCCGCGGGGTTGCTTCGCGCGCCGGTTTCGTCGAGCGGCGGGCTCGGCATCGGGCTGTATCAGGCGGCGCGGCAGGCTTCGGCGAGCGGCTACCGGCTCGCCCTCGAGGAGAACCGCGACGGCGAGGTCTGCTTCGTGCTTTCCGGTCCGGCGGTCTAGGGAAGCACGCCTGCGGCCGCGAGGCGGCCGTACAGCAGCCCGACCGGTATCCAAAGCACCTGGTCGTCGAACTCGCCGCCGCTCGCGCCGCCCGGCGCCGGCGGATGGCTGATATAGACCGTGTTGCCGTCCAGGTTCGCCGCCTCATCGGTTCTGCCGGACGAGAGGGCGGCGGCGGCGGTCTGCGCGACGCTGAAGTTCTTTCCGGGCGAGAACACGATGGCGACGACGGCGCCGACGTTCGTCACCGAATTGTCGGCGGCACCGCAGCTGCCGGGCGCCGGCGCCGGCGTCGAAGCGCTCGACTTGCACACGAGAAGCTCCGTCGCGCTCGGCAGGCAGGACATCCCGTTCTGCTTGAGCGCGGCCTTGGCGGTGAAATGCGGTACCGCGCTCGTGCCGGTGCAGCCCGTGATATTGCGTGCAACGGCATAACGCACGCGGTTGTTCCAGCCGTCCAGGGCGTAGCCCGCTGCGTCGGTCGGATGAAAGCCCAGCGTCACGGCGGGCAGAAAACCATCGTTGTAGTTCGAACAGTCGCCGCCGCCAGTCGGCGCTTCAAGGCCGTTGGACGCAGCCGAGGCGGGGCACGGCAGACGGCCATTGGTGATGGCAAAGCCGATGAGCGCTTCGCGTGCCTGCTCGAGCGTGCGCTGGGTCTGTTCGCGCGTGCGCTGCTCGGTCTGGGCGGTAAGGGTATACGTGAGGCTGCTCAAAAGCAGTCCCACGACCATCAACACCACCGCGAGCTCGACCAAGGTGAACGCCGTCTGTCGCTTCAGTCGCATGAGCTCGCCGTGCCATCGTTGAAGGGGCATGTGGCAATGCGGTCGTTGCCCGACGCGGCATAGACCTGATAGGCGAAAACGCGCGGCGAGGCTGACGCGGCGGCGTTATCGCCCTCGATGTAATTGGCCAGCGCCGCCGCAGCGCCGCGCACCTGGCCGGCAAGCGGCGGTCCCATGGACGCGAGGACGAAGCGCTTGTCGTTCGCATTGCCGTTGGCCGGGGGAAAGCCGTTGACTGTCAGATGGCCGCCGGCACCGGCGGCGGAGGACGTCGGCGATACGGCGTAATACGTGTGGCGATACCACTCGTTTTCCATGAACCAGTAGTGCGGCTCTCCGGCCACCGGACTGAGCAGGTTGTAGGGCGGGGCGCGAAGCGAGCGTACGGCCGGGGCGAGCTTCGTTCCCTGCAGCATCGGCAGGGCGAGCTGCGGAAAGTCGATCTGCACCGTCTGGCTGGTGGTGAGCCAGCTGCCGATGATCGAGCACGCGATGCCCAGCACGGAGTCGTCGCAAAGGTTGCTTCCGGCGACCGTCGCCACGAGCGTGAAGCGCGCATCGCCGTCCGTTTGCGGCCTGAGCGTCGCCGATTGCACGGTGACCCCGGCGGGGACCACGATGTCGGAGGCCGCTAAGGGCCGCCGGAAGCTGGCGGCGGCGCGCGGCGCGGTGGCCTGGATGGTGACATCCATGCGCGCGACGCCGGCGCCGAAAAGGGCCTGGCCGAGCGCATTCAATCGGTAATAAGCAAACGAGCAGCGCACGTCCGTCGAGGCCGGCGCGAGCGAGGCGCAACCGAGGGACGTGACCGACCCGGTGATGCTGAAGTCACTCCAGTCCGATGCGCAGTTGCCGAAGCTCGCGGCGACCGGCAGCAATCCCTCCTGCACCTGCGCTGCCGGCGCCGGCGGTCCGCAATGCGCCGAGGGTGCGAGGCCGCTCTCCGGGGGCACGAAGGGGGCCGCATAAGGCAGGAAGGCGCCGTCGGGCCACAGGCCGCTGTACTCGCGGAGCAGCGGTACTACCGTGCGCTGCATCCTCTCGGCGAGCGGGCCTTGCATGACATTGAGGAGCTCGCGGGCGGTGACCGTCACGAGGTGGTCATTGATCACCGGGTGGGTGGCGTTCTCGGCCACGACGCCGCCGAATACGCCGTCGATCGGACTGGAGGCGTTCTGGCATTCCACGTAGTTCCGATAGTCCGGATTGCCGCCGGCCGGATTGTGGCTGCGGTCCCCGCGCGCCTGCGCGCGGCCCTCGCAGCCCTGGGCGATCTGCGCGGCGGTTGGATTGAGCACCAGCGGGCGGCCCGGCGCGATGATGATCGCGACGACGTCGCCTATGCCGTCCACACTCAGCTGGCCGACGCTACCGGCGTTGATCACCGGCGGCGGATTGGGCGTGCTGAGTACCCAGTTCGGCGAGACGACGTACCACAGTGCTTCGCCGGCCGAGTCGACCAGCTTGCTCGCGCCCAAGGTGCGCCAGGGCAGGCGCCCGATGGTCTTGTTGGTCGGGAAGCCGGGGCTGCACGCGCTACCGGCGCGCCCCTCGTTCGCGGTCCCCGCGTCGCTCGGCGATTCCGGGCACGGCAATCGCCCCGGGATGTTCTGCGAGAGATCGAGCACCTCTCTCACTACGTAGCCGATCAGGGCGCTCTTCGCCTCGGCCAGCACCGCTGCGTCGCGGTGTTGCGCGGCGGCGCTTTCGTTCATCGAAGCCTGGTTCAGCGCGGCGACCATGAACGAAGTCATGCCGATGGCGAGGATCGCCATCATCACGAGCAACGCGGCGCCGGCCTGTCGCATCTCCCCTCCCCGGGAATGGACAGGCTACGCCGCGAGCCGCGGCGGTACTTATCCGGCCGTCGCCGAGTGCTTATCGATCCGTACGGATAACGGGCGGGGCCTCAGGGCAGCACGCCGGCGCTCGTCAGGCGTCCGTAGAACAGGCCGACGGGGATCCAGACCATCATGTCGTCGAACTCGCCGCCGGTCGCGCCCGACGGCGCGAGGACGTGATTGATGTACACGGTGTTCCCATCCAGATTGGCCGCCTCGTCGAATCGGGCGGCGCCATTCGCGGCGGCGGCGGTCTGTGCGCTGATGTAGTTCTTGCCTGGAGAAAAAATCACCGCGACGACGGTGCCGACATTGGTGACCGCGTTGTCGCTGGCGCCGCCGCAGTTGCCCGCCACCGGCGCCGGCGTCGACTGGCTCGACTTGCAGACCAGCAGCTCGGTGTTTGCGGGCTGGCACGACATGCCGTTCTGCTTGAGGTTCGTCTTATTGGTGAAGTGCGGCACCGCCGAGGTGCCGGAGCAGCTCGCGATCGTGCGGCTGACGGCATAGCGGATGCGGTTGTTCCACGCATCGAGCGCGAAGCCGCTCGAGTCGGTCGGCTGGAAGCCGAGCGTGACCGCAGGCAGGAAGCCGTCGTTGTAGTTGGTGCAATCGGCGGCACCGCCGGCCGGTGATTCGACGCCGTTGGAAGCGGCCGATGCCGGGCAGGGCAGGCGGCCGTTGGCGATGGCGAAGCCGAGCACGGCCTCGCGCGCCTGCTCGAGCGTGCGTTGCGTCTGTTCGCGCGCCCGCTGGTCGGTCTGCGCGGAGAGCGTGTACATCAGGGTGCTGAGGAGCAGCGCAATGATGGTGAGGACGACGGCCAGCTCGACCAGCGTGAAGCCGCGGCGGTGAAGCAATGGAGCTAGTTGCACGGCGTTGCTCCGTCGGTGAACGGGCAGGTCGCGAGCCGATCGTTGCCCGGCGACGCGTAAACCTGCCAGGCGAAAACGCGCGGCGACGCCGTGGTGGCCGCATTGGCGCCTTCGACATAATTGCCGACGGTGGCCGCGACGCCACGCGTCTGGCCCAGCACGGCCGGTCCCATGAGCGCGAGGACGAACCGCTTGTCGTTCGCGGCGCCGTTCGCGGCCGGGAAGCCATTGATGGTGAGATTCGCCCCGGTCGCATCGCGCGACGCGAGTTGCGATACCGCGTAGTACGTGTAGCGGTACCACTCGTTTTGCATGAACCAGTAATGCGGCTCCCCGGAAGTTGGGGCGAGCAAACTGTAGGGCGGTGCTTTGGACGCCAGCACGGCGGCTGATAGCTGCGTGCCTTGGACCGTCGGCACGCCGAGCTGGGGGAACTCGATCGTTTTGGTGGGCGAGCTGCCGGTCAATCCAAGGGGGGACAGGAGCGAGCAGACGACGCCGAGCAGTGTGTCGTCGCACGCGTCCGAGTCCGTCACCCGGACGACCAACGACAGGCGAGCGTCACCGTCCGTCTGAGGAGTAAGCGCGGTCGACCTGGCCGTCACGTTGGCCGGGACGATGACGTCGGACGTGGCGAGCGGCTTGCGGAAGCTCGCGCTGGCGTGCGGCGCGGTGGCCTGGACCGTCACGTCGGCGTATGACGAGGAGCCGAACAGGAGCTTGCCCAGGAAGTTCATCGTGTAATAGCGGAACGTGCACTGCACGTTGGTCGATGCGACGGTCACACAGCCGACCAGGGTCGCGGAGCTCGATACGGCGAAGGTCGTCCAAGTCGAGGCGCACGCGCCACTGTTGGGCGCGATGGGCAGCAAACCTTCGCGCGTCTGCGCGCCCGCGCTCACGCCGCAATGGGCCGAGGCGGCAGTACCTTTCTCCGGCGGTTCGAATGCATGGGCGTAGGGAAGAAAATTGAATCCGGGCCAGGACGTGCTGTACTCACTGAGCAGCGGCGCGACCGTGCGTTGCATGCGTTCCGCCAGCGGCCCCTGGATGGCGGCCAGCAGTTCACGCGAGGTGATGTACACCGCCTGGTCGTTGATTGCCAGGTTGCTTTCGTTGCCGGTAACCGCCACGCCGAAAGTCGTATCGATCGGCGACGAACCATTCTGGCACTCGAGATAGTCCCGAAGATCGGGATCGCCACCGCCCGCCACGTGCGTGCGATCGCCGCGGACCTGGCTACGCGCAGTGCAGCCGGCGGCAATCTGGGCGGCAGTCGGCGTCGTGGAGATGGCTCTGCCGGGGGCGAAGATCACGGCGACGACATCCGTAACGCCGTCGAACACGAGCTGCCCCGTGCTGCCGACGTTGATCACGGGCTGCGGGGGAGCGGCGAGGAGCACCCAGTTCGGCGAGATCGCATACCAGAGCGGCTCGGACTCGGCGTCGACCAGCTTGTCGATGCCAAGCGTGAGCCACGGCAGGCGACCGACGGACTTCTTGCTGGATTCCGTGGGCGCACAGTCAGCGGCCTGAGTGCCCTCGGACGCCGTGCCCGCAGTCGCCGTGGACTCGGGGCACGGCAAGCGCCCCGGAATGTTCTCCGACAGCTTGACCGCCTCCTTGGCGACATAGCCGAGCAGAGCCGCTTTCGCCTGGGCCAGCACGATGGCGTTCCGGTTGCGCACGTCCGTGACCTCGTTGCGCGTGGACGAATTGAACGCCGCGAGCACGAGCGAAACCGCGCCGAGGGCGAGGATCGCCACCATGATGAGCATGACGGCGCCGGCCTGGCTCTGACGACTGTCGGTCTTTCTCCTTGTCATTCAGGACGCTATTGGGCCAGAAGGCCTGCGGACTGCCGCGGGCGTAAAGCACGCCATTGACGTTTTCCGACCTTTCAACGGCTCGGTTGAACGCGAATATCGCCGTCGCCGATCACGTCGCGTACTTCGCCCGTGCCGCGGTCGAGCGCCTCGCCCGGCTTGAGCCGCATGCGGGCGCCGCTCTCGCCGACGGTGATGGAGACCGAGCCCGAGGGTGTGCGGCTGGTGTCGATGCGCGGCGCCTCCGGCGCGCTCTCGCTCAGCGGATCCCCGTTGATCCAGACGGTGGAAGGGCCGCCCGAGCGCTTCACGTAGCCGTCGACGCGCGTGACCGGCGCCGCGACCACCGCCGCCGTCGGCTTGTCCGGTACGCGCGCGCGCCGGCGCTCGTCGAGGGCGCTGCGTTGCTGCGGCGTGAAGAAGAGGCGGCCGAGCTCCTGCGCCGCGGCGAGGGCCGGCGCAAGGCCGAGGAGCACGGCGACGAGGAGGCGGGTCATTTCTTCGCCGCCCGGTCGAGAATGGTGATGAGGTCGATCTCGCACTCTCCGCGCAGGCGCGGCGCGATGACGGCGCCGGTGCCGCCCTGCCCGGTGCGCGACAGCGCACAGCGGCGGATCGAGTAGAACGCGTTGCCGGACTGGCGCAGGTCGCCGAGGAAGCGCAGGAGGTCTTCCTCGTGCAAAAGGGCGAGTTCGACCTTCATCGTGCTCGCGTAGAACTCGACGTTGGCGGGCTTGCCGGGGAGGGAGGCGAGCAGCCGCTGGCGCTCGACCACGTAGCGCAGGTCGAGGAGCTCGCGCTCCTTGCGGATGCGCGCAATGGCATCGGCCCACTCGAGGCGTCGTTCCTCGCCCAGGATGTTCAGCTGCTTCAGGCGCTGGTAGAGGTCGATCTTTTCCTTTACCTCGCGCTCCTCCTCCGAGATGCGCGCCAGGCGCTCGTGGTTCTGCCGGCGCTCGCCCTGCGCCGCGGCGAGCTGGCTCTGCGCGGCGCGCAGCGCGCCGCCCGAGCTCCAGATGAGCGTGGCGCCGAGCACGACCAGCGCCAGCGCGGCGGCAACCGGGCCGGCGAGGCGGCGCAGGTCCTCGCGCGTGAGCGTCACCGCAGCCTCTTGCCGATGGTGATGGTGAAGCGCGGCGCCTCGTTCGTTTCCGCCGTGCCCATGTCGCCGGAGAGCGTACCTTCGGAGGTCACGTCGAATGGCAGCTGCGTGCGCACGAGCTCGTAGCCCTCGGTGACGAGCGCACTGGCGAAGTTCTGGACCTGCGCGGTGATGGCGCGGTAGTCGTTGCGCTGCGTGGCGTTGACCCGGCCCGACACCTCGGTGAACTGGTAGAGGTCGGGGCGCTCATCGGCCTTGGCGTTCGGCGCGACGCCAGCGGCCGGTGCCGCGGGTGTGCTGGCGGCGTCGCGCGCCTCGCCGGCCTTGCCGACGTTCCAGCGCAGCGTGTCGAGCTCGAACTGCGGATAGCGGTCGAGGACCGCCGAGACGTGGCGGAACGCGCGGTCCGGGCTCGCGCTGCGCTCGGCGATGCGCCGGAATTCGACCACCGTCACCTTGAGATTCTCGGTGGTCGTGTCGGTCACCGGGAAGGTGGCCGTGATGCGCTCGTACTGCTGGGCGGCGTTCTGCGCACTCGCGGCCTGCTGGGCGGCCTCGCTGCGCGTGTTGAACACGTCCACCCAGCGGCTGCCGCTGAAAAGCGCGCAGGCGAGAAAGCCCGCGGCGCCCGCGGCGACAACGCCGCGCTGCAGCTGCCACACGAGGTAGCGGCGCCGGTCGTCCCGGCCGGCGAACTGCTCGCGGGGCGGCTTGCGCGCGGCGAGCTGCACGAAGAGCGCTTCGGACTGCGCGTCGGGCGGCGTCTGTTTCAGCCGGACCGCACGCGCCGCTTCGGCGTAATCGATGGTGCGGAAGAAGAGCCCCGCGTCCGACGTGAGCTTCGATTCGAATGCGGCGCGCTCCCCCGGCGGCGCGACCACCAGCACCTTCACCGGCCCGCCGTCGCGGGGCAGCGCACGCAGCGTGACGAGGTACTGGTGGAGGCGATGGCTCTCCGTGCGCACGAACTCGGCCAGCGCCCCAGGCGCGGTATCGACCGTCGGCTCCAGGCGACCGAACCGGATGCGGCCGTTCTCCACATAGCATTGCCGCAGCCCGGCGCGATGCGCGGTGACGATGAACAGGCGCGGCTCGCGGGCGCCGACGGACGCCGCGAGCGCCGGGGCGAGAAGCGGCACGGAGTAGACGCCGGAGAGGCGGGTGCCCGCCGCCTCGAGCGCATCCAGCCACGGTGCGAGCTGCTGCGTATTGGTGAACGAGGCGAGCAGCACGCGCTCGTTGCGCCGCTCGCCCGCCGTCACCGGCCCGAGCGAGAGGGCGGCCGCGAGGCGGCTATCGCGATAGCGCTGCGCGAGGCGCCGCGCGACCACGGCTTCGCGATCGCCGCCGCGCAGCAGCGGGATCTGCTCCTCGTGGAAGTCCTCGCCAGCGAGGTCGGCGAGCACCGCGAAGAGCGCGCCCGCCTTGTCGCCGAGCGTGGCCTGGAACTCGGCGAGTCCCTGCTCGTTCGGCGCAAAGCGGGCCTCGAGCTCCAGTCCGCCGAAGGTGCTCCGGTAGAGGAAGTGCTCGCTCGCGGTGAAATACAGGATGCGCCGCGCCGCCATGGCTCAGAACTTCATCTTCGAGATGGCGTCGTAGACCGGGCCGAGCACCGAAAGCATGACCCAGCCGAGGATCAGGCCGAGCACCACGGTGAGCGCGGGCTCGATCATCGCCTGCACCTTGGCGATCGACTCGCGCACCTCGCGGTTGTAGAAGTAGCTCACGTTGAGCAGCGCCGTGTCGAGCGCGCCGGTGTTCTCGCCGATGCGCAGCATGCGGATGACGAGCGGCGGGAAAAGATCCAGATCCTGGAATGCCGCCGTGAGGTTCTTGCCTTCCGCGATCTGCTGGCCGGCGGTGCGCAGCGCGCGCTCGAGCACGCGGTTGCCGACGATCTCCTCGCAGCCGCGGATGGCCTCCAGCACCGTGATGCCGGATGAATACATGAGCGCGAAGCTCGAGGCGAAGCGCGACAGCACGATCTTGCGCAGGATCGGCCCCAGAATCGGCGCGCTGATCTTGTACCGGTCCACCGCATACTCGACCGCCGGATACGTCTTCATGGCAAAGCGCAGGCCGAAGACCGCGACGAACGGCGCGGCGATCACCAGGTACCAGAAATTCACGAAGAAGTCCGACACCATGACGAGGGCCTGCGTGTGGAGCGGGATCGCCTGCCCCATGTTGCGGATGAAGCCCATCATCTGCGGCACGAGGTAAACCATCAGGAAGAACGTGACGAGCAGCACGATCGAGCCGACGAACGCGGGGTACATCATCAGCTTCTTCGTCTGCGCGGCGAGCTCGTCCTCCCACTTCAGCGACTCGGTCAGGCTCTTCAGCACGTCGGCCAGCTTTCCCGTGCGCTCGCCGGTGCGCACCAGGCTCACGAACACCTTGCTGAACACCTCGGGGAACTCGCCGAGCGCCTGGGAAAGGCTCTTGCCGCCGTCGATCGACTCGATCAGCCCCGATACCACTTCGCGGAAGCGGGCGCTCTCCACGCTGTCGCGCAGGTCGCTCAGGCCTTCCATCACCGGCACGCCGGCGCTCGCCAGCTGCTCGAGGTGGAAGCAGAAGTTGATGAGATCCTGGCGCTTGATGCGGCCGCCGAGCAGGCGCGAGGTCTGCCGCGACGGCGCGCCGGAGACGAGGTCGAGCTCCATGCGCGAGAGGCGCTGCTCGAGGTCGAAGAGATTCACCGCCTCGACGCGGCCGATGACGCTCTTGCCGCGAGCGTCGATCGCCTTGTACGTGTAGAGGGCCACTACGCCAGGCGGTCGGTGAGATCGACCACCCGCATCACTTCGTCGAGGCTCGTCACGCCGCCGCGCACGAGGCGCACGCCGTCGTCGGCGAGCGTGCGGAAGCCCGCGGCGCGCGCCGCCGTCACGATTTCGCGCGCGGTCGCGCGCCGGGCGACCAGCTCGTCGATCGCCGGGTCGATCTTGAGCAGCTCGAGGATCGACTGGCGGCCCTTGTAGCCCTGGTAGTCACACTGCTCGCAGCCCACCGATCGATACGCGAGCCCGTCCTCCGTCGGCCCGAGGCCCAGCAGCTTGCGCTCGCGCAGGTCCGGCTCGTATGCCTGGCGGCAGGTGCGGCAAAGCCGCCGCACCAGGCGCTGGCCAAGGATGCCGATGATGTTGCCGGCGAGGATGTCCGGCACGATGCCGATGTCGAGCAGGCGCGGAAAGGCGCCGGCCGCCGAGTTGGTATGCAGCGTGGAGTAAACCTGGTGGCCGGTCATCGCCGCGCGGAAGGCCATCTCGGCGGTTTCCTGATCGCGGATCTCGCCCACCAGGATGACGTCGGGGTCCTGTCGCATCATGGCGCGAATACCATTCGCGAAATCGAGCTTGGCCGTCTCGGACACCGATGTCTGGCGGATCAACGTCATCGGATACTCGACCGGATCCTCGAGGGTCATGACGTTGACGCCATCGGAATTGATGTGGTTGAGGATCGAGTAAAGGGTGGTCGTCTTGCCGCTGCCGGTGGGCCCCGTGACGAGAATGATGCCCTCGGGCCGCGCGATCATGCGCTTCAAGAGCTCGAGCTGCTGCTCCTCCAGCCCGAGCTTGTCGAGCGGCACGATGCCCTTCTGCCGGTCGAGAATGCGCAGCACCAGGTTCTCGCCGTGCGTGGTCGGCAGGCTGGCGACGCGGAAGTCGACCACGCGCCCGGACATCGTCGCCGAGATGCGGCCATCCTGCGGCGCGCGGGTCTCGGCGATGTTCATCTTCGCCATCACCTTCAGGCGCACCGCCATCGCCGGCCAGTAGGTCTTGTGCAGGCTGCGGATCTGGCGCAGCACGCCGTCGATGCGGTAGCGGATGCGGAGGAAGTTCTGCTCGGGCTCGAAGTGGATGTCGGAGGCGACGCGCTCCACGGCATCCGCCAATAGAGCCGAAATCAGTCGGACCACGGGCTGCGAATACTCGTCGCCTTCGGCGACCGAGGTATAGTCGATCTCGCCGGTCTCGATCTCCTTCAGGATGCCGTCGATCGAGAACTCGTGGCCGTAGTAATGCTCGATCGCGCGCTCGATCTCCGAGTCGCCGGCGATGCGCAGCTCGATCTCGTAGTCGCCCTTGAGGTGCGCGCGCAGCTGGTCGAGCGCGACGATGTTGTTGGTATCGGCGAGGGCGACGATGAACTTTTTCTGCTGCCGGTCGAGCGCGACCGGGAAAATGCGGTAGCGGCGCGCCATGTC
>DATMIG010000517.1:0-7863 GCA_035554335.1 Burkholderiales bacterium
GCTCGCGCGCGCCCGCGCTCGTCAGCGCCGCCGACCTCATCGAGTGGAACGCCGACAGCGAGGCGGCCACCGGCGACAAGCGCAAGGGCTTCATCGAGCGCTACATCCATGGCGAGATCTATCGCGCGCGCCCCGACGTGATGGCCATCGCGCACAGCCATTCCCCTTCCGTCATCCCCTTCGGCGTGACGAAGACGAAGCTGCGGCCCGTGTACCACATGGGCTCGTTCCTCTGGTCCGGCGCGCCGGTGTGGGACATGCGCAAGGTGCGCGAGGAGAACGACCTCCTGGTGCGCGACCGCCCGCTCGGCGCCGCGCTCGCCGGCGCGCTCGGCAAATGCAACTGCGTCCTGATGCGCGGCCACGGCATGACGGTGATCGGCGCGAGCGTGCAGGAAGCCGTGTTCCGCGCGATCTATACGGAGATGAACGCGCGGCTGCAGATCCAGGCCACGCAGCTCGAAGGTCCGATCGAGTTCCTGAGCGACGAGGAGGGCAAGCGCTCCACCGTCTCCAACGCCGGCACCATCGAGCGGCCGTGGGAGGTGTGGAAGCGTCAGGCGCTGGCGAAGCGGTAGCCGATCGAGCGGCGCAGCAGCCAGAAGGCGATGCTCAGGTTGAGCAGGTTCCAGCCGATGCCGTTGAGGAAGGCGGCCCGGTAGGAGCCGGTCCAGTCGAAGATCGCGCCGGAGACCCAGCCGCCGAACGCCATGCCGACGAGCGTCGCAAAGAGCACGATCGAGACGCGCGTGCCGGCTTCGCGCGGCGAGAAGAACTCGCGGATGATGATCGCGTAGGCGGGCACGATGCCGCCCTGGAACAGGCCGAAGAGGCCCGACACGACGAAGAGCGAGACGAGCCCGTCGAACGGCAGGAAGAGGAACAGCGCGATGCCCTGCAGCGCGGAGCCGAGGAGGAGCGTGCGCAGGCCGCCGATCCGGTCGCAGATCCAGCCCGAGGCAAGGCGGCTGACGATGCCGGCGCCGAGCATGACGGACAGCATCTCCGCGCCGCGCGCGGCGCCATAACCGAGATCGCTGCAGTAGGCCACGATGTGCACCTGGGGCATGGACATGGCCACGCAGCAGGCCACGCCGGCGATGCACAGCAGGCCCATCAGCGCGTTCGGGGACAATCCGAGCGGCGTTTCCGAGCGCTGCACTCGGGCCGCGCTCGGCGCCAAGGCGAGCATCGGCGGGCGCCGGCGCAGCACCAGGGCGAGCGGCAGCATGACGGCCACGCAGAAGATGCCGACGCCGATGTACGTGGCGCGCCAGCCCGCGGTCTCGAAGAAGTACTGCAGCACCGGCGGCCAGGCGGCGCCGGCGAGATAGTTGCCGCTGCTCACGATCGCCACCGCGATGCCGCGCCGCCGGGTGAACCAGAGCGACGTGTCCGCGATGAGCGGCGCGAACGTCGCCGAGCAGCCGAGGAGGCCGGCGAGCAGTCCGTGCGCGAGGCCGAACTGCAGGATGGTCGACGCGCTGCCGGCGAGGATCAGGCCGGCGCCGAGGCCCAGCGTGCCGACGATCACGGGCACCATGGCGCCGAAGCGGTCGGCCAGGCGTCCCATCAGGATGCCGCCCGCGCCGAAGCCGAGCATCGTGAGCGCGTAGGGAAGCGAGGCGTCGGCGCGCGCGACGCCGAATTCCCGCTCGAGCTGCGGCAGGACGACCACCACGCCGTACATCGCGACGCCGCCCAGCGAGCTCAGCGTGAGCGAGGCGAGCAGGCGAAGCCAGGCGTAGGTCGATTCCTGTTCGGAAGCGTGCACCTGCGCAGAGTACTATCTAGCGCTCAAATTTTCCCGGGAGAACGCAATGGTTTCGCGCGCATCGCCACCGTCGGTCATGGGACAGGTCAAGGACGTCTTTCCGAAGCTCGGCGAGCTGACCGAGAAGGTGGTGTTCGGCGACGTCTGGGAACGGCCCGGGCTCGCGAAGCGCGACCGCAGCCTGATCACGCTGGCGGCGCTCATCGCGCTGCACCGGCCCGAGCAGCTGAAAGGCCATCTCTGGCGCGCGCTCGATAATGGCGTGAAGCGCGACGAGATCATCGAGGTCATCACGCATCTCGCCTTCTATGCCGGCTGGGCGAATGCCGGCAGCGCCGCCGTGGTGGCGAAGGAAGTGTTCGCCGAGCGCAACGTATGAAGCTCGCTTTCATCGGCCTCGGCGCCATGGGCCGGCACATGGCGGGAAACGTGCGCAAGGCAGGTCACGAAGTGCGCGCCTATGACGTGCGGCCGGTGGAGGGCTGGAAGCTTTTCCCGAGCGTGACGGAGGCGGCAACCGGCTGCGAGCTCGTTTTCACGTCGGTGCCCGGCCCCGACGACGTCGACAAGGTGGGCAACGAGCTGAAAGGCGCGCTTGCGCGCGGCGCAACGTGGTTCGACCTGTCCACCAACTCGCCGGCGCGGGTTCGGCGCCTGCACAAGGAGATGGCGGAGAAGGGCATTCACCTGCTCGATGCACCGGTGAGCGGCGGCACCGCGGGCGCGGAAAGCGGCAAGCTCGCCATCTGGGTCGGCGGCGAGCGCGCGCGCTACGACCAGTACCTGCCGGTGATCCGCGCGATCGGCGACCAGCCTTTCTACGTCGGTGCCATCGGCGCCGCCACGGTGGCGAAGCTGACGCACAACATCGCGAGCTTCGCGATCCACTCCGCCATGGCCGAGATCTTCTCGCTCGGCGTGAAGGCGGGTGTCGAGCCGCTCGCCCTCTTTCGCGCCATCCGCCAGGGCTCGAGCGGACGCAAGCGCACCTTCGATCGCCTGGCGGAGTACTACCTGCCCGGGAAATTCGACCCGGCTTCGTTCTCGCTGCGGCTCGCGCACAAGGACGCGGTGCTGGCGCTCGAGCTCGCCAAAGAGTTCGGCGTGCCGATGCAGTTCAGCGAGCTGGCGCGCAAGGAGCTCGAGCGCGGCATCGAGCGCGGCTGGATCGACCGCGATTTCCGCGTCGCGATGACGCTGCAGGAAGAGCGCGCCGGCGTGGACGTGCGCGTGCCGGCAGGCGAGCTGAAGAAGGCGCTCGAGGAGTAGCTAGCCCTTCGGCTTGGGGCGCCGCATCAGCGCCTTGCGCGGCAGTGGCCCACCGGGGAAGCGCTGGCGGAATTCCGCCGTCGCGTCCGGGTACTGGTCGACGAGCTCGGCTTTCGTCACTTCGTGGAACTCGTCGCGGTGCAGCCGCAGGGTACCGACGTAGATCGCCTTGTCGGTCGGGCGGAGGTCGAACTCGAGTGGCGCCGGAAAGAGGAGCTCGGTCTGGTCGTAGCCCGAGTTGGCCGAGGCGCCGCGCGAGACGAGCGACATCGTCACCGAGCCCTTGACGACGTAGCGCTGGCCCTTCGGCAGCCGGACGAAAAAGGTCTCCTCGAGCGGCGGATTGAGCGCCGTGCCGGTGCGTTCGCGATAGTCCGGCTTGTCGGACGTGAACAGCACCGCGCGGCCGATGAAATGACGCTTCGTATTGAACACGTCCCAGCCGGCCTGGTATTTCTGCTCCTGCGGCTTGATCGGCGGATGGATCTCGATCTTGCCGACGAGCAGCACGGCATCGGCGCCCACGTCGCCTGCCTTGCCGACGTCCTCGTTCACGGACACGCAGCCGGCGACGAGCGCCGCCGTTGCCGCCAGCAGCCACCTCATAGCTTCGACAGCCGCTCGCGCGCGAGCCTGAGCTGGCGCTTGTAACCGGCGAGCTCGCGGTCGGATTCGAGCTGTTTCACGACGCGCTCCAGCAGCTCCTTCTCCGTCGGCGTCTTGACCGGCTCCATGTCGAACTGCGCGGGGTCGAAGAAACCCTTGCCCGAGTGGTTGACGTAGCGGTAGGACCCGAGGAAATAGACGCCCGGCTTCAGGAGCCGGGTGGCCGTGGCGTTGCGCCCCTTGCCGCCGAAGTTGTAGACGTACTCGCCGCGCCAGAAGCTGCTGCCGCCGAACTTGTCGACCTGGTAGGAGCCGGGCTCGATGCCGACGTGGAAAAAGAGCCCGTCCTGCACGCTCAACCGGTAGGTGCCCGCGTCCTTGCCGCCGTACTGCTTCAGGCCGACCCACTGCGCCTTGGTCGGCGCGTCCTTCATGTCGAAATAGCCGTAGACCAGAGACAGCGTCTCGTCGCTTTCCGAGACCGGGGTGCTCGAACACCCCGCGATGCAGATGGTGAAAAACAGGACAACCGCTTGCACGGACTTCATGCCATCCCCCTTTTTTGTTAGCGGCCGGAGATTAGCGCGGCTGTGTCGAACCGGGCGTGGAAGATTCCTCGGCGGCCTCGAAACGGCCGTGAAAGATGATGCGATCGCGCAGGTCGCGCGCCCACGCCCGCCGGTCGCGGCCGGCAGCGTGCTGCGGCTCGCCGAACATCACCACCGCGCGCAGGTTGTCCGTGCAGAGCGTGCGCCAGATGGAGCCGATCAGCGAATCGTCGCCGACATAGCCGACGGCGCGGCTCGGCGCGGTGCCCTCGAAAAACTGCAGCGTGAGGGGCTGCACCGGTGCCTCCGCCGTAATGGCGGCCTGCAGGAGGTTGGCGTGGAAGGGCAGCACGCCGCTGCCATCGCTCGTCGTGCCTTCCGGGAAGATGGCCAGCACGTCGCCCTGGCGCAGCGCCTCGACCATCCGGTGCACGACGCGCATCGCGTCGCGGCGTGACTCGCGCTCGACGTACAGCGTGCCGGCCCCCGTGGCGAGCGTGCCGATGAGCGGCCAATGCCGCACGTTCGCCTTGGAGACGAAGCGGCAATAACGCGCGGCGTGCAGGACGACGATATCGAGCCACGAGATGTGGTTGGCGACGAGGAGGAGCGGTCCGCTGACGGGCGGCGCGCCGCGGACCTCGAGCGTGACGCCGAAGCGCTCGAGCAGGTCCTGCGCCCACCGCTCGACGCGCTTCTCGCGCTCGGCAGGCGCGAGGCGGGGAAAGGCGAACACGATCTCCGCCAGCCCACTGATGACTCGCGCGAAGACGCGGCAGCCTTTCCAGGCTGCGTGAAACCGGCGGAAGGTCAGAGGCTGCGAGCCTGCATTGCCTCGGCGACGCGCCGGCCGGCGTCGGCGAGCGGGGCGAGCTCGCGCAGGCGCCCTTCGACCTCGCTGTCCTCGCGGCCCGCCGGGGCCAGGAAGGCCTTCAGGCTGGCGAGGCAGCTCCGTTCGAAGGCCGGGAAGCGCAGCCTGCGTGCGCTGGCCACGGCATCGCGGAACAGCGCTTCCACGCGCTGGCGGTCCGATGGCGCCGCGGCGGCGGCGACCACGGCCTGCACGCGTCGCAGCTCGGGCTCCAGCCAGCGGCTGCCGAGCGGCATGAGCGTCATGGCGCGCTCCGCATTGGCGAGCGCTTCGCCGATCTGCCCGGTGCGGCACTGCGCGTGGGCGAGGTTCGCAACGTGCCCCGCCTCGGCCAGGCGGAACTCGACCGAATCGAAGCCGGCGATGGCGCGAGCGATGAGCGGCATGCCTTCCTTCATGTTGCCGGCGGAGCACTGAGCCCAGCCGAGGAACGCGGCGGCGTGAGCGCGAAAGCCGTTCAGGCGATGCTGCTCGGCGAGCGCGAGCAGGTTCTTCGCCTCGGCTGCCATCTGCTCGATCGCGCCGGCGAGGCCGAACACCCAGCCGCCGACGTAGATCATCGGGATGCCGGTCGAGTGCGGATGGTGCACCGCGTCGCCGGTGCGCAGCGCATCCACTCCGGTGCCGATCGCCGCCTCCACGTCGCCCAGGCACCAATGAGTAAGACTGAGCAGCGACTTCGTATGCACCTCGGTGTTCTGACCGTACATGTGCGTCGTCGCCTCGTCGCGCTCGCGCACGTAGAGGGCGAGCGAACGCTCGAGCTCCTGTTTCGCGGCGGCCGCGTCGCCCTGCGCAAGCAGCGCCTGACCGAGCATGCGATGGCCGATGACGCGCTCCGACGGCTTGCCGCCTTTCTCCGCCCGCGCCAGAAAATCGCGCGCCATCGCGGTCGCTTCCTCGCCGCGGCCGCGGCAGTTCACGTAGGTGAACTGGCCGAACGCGAACGGGAAGACGAGCGCCGGGGTGCTTGCCTGCTCGCAGAGCTTGAGTCCGCGCTCGCAGCAGGCGGCGAGCTCGGGCGAAGTCGCGCTGAGCGCCGCGAGGAGCGAGCCCATCATGCAGGCCTGCAGCTTCAGCTCGAACCCGGTCCGCGCAGCCGCGTCCTGCACACGGTCGAGCAGGGCGAGACCCTTGCGCGTGTGCTCGACGGCTTCCACATGCGCCGATCGGCGCGCCGCAGTTACGCCGGCGGCGAGCCACTCGCCGATAGCGTCGGCATAGGCGCCGGCCTCGGTGAGGTGATAGGCCAGCACTTCGGGCAGGACTGGCTCGCCGGTCTGCTGCGCCCGCAGCGCCGCGACGATGCGGCCGTGGATGGCACGGCGCTCGGTCTGCACGATCGATTCGTGCGCAAGCCGCTGCAAGAGCGCGTGGCAGAACTCGTAGCGGATCTCGGCGCCGTAGCGGCGCGGCAGCAGGATCTCGGCCTCTACCAGGCTTTCCAGTCCTGCGAGCACCTTGGCGCTGTCGTCGCCGAGCAGCGCGACGAGGAATTCCAGCTTGAACGAGCGCCCGATGCAGGCCGCCGCCTGCGCAATGCGCCGCGCACCCGGGCGCCGGTCGAGGCGCTCGGACATCAGCTCGGCGAGCATCAGCGGGACGCCGACCACGCTCCGGTTCGGCGCGCCGCGACGCGAGCGCTCGTCGATGAGGGAGATGACCAGCTGCTCGATGAAAAGCGGCACGCCACCGGCGGCCTCGACCGCCTTCGACAGCGCCTCTTCGCCGAGCGCGCCGGCGCCCTGCACCGAGCGCGCCAGCTCAAAGCAATGCGAGACATCCAGCTGCTCCAGCCGCACGGTTTCATGGATCTCCGGCAGCGCCGTTCCTTTACGCGAGGGTCGCATCGTGAGCAGCATGAGTAACGGCAATTTCGCACACGCTGTGGCGATGTCGGCCAGCAGCTCGGCCGAGGAAGGATCTATCCAATGGACGTCCTCGAGCCAGAGGATGACCGGACGCGCCGCGGCCGCCTGCTTGACCATCGCCGCGACGAACTCGTACTGCTTTCGCCTAAGCAGCTGCGGTGCCGCGGCAGCCTGGCCGCTCGCCGGCGCCGCCATGCCGAGGAGGCTCGCCACCACCTCGAGGTTCTCCGGCGTGTCGGCGCGGATCTCGCCGAGATAGCCGGCGATCTTCCGGCGACGCACGACATCGTCGTCGTCGGCCGTCAGCCCCACGCGGCCCCAGAGGTAAAGCGCGAGCGGGTAGAGCGGCGTGCTGGCGAAAAGCTCGTGGCACTGCGCCTGGAAGATGGGCGCCTGGAGAAACTCCGCTCGCGTCGCCAGCTCGAGCACGAGCCGCGTCTTGCCCATGCCGGCATCGCCGACCACGGCGACGGTGCGGCAGACCGACTGTTCCCGGACGCTATTCCACACCGCGGTGATCCGCTCCATCGCCGCCTCGCGGCCGACCAGGCGGCCGGCGCCTTTGCGCAGCCGTGATTCGGTTCGCTTCGTGCCGGGGAGGGCGCGCACTACGTCGTACACCTCCACCTGCCGCGAGAGACCCTTGATCGACTTGAGGCCGAGCGACTGCACCTCGAAAAGACCTTCGACCAGCTCTACGGTCTCCTGGCTCGTCGCGATGCGGCCGGGCGCCGCCTCGGACTCCAATCGCGAAGCGAGATTGACCACCTCGCCGAAGACGCCATGCCGCGTGGCGCCGGCGCTGATGAGGAGCTCCTGCGCGATCAGCACGAGGCCCGAGTGCACGCCGATCCTCGCCTGCAGCTTGTCCATCGTCTGGCCGTGCACCTCGGTGTCGAGCTCGCGCATCGCCTGCTGCAGGGC
>DATMIG010000518.1:0-5717 GCA_035554335.1 Burkholderiales bacterium
TGATCCGGCGCGCACTGGCCTTCGTGGGCAAGCGCATGCATGAAGTGCCGGCGGAGGACCCGGCGGTCTACGCGATGATCCAGAAGGCCGACACGGTCGGCGTGTTCCAGATCGAGTCGCGCGCGCAGATGAGCATGCTGCCGCGCCTGAAGCCGAAGGACTTCTACGACCTCGTGATCGAGGTGGCGATCGTGCGGCCGGGGCCGATCCAGGGCGGCATGGTCCATCCGTACCTGCGCCGCCGCCGCGGCGAGGAGCCGGCCACCTACCCGAGCGAGGCGGTGGGGGCGGTGCTCGGCCGCACGCTCGGCGTGCCGATCTTCCAGGAGCAGGTGATGCAGCTCGCCATGGTGGCGGCCGGCTTCACGCCCGGCGAGGCCGACCGCCTGCGCCGCTCGATGGCGGCCTGGAAGAAGCGGGGAGGGCTCGAGCACTTCGAAGGCAAGCTGAAGGAAGGCATGCAGCGCCACGGCTACAGCGCCGAGTTCGCCGACGGCGTCTACCGGCAGATCCTCGGCTTCGGCGAGTACGGCTTCCCCGAATCGCATGCCGCGAGCTTCGCGCTCCTCGTCTACGTCTCCTCCTGGCTGAAGTGCCATCACCCGGCGGCGTTCTGCGCCGCGCTCCTCAACAGCCAGCCGATGGGCTTCTATGCGCCGGCGCAGCTCGTACAGGATGCGCGCCGCCACGGCGTGGAAGTGCTGCCGCCGGACGTGAACGAGAGCGACTGGGACTGCACGCTGGAGGGCGGCAGCCTCCGCCTCGGGCTGCGCAGGGTGAGCGGGCTTGCCGAGGCGGCGGGCAGGCGCATTGCTTCCGGCAAGCCGTATATGTCGCTGCACGAACTGCGGCTCAACCGCAAGGACCTGCGCGCGCTCGCCGCCGCCGGGGCGTTGCGCTCCATCGCCGGCCATCGCCGCACGGCGCACTGGGCGGCCGCGGGTGCTGTCCGCCGTTCGCCCCTCGACAGTCCTCGAGCGGAAACGCTGCCTGCGCTGCCGGCGCCCAGTGAAGGGCAGGACATCATCGCGGACTACGCGAGCCTCGGCCTCACGCTCGGGCGGCACCCGCTCGCGTTGCTGCGCGAGCGGCTGCGGCGCCTGCGGCTGGGCGACTCGAAGTCGATCCAGTCGCTGGCGCACGGCGCGCCGGCGCGCACCGCGGGCCTGGTCACCTGTCGCCAGCGTCCCGATACCGCGAGCGGCGTGATCTTCGTCACGCTGGAAGACGAGCACGGCAACGTCAACGTGGTCGTCTGGTCGAGCCTCGTCGAGCGGCAACGACGCGAGCTCCTCGGCGCGCGCCTCCTCGGCGTGTACGGCACGATCGAGCGCGACGGCGACGTGGTGCACCTCGTCGCGAAGCGCCTGGTGGACTACAGCGAGCTCCTCGGGCCGCTCGAAACGCAGAGCCGCGATTTCCATTAAGATCGTTCGCGGATGACCGGCACCGAGATCGAGATCCTCGGATTGATCGCCGGCCGGCGCGAGCGACGTCCTGCGCGCGACCTGCCGGCACTGGCCCAGCTTTTCCGCCACCTCGTCGCCTGCTCGAGCCTCGAAGCCGGCGAGACCGAGGACCGCATCTGGGGCGCGTGGATGCACCACCCGCACCGCGCCGCCGCCGCCTTCCTCGACGCCGCCACGCGCGACATCGCCGCCAAGCGCTACGACATCGCCGAGACGCGGCTCACGATTCTGCTGCGCAGCGCACCCGGCTATGCCGAGGCATGGCACAAGCGCGCGACGCTCTACTATCTGCTCGGCCGCGATGCCGAGTGCCTGCACGACATCCGCCGCACGCTCGAGCTCGAGCCGCGCCACTTCGCGGCGATGCTGCACTTCGCCGAGATCCTGCTCGGCGAAGGCGCCACGGAGGACGCGCGCTTCGCCTTCGCCGCCGCCCTCACGCTGCATCCGCATCTGCCGCGCGCGCGGGACGCGCTGGCTGACAAAGCCTGACCGGCCTCCGGGCACTCGCGCCTATAATCGGCGGCCATATGGACGAAAGCCTGTTGAAGGTCACGGTGGAGCGTGACCTCGAGGACCTGATCCCGGTCTTCCTGAAAAACCGGCACAAGGAGCTCGATACGCTGCGCGTCGCGCTCGCCGCGGCCGACTTCGAACAGCTGCGCCAGCTCGGCCACCGCATGAAGGGCGTGGGCCACTCGTACGGCTTCGACCACGTCTCCACGCTCGGCAAGCACATCGAGGACGGTGCCCGCAGCGGCGACCGCGCCTCGCTCGACGCGCGCATCAGGGAATACGCGGACTACCTCGCCCGGGTCCAGATCAGCTACGAAGAATGAGGCGGCCATGCGCGTCCTGATCATCGACGACGATCCGGACCTGCGCAGCCTGCTCGCGCACTACATCAAGCAGCGCTGGGCGGATGCGGTGGTGGACGAGCTCGACCCGCTCTCGCGCGGCTTCCCGGACCGCAGCTTCCCGCTCGGCAGCTACCAGGCGGTGATCCTCGACTACATGCTCGGCCGCGGCGACGGCCTGGACTGGCTGCAGAAGCTGAAAGGCCGCGCCGACTGCCCGAAGATCCTGTTCCTCACCGGCGCCGGCAACGAGATCATCGCCGTGCGCGCCATGAAGGCGGGCGCCGATGACTATCAGCGCAAGCAGGAGCTGACGCGCGAGAAGCTGCTCGCCTCGCTGCGCGAGATGACGGCCGGCGCGGTCGAGCGCACCAACCAGCCGGATCTGGCCGCGCGCGCCGAAGGCCATTCGCTCGGCGCTCGCATCCGCATCCCGGGCATCAAAGTGCTGCGCCTGATCGGCGAGGGCGGCATGGCGCGCGTCTACCTCGCCTCGCGCGAAGGCGACGACGAGCCGCTGGTGGTCAAGATCCTGCGCCGCGAGGTGTTGTCCAACCGCACAGCGCTCGAGCGCTTCATGGAGGAGTACTCGCTCGTCGAGCGCATCCAGAGCCGGCACGTGGCGCGCATCTACGGCCACGGCAACGTCGACGACCATGCGTATCTCGTGATGGAGTTCTTCGAAGGCGGCGACCTCAACCGCCGCCTCGACGGCCAGGCGATGATGCCGGCCGAGGCGCTGCGCGTGTTCCGCGAGCTCATGTTCGCGCTCGGCGAGATTCACGAGAAGGGCATCCTGCACCGCGACCTCAAGCCCCAGAATCTCATGTTCCGCGAGGACGGCACCCTCGCCATCCTCGATTTCGGCATCGCCAAGCAGATCGACGCCGCGGTCGACCGCACCAACGCGGGCGAGATCCTGGGCACGCCGCGCTACATGAGCCCGGAGCAGGTGCAGGGACGCGTGCTCGACCTGCGCACCGACATCTACAGCGCGGGCGTGCTGCTCTACCAGATGCTCACCGGGCGCCACCTCTTCGAGGGCGACACGGCGATGGAAGTGGCGCTGCATCACCTCAACACGCCGCCGCCGTCGCTGCCGCAGGACCTGCAGGCCTACCAGCGGCTCCTCGACAAGCTGCTGGAAAAGGACCGCGACGCGCGCTTTCGCAACGCCGACGAGGTCATCGGCTTCCTCACGCGCAAGTTCGGCGTCGGCGAGGCTGCCGACGTCACGCAGAAACTACACTAGGGCAGTTTTTTCCAGATCGCCCGCAGCTGGTCGGGCAGGTCCTTGGGCGAGAAGGGCTTGGAGATGGTGCCGACGGCGCCGAGCGCCATCAGCTCGGCCATGTCGCGGCTTTGCGCCTTGGCAGTGATGAAGACGACCGGCAGGGCCGACATCTGCGGATCTTCCTTCATCTTCCTGAACAGCGTCGGGCCGTCCATGCCCGGCATCATCCAGTCGAGCATCACGAGGTCGGGCTTGAAGGCGGTCATGACGCCGATCGCCTGCAGCGGATCGGTGACGATCTCGACGGTCATCTTGCCGACGCGCTCGAGCGACATGCGCACGATGCGCTGGATGTCCTCGTCGTCCTCGACGTAGCAGATCTTGTTCAGCGGGCGGTCAGGCATGGCGGGGTAGCTCGAACCAGAAAGTGGTGCCCCCTTCGGGGCGGTCCTCGAAACCGATGCGTCCGCGCATCATTTCGATCAGGCGCTTGCAGATGGCGAGGCCGAGGCCGGTGCCGCCCTTCTGCCGCGAGGTGGTGGAGTCGGCCTGGTTGAAGCGGCCGAAGATGCGCGGCCGGAAGGCCTCGGGGATGCCCGGGCCGCGGTCGTGCACCGCGATGCGCAGCGACCAGCCGTCCTCTTCGGTGGTGATCTCGACCACTTCGCCTTCGGGCGAGAACTTGGCGGCGTTGGAGAGGAGGTTGGTCATCACCTGCAGCAGGCGCTTGCGGTCGGCGTTCACCTCCACGGTGGAGAGGTCGCCGCGCGACTCGAAGCGCACCTTGAAGCGGTCGCCGAAGCCCTTGTTGAGCACCATCGCTTCGTTGACGAGCTCATCGACCCGGATGATCTCCGGATTGAGCGTGAGCTTGCCCGACTCGATCTTCTCGATGTCGAGGATGTCGTTGATGAGGTCGAGCAGGCGCTGGCCGTTGCGTTCGGCGACCTCGGTGAGCTCCATCACGTCCTTCGGCACCTCGCCCAGCACGCCGGCGTTGATGAGCTGCAGCGAGCCGATGATCGAGGTGAGCGGCGTGCGCAGCTCGTGCGAGAGGGTGGAGGTGAACTCCTTCTTCATCCGCTCGGCCTCGCGCTGCGCGGTGACGTCGCGGCCCTGCGCGATGATCGAGACGAGCTGGCCCTCGCGGTTGACGAGCGGCGTGACGGTCCATTCGCAGACGATGGTCAGGCCGTCTCGGCGCGGATTGCGGATGATGACGCCGGTGGCGGGCTTGCGGGTCGCCATGATCTGCGCCCAGTCGCGGTCGAACTCGGCGTGGTACTCCGGCAGCACGATGCGCTTCGCCGACGCGCCGACGAGCTCGCCGGCGGCGTAGCCGAAGAGCAGCTCCGCCGCGTGGTTGACTTCGCGCACGGTGCCGTCGGCATCGAGCTCGAGCACCGCAATCGGCGAGCGCGCGGCGAATAGCGCCAGCTTGCGGCCGCTCGCCTCGATCTGCCGGCGCGCTTCGTCCAGCTCGACGAGCTGGCGCTGGTAGGCATGGCGCAGGCGGTAGCCCGAGAGGAACACGCCGTTCAGGCGGTAGGCGATCGCCACGCTCACCGCATAGAAGAGCGGGATGAGAAGCGAAATCTCGGCGAACAGGCGGTTGCCGAAGGTGGCGAGCACGTAGGTGAAGGGCAGCGCGATGGCCGCCGCGTAGGCGGCGAAGATCGGCCACGACGCCGCGTACATCGGGATGCCGCCCGACATCACCCCGGCGAGCAGGAAGGCGAGGAACACCTGGCGCTCGTCCGCGTGCGAGGGGAAGAACACCGCCGCCGCGAAGCCCCACACCGCGCCGGCGGCGAAGGCGCCGATGCCGAACCAGCGCAGCCATTGGGCGGTGTTGTCGAGCTTCTTCGCGTCGTTGCGGTAGCCGAAGTAGAGCATGCCATGCAGCACGACGACCAGGACCAGCAGCCCGCTCCAGAAGAACACGAGCTCGATGAAGCGGCCCTCGCGCAGCTCGACGGCGGCGATGACGCCGATGGCGATGGTGGCGAGCATGCCGAGCGGCAGCTGGCTGTAGAGCTGCTCGACGCGGTCGGCGCGCACCAGCCCGGGGTCGGCGCGCTCGCGGACGACCTCCGCGATGGCGGCGCGGCCCTCGGCTGTTTCGACTCCCAGATTACCGTTCGCTAGATTCGACAT
>DATMIG010000519.1:0-5568 GCA_035554335.1 Burkholderiales bacterium
GGGCGCGTCGACACCTGGATGAACCGCCGTGGCGACTGGCCTGGCACGGCGCACATTCCCATGACGCAGCCCGAAGCTATCATCCCGGCCGCGGTCTGGTTAGCGCAGCAGACTGCGGCGACTTTTACGGGGCAGGTGGTAGAGCGCGCTGACTTTGGTGTGAAGTGGGGACCGCGTGAGGCCTAACAGCGCTTGAAAGCCGCCACGCTGATCGCGGGCGTCGGGGTGCCGGACAGCAAGCTGGCGCGCGAAGTGACGCAGCTCATCCGCGACACCGAAAGCGATCTGCTGTTCCAGCATTCCAGTCGCGTTTATTTCTGGGCCGCTCTCATCGCCCGGCGGCGCAGCCTCGCGTTTGATGCGGAGCTGCTCTACGCCGCGGCGATGTTCCACGACCTTGGCCTCACGCAGCGGTACTCGCAGAGCCAGCTGCGCTTCGAGGTGGACGGGGCGAATGCAGCGCGCGACTTCCTGCGCAGCCACGGCATCGGCGAAAGCGACATCGAAAGGGTCTGGCTCGCCATCGCGCTCCATACGACGCCGGGCATTCCGGAGCACCTGCATGCCGAGATAGCGCTGCTGCAGGCCGGGGCCGGAATGGACGTCGTCGGCCGCGGGTACGAGCACTTCACGGACGAGCAGCGCGAGGCGGTGGTGGCGGCCTATCCCCGCGGCGCCGAGTTCGAGCAGGACATGATCGACGCGTTCTATCGCGGGATGGCGCACCGGCCGGACAGCACGTACGGCACGTTCAACGACGATATCCTCGCGTTCAAGGATCCGCGCTTCCAGCGCAAGGACTTCTGCAGCATCCTCTTGCGCTCGCCGTGGCGGCGGCGATCCGTTTGAGCCCTGCCGCCGCGTCAGGCACGAAAGTTCCATCGCAGCCGGCATGGCAAAAGCTTCCGTCGGCGGAGTCCCGGTCCGCGGGGTGCTGCTCGATATCGACGGCACGCTGCTCGACAGCAACGATGCGCACGCGCGCTCGTGGGTGGAGGTTTTCAGGCGGCATGGCATGCACATCCCGTTCGAGCGCGTGCGGCCGCTGATCGGCGAAGGCGGCGACAAGCTCCTGCCGCAGCTCACCGGCATCGACGCCGAGTCGGCTGAAGGCAAGGCGCTGTCGGAGGAGCGGCGGGAGCTCTTCCTGCGCGACTACCTGCCCGCCCTGCGACCGACGCGCGGGGCGCGGACGCTCGTCGAGCGGCTGAAGGCCGCCGGGCTGCGGCTGGTCGTCGCGACGTCATCGAATGGCGAGGAGCTCGGCGCGCTGCTGCGGCAGGCGGGCGTGGCGGAGCTCATCGGGCGCGCGACTAGCTCGGACGACGGCGCGTCGAAGCCGGACCCGGACATCGTCCGCGCGGCGCTGCGCGAGGCGGATCTCGCGCCGGGCGACGTGGTGATGGTGGGCGACACGCCGTACGACATCGTGGCCGCGAAGCGAGCCGGCGTGAAGGCCATCGCGCTGCGTTGTGGCGGCTGGTGGGACGACGCGGCGCTCGCCGGCGCGGCCGCCATTTACGACGACCCGGCAGCTCTAAGCGAGGCCGGCCTTATCGAGGCCGAATAGCTTGTCGCGCGCGCCGGGCGTGCTGCGCACGGCGATGTTGGCCCGGTTCCAGGCGTTGATGATGGCGACGCGGAAGATGAGCGCGGAGAGCTCTTCTTCGCCGAACTGCTCGCGCACCTCGGCGTAGAGCTCGTCGGAGATGCCGTCCGGCGCGAGCTCGGTCAGCGCCTCGGTGAGCGCCAGCGCGGCGCGCTCTTTCGGCGTGAAGAGCGGCGACTCGCGCCAGATCGGCACGTGGTAGAGGCGCAGCTCCCGCTCGCCGTGCAGCTTCGCTTCCTTGACGTGCATGTCGAGGCAGAAGGCGCAGCCGTTCATCTGCGAGGCGCGGATGTCGACGAGCAGCGCGAGCTTCGGCTCCAGGCGGCCGCTCTTCGACATGGCCTGGCTGAAGTCGACCAGCTTCTTCACCAGCTCGGGCGAGTGCTCCATCAGGTTGACGCGAGACGGGGTATGCATGGTCATCTCCTTTGTACGGTAAGGACGGCGCGCAGCTTGTCCGGGTTGCGCTGCACGTAAAGCGCGCCGATGCGATCCGGCTCGCTCGCCGAGGGCGCGAGCGCGATGGTCTGCACGAGCTCGCCGGTCGGCTCGTCGAAGACGAGGCAGCCCGGCAGGCCGTTGATGCGCGCCGGCTCCAGGCGCCAGTGGCTGCTCGGCAGACTGGCGAAGCGGATGAAGGTGCGGGCGATCAGCGCGCCGCCGTGCAGCGGGTGCCGCACCGCGCTCACCTTGCCGCCGCCGTCGGACATCATCACCGCGTCCTCGGCGAGCACCCGGGCGAGCGCATCGACGTCGAGCGTGCGCACCGCCTCGCTGAAGGCGCCGAACAGGCGCTCGCGCTCCTCCGCCGCCACCTCGCGGCGCGCATAGTCCGCCTTTACGTGGTGGCGGGCGCGGCTCGCGAGCTGGCGGCAGGCGGCGGGGCTGCGCTCCAGGCGACGCCCGATCTCGTCGAAGTCGAGGTCGAACACCTCGTGCAAGAGGAAGGCCGCGCGCTCGAGCGGCGAGAGCCGCTCCAGGGCGAGCAGGAAGGCGACGGAGACGTCCTGCGCGAACTCGGCCTGCGCCTCCGGCCCGGGCGACCAGCCGGCCTCCTCGTCGACCAGCGGCTCGGGCAGCCAGACGCCGACGTAGTGCTCGCGCTTCGCCGCGGCCGAGCCGAGCCGGTCGAGGCAGAGGTTCGTCACCAGGCGCGAGAGGTAGGCGCCGGGATGCTGCACCGTGCCTTCGTCCACCTGCGCCCAGCGCAGCCAGGCCTCCTGCACGATGTCCTCGGCTTCGGCGCGCGAGCCGAGCATGCGATAGGCGAGCGCGCGCAGGCCGCGCGCATGCTCGCGGTCGTAGCGCAGGGCGCGTTCGGCGGCAGTAGTGGTCATACCGGTAAGACGAAACAGCGCGGCGGTTTGTGACTCGCGTTATCTTCGCACCCATGAGATGGACCCTGGCGTTTCTCCTCGCCATGCTCGCCGCGGCCGCCTGGCCGGCCGACAGCCGCTATCGCGGCCGCTTTTACTATGGTCCGGACGTGCAGGTGTTCGAGCCGTGCACCGAGCTGAAGGCGTACTGGGTCGATGGCGAGGCGAAGGCGCTGAAGCCGCTCGTCTCGCGCAGCGAAGCGTTGCGCGAGCAGCGCGGCAAGGATCACCTGCCGGTCTACGTCGAGCTGACCGGCCGCATCGACACGCGCAGCCCGCGCGAAGGGCCGGCGGAGGACTACGACGGCCTGCTTCACGTGCGCAAGGTGCTGCGCATATCGACCTCGATTCCCAAGCGATGCAAAGAATGAGGAGAGCATAAATGGCGGGAAACACCATCCGACTTCACCGCGTCCTGCACGCCCCGCCCGAGCGGGTGTATCGCGCGTTCACCACCGCCGAGGCGCTGGCGAAGTGGCTGCCGCCGCACGGCTTTACGTGCAAGGTGCATGAGCTCGATGCGCGCATCGGCGGGAAGTACCGCATGTCGTTCACCAACCTCGGCAGCGGCCACAGCCATTCGTTCGGTGGCGTGTTCCTCGAGCTGGTCCCCGGCCAGCGCGTCGTGCACACCGACCGCTTCGACGACCCCAGCCTGCCGGGCGAGATGCGCACGACGATCGCGCTGAAGAAGGTCTCCGTCGGCACCGAGCTCCACGTGACGCAGGAAGGCGTGCCGGAGGCGATCCCGCCGGAGGCCTGCTACCTCGGCTGGCAGGAGTCGCTGCAGCTCCTGAAGCTCCTCGTCGAGCCGGAGATTGCGGACCCATGACGCGCTGGCAGGTCGCATTGCTGCTGGTCGTGGCGTGCACGGCGGCCGCCGCCGCCGGCTTCTGGGTCGGCTTCCGCGAGGCGTGGACCCTCGGCTCGGCGGCCGACCAGCTGGAGCGCGCCTCGCGCTCGGTGACGCATCTCGAGGAGCTGCAGGCGGGCAAGACGCGGCCGGTCGTGCTCGGCCTCGAGTTCGACGTGGACGCCGGCCTGCTCTGGGCTTACGACCTGCTGGAGCATCCGCTGCGCAAGCTGTGGGCGCCGCTCTGGGGCACGGACGTGGATTACGAGAAATACGTGCGACGGCTCGCCGACTACCGGCGCGACCACCCATCCTCCACGCGCGTCGAGATGTTCGGCAGCTCCCGCGAGGCGCGTCCCGATTCGCAGGACGCGCTCCCCGACTTCAATCGCAGCGCGCGCGAAGTCGCGGAGCGCCGCGACGCGATGGTGCGGCGCTACGCCACGCCGAGGTCGACGAAGTAGCGCGCCTGGCCGCCCGGCAGCGACACAATCGCGCAGCGCGGCGAAGCAGCGCTCTAGAATCGCTAATTGGGGTCAGATGAACATTTCCGGATAACGGGATCAAGTTGGCCCGGCGTCCAGGAATGTTGATCTGACCCCAATTTCGTATGCGCCTCTCCGTCCTCGACCAGTCTCCTATCCTCCGCGGCCACGACGCGCGGCGCGCGATCGAGGAGACGCTCGCGCTCGCGCGGCGCGCGGACGAGCTGGGCTACTACCGCTACTGGCTCGCCGAGCACCACGCCATCGCGGCGCTCGCCGATCCATGCCCGGAGGTGCTGGTCGCGCGGCTCGGTGCGGAGACCCGCAAGCTGAGAATCGGCACGGGCGGCGTCCTGCTGCCCTACTACAGCGCGTTCCGCACGGCCGAGGCGTTCCGCATGCTGGAGGCGCTCTACCCGGGGCGCATCGACCTCGGCATCGGCCGCGCGCCGGGCGGCGACATGCGCACCGCGCAGGCGGTCGCGGGCGGCGGCATGCCCGATGCGTCGCATTTTCCGCAGCAGATCTGGCAGCTCTGCGGCCATCTCGACGGCACGCTGCCCAAGGAGCATCCCTTCCAGCCGGTACGCGTGCAGCCCGAAGTCCCGACCGCGCCGGAGGTCTGGCTGCTCGGCTCGTCCGACTACAGCGGCGCCCTCGCCGCGCAGCTCGGCCTGCCGTTCTCCTTCGCGCACTTCATCAACCCGCAGGGCGGCGACGAAGTGGCGCGCTACTACCGGCAGAACTTCAAGCCCGGGCGTGAGCCGTCACCTCGCGCCATGGTCTGCACGTTCCTGATCTGCGCGGAGACGGACGAAGAGGCCGAGCGGCTCGCCGCGCCGATCGACCTGCGCCGCCTGCACATGGCGCTCAACGTCGATTCGCCGGTGCCGAGCGACGAGGAAGCCGCGCGTCACCGCTACACGACCGAGGAGCGCCGCTATGTGATGGGCCAGCGCGCGCGCGCCGTCATCGGCAGCCCGAAGACCTGCCGCGCCGCGCTGGAGTCGATGGCGGAGCGCTACGAGGCGGACGAGGTGATGGTGCTTACTATCACCGGGAGCTATGCCACTCGCGTTCGGTCGTACGAGTTGCTAATGAAGGAGATGGTGAATTCGGGGTCAGTGCGCTGATTCACCGATCTCGACGATCGCTATTCGGGGTGTTAGCGCACTGACCCCGAATTCAGAAAAGATGGGGCCCGCCTCAAAATAATAAGGGGAGGCGAGACGGGCCCCGGGGGAG
>DATMIG010000520.1:0-14966 GCA_035554335.1 Burkholderiales bacterium
GGTCGGTGATCGTCTCCAGCAGGTCGTAGATGACGCGCAGCTTCATCACCTGCTTGAGGTCGTTCTCCTCGCGGAAGAGCTTGGACATCGCCGAGCGCATGACGCGGTCGGCGTCGGACTCGAGCCGGTCGATCTCCTCGCACAGCTTCAGGATGGCGGCCGGATCCTTGATGTTGGTGAGCAGCGCCACCGTCGCTTTGACGCGCGACGCGGACTGCTCGCAGATCTCGGCCAGCTGCTTCGCTTCAGGCGTCACGCCGCGCAGGTCGTAGAGCGCGATCGACTCGGCGACGTCCTGGGTGAGATCCAGGATGTCGTCCATCCGGGTGATCAGCTGGTGGATCTGGTCGCGGTCGAACGGCGTGATGAACGTCTTGTGCAGGAGCGCGATGCACTCGTGCGTGATCTTGTCGGCGGCGCGCTCGGCGGCGTCGATGCGCTGCGCATGGGCGTCGAGCTCGTCGAAGCGGCCGATCATCGCCGCGAGCTCGCGGCTGCCCTCGACGATGCGCTCGGCGTGGGCGTTGAAGAGGTCGAAGAACTTGCCCTCGCGGGGCATCAGACGTCCGAGCATTGTTATTCCTTTGTGCCGAAGCCGAGCGATTCTATCTGCGAATCGGTGAAACCCCATTCGCGCAGCGCCGCGGCGCCGCCCTGGCCGCGCTCCGGTGGCGGCCGCCGCACTTCCGCGACCGTGCGGGAAAAGCGCGGCGCGGGGGCGGGCTGCTGGACGCCGGCCACCTCGATGTAGGCGCTGCGCGCCTGGCTGTGCTCGTGCTGCCGCGCCTCGGACCACGACAGCACCGGCGCAAAGCACGCGTCCGAGCCGGCGAAGATCCGGCACCACTCGTCTCTCGTCCGGGCGCGGAAGGCTTCCGCGAGGCGCCGGCGCATCTGCGGCCAGCGTGAGCGGTCGTGCTGCGGCGGCAGGTCGATCAGCTTGAGCTTCGCGCCGAGCTCGGCGAAGAACTTGTCCTCGATGGCGCCGATGGCGACGTATTTCCCGTCGGCGGTCTGGTAGACGTCGTACCAGGGGGCGCCGGTATCGAGGACGTTCGTGCCGCGCTCCTCGCTCCACTGCTCCGCGGCGAGGAATCCGCTGAACATCGCGGCGAGGAGCGCGGCGCCGTCGACCATCGCCGCATCGACCACCTGTCCCTTGCCCGAGCGCTGCGCCTCGAGCAGCGCGCTCACCACGCCGAAGGCGAGGAACATGCCGCCGCCGCCGAAGTCGCCGACCAGATTGAGCGGCGGCACCGGCGCCTCGCCCTTGCGCCCGAACGCCTGCAGCACGCCGGCGAGCGCGATGTAGTTGATGTCGTGGCCGGCGCGCGGCGCGAGCGGGCCCTCCTGGCCCCATCCGGTCATGCGGCCGTAGACCAGCTTCGGGTTCTTGCCTAAAGCCGCATGCGGGCCGAGCCCGAGGCGTTCCATCACGCCGGGCCGGAAGCCTTCGATGAGCGCGTCGGCGTGACCGATCAGCTCGAGAGCGGCCTGCACGCCCTGCGGCGACTTGAGGTCGAGGGTAACGGAGCGCTTGCCGCGCAGCATGACGTCGTACCAGCGCTCGCGCTTGAGGCCGAGATCCGAGGCACGCGGGCGATCGACGAGCAGCACGTCGGCTCCCATGTCCGCGAGCAGCATGCCGGCGAACGGCGCCGGGCCGATCGCCTCGAACTCGAGTATGCGGATGCCGGCGAGCGGACCCATCGCCCCATAATACAAAATGCCCGCGCGCTATCCCGAGCGCATCGTCTGCCTGACGGAAGAGACCACCGAGACGCTCTACCTCCTCGGCGAGGAACGGCGCATCGTCGGCATCTCCGGCTACACCGTGCGCCCGCCGCGCGCGCGGCGCGAGAAGCCGCGCGTGTCCGCGTTCCTGTCGGCGAAGCAGGACGCCATCCTCGAGCTGAAGCCGGATCTGGTCCTCGGCTTCTCCGACCTGCAGGCCGACATCGGCCGCGATCTCGCCAAGGCCGGGCTGAACGTCGTGCTCTTCAACCAGCGCTCGATCGACGAGATCCTGTCCATGATCCAGATGCTCGCCTCCATGGTCGGCGCGCCGGAAAAAGGTGCGCGTCTGGTGGCCGAGCTGGAGCGCAGTCTCTCCGAAGTACGCGCCGCGGCAGCCCGGCTGCGCAGGCGCCCTCGCGTCTACTTCGAGGAGTGGGACGAGCCGATGATCAGCGGCATCCGCTGGGTGAGCGAGCTCGTCGAGCTGGCCGGCGGCGAGGACGTGTTCCGGGAAAACGCCCGCTCCCAGGCCGCGAGCGGCCGTATCGTCACGAGCGAGGCGGTGCTCGAGCGCTCGCCCGACATCATGATCGCCTCGTGGTGCGGCAAGAAATTCCGGCCGGAGCGCGTGCGCGCGCGGCAAGGGTGGGACGCGCTTCCCGCCGTGCGCGACGCCGAGCTGCACGAGGTCAAGTCGGCCGAGATCCTGCAGCCGGGCCCCGCCGCGCTGACCGACGGCGTGCGCCGCCTGCAGCAGATTATTTCTGCGTGGGAACGTGCACGGTGAGCTGCGGGAAGGGCAGCTCGATGCCGCGCTCGTCGAAGGCTTTCTTAAGGCGCTTCTGGAATTCCCGCTTCACGTTCCACTGCTCGTTCGGCGGCATCACGCGCAGCTGGCAGCGCAGCACCACGGCCGAGTCGGCGAGCCGCTCGACGCCGAGGATCTCGACGTCGTCCGGAATGCGGGCGGTCCACTTCGGGTCCGCGCGCAGCGCGGCGCCGACCTCGCGCATCACGCCGAGCGCCTGGTCGATGTCCGTGGCATAGCCGACGCCGACATCGATCACCGCGCGCGAGAACCCGCGCGTGCGGTTGCTCACCAGCTTGATCTCGCCGTTCGGGATGAAGTGCACGTAGCCGTCGCCGTCGCGCAGGCGCACGTAGCGCAGCGTGACTTCCTCGACCACGCCGGCCTTGCCGGCGATCTCGACCACGTCGCCCTGGCGGATCTGGTCCTCGAGCAGCAGGAAGAAGCCGGTGAAGTAATCCTTGATCAGGCTTTGGGCGCCGAAGCCGATGGCGAGACCGGCGACGCCGGCGGTGGCGAGCACCGGCGCGATGGAGATGCCGAGCGCGTCGAGGACCAGCGTGCCGGCGACGATCGAGATGACGATGGTCGCCGTGTAGCGGAAGACGCGCGCGAGCGTCTCGACCCGTGCGATCTCGTCCGGCACGGTGCGCCGCGCCATGTAGGCGCGGAACAGGCGAATCAAGCGGGCTGCGACCGCCTGGAGGATCCAGGCGATCAGCAGGATGAGGATGACGCGCAGCGCCTGCGCGCCGATGACTTCTAGTGCAATCCTAGGGAGGCCTCAATGTTGCGCACCATGGCGACGAGGCGCGGCCCGAGATCGTCCTCGAGCTGGCCCTTCTTCACCATGAACGCCGGCACGATGCAATTGAAGGCGACGATCTCGCCGTCGACCGTGCGCCGCATCGGCACGCCGACGGCGTGCACCTCGCGCCGCAGCTCGCCGGAGGAGGCGCAGAAGCCGCGCGCGCGGATGTCGTCGAGCGACTTGTCGATCGCCACGCGGTACTTGCGGTGCGACTCCGGCTCCTTGACCTTCATCTGGTTCAGCACGGCCTCGCGCTCGGGCGGCGTGCAGGCGGCGAGGAACGCGCGCCCGATCACCGAGTGGGAGATCGGCACCGACGTGCCGATGTCCGGCAGCGTGGTGATGCCGTTGCCGCTGCGGCACGACTCCACGTACACCATGTTCAGGCGGTCGCGCACGCCCATCGACACCGAGCCGTTGCAGTAGTCGGCGAGCTCCTTCATGAGCGGGCGCGCCACCTGGCGCACGTTCATCGAGGCGAGCAGCGGGTAGCCGATCGACAGCACCGCCGAGCCGAGCTGGTACTTGCCGAGCCGCATGTTGTGGCGCAGGTAGCCGAGCTTGGTCAGCGTGTAGGTGAGGCGGGACACCGTCGGCTTGGGCAGGCCCGTGCGAACCGAGATTTCCTTGTTGCCGAGCAACGGCTCGAGCGGCGTGAAGCAACGCAGCACTTCGAGCCCGCGCGCGAGCGTGGTGGCGAACTGGCGGTCCCCCTCGTGCTCGTAGCTGAAAGTGCCGGTCGGTTGCGCAAGCGGTGCCGCGGGTTCTGGAGCGCCCATGGATACGTAGTCCCTCTGGTTTGTTTCTTGGATTTGAAGCGGAGTGTTTCGCGTTTCGCTATTCTGGCCGGCGGACCGCACCTGTCAACTTAGCAATCCTACGTTTCACATAGCGGAACCACCGATGGGCTCTATTTTCAGTCTGCAGGGCAAGGTCGCGCTGATCACCGGCTCGACGCGCGGCATCGGCAAGTCGATCGCGCAGGAGCTCGGCCGCGCCGGCGCGCGCGTGGCCGTGTCCAGCCGCAAGGCGGATGCGTGCGACGCCGCGCGCAGGGAGCTCGAGGCGGAAGGGCTGCAAGTGCTCGCTCAGCCCTGCAACGTCTCGCGCAAGGAAGAATTGCAGGGGCTCGTCGACGCCGCCCGCGCCAAGTGGGGCAGCGTGGACATCGTCGTCGCCAACGCGGCCTCCAATCCCTACTACGGTCCGCTCACCGGCATCCCGGACGAGGCGTTCGACAAGATCATGGCGAACAACGTGAAGAGCGTGCTGTGGCTCGCCGCCATGACGCTGCCGCAGATGAAACCCGGCTCGAGCTTCATCGTGGTGGGCTCGATCGGCGGGCTGCTCGCCAACACGGTGATCGGCGCGTACGGTGTTTCCAAGGCGGCCGACCATCACCTCGTGCGCAACCTCGCGGCGGAGTGGGGGCCGAAGGGCGTGCGCGTCAACGCCATTGCGCCCGGCCTCGTGAAGACCGAGTTCGCCCGCGCGCTCTGGGAGGACGACAAGCGCCGCACCGAGCGCGTCGAGGCGACGCCGCTGCGCCGCCTCGGCGAGCCGCGCGACATCGGCGGCATCGCCGTCTTTCTCGCCTCCGATGCCGGCGCGTTCATCACCGGACAATGCATCGTGGCCGACGGCGGCGTCAGCATCACATGATGGACGATGAGGACGACTGGCCCAAGAAGCGCCACTCGGCGAGCGACGTGCCGCCGGACGATGGCCGGCTCGGCCGTGCCACCGCGCTGGTGTACGTGCTCGCAGCCATAGCCATCGCTGCGGCCATCGCTTTCGCGCTGTGGATGTAGATACTGTTTGAAACGGGCGGCTGCGCTAGACTGCGATCCCCCCTGGAGTCCGCTCATGGACCTCAATTACTCCGCCGAAGAAGCCGCGTTCCGCGACGAAGTGCGTGCCTGGCTGCGCGCCAACCTGCCGCAGGATCTGCGCGAGAAGGTCGAAAACTACCAGCACCTCTCGAAGGACGACCTGATGCGCTGGCACCGCACGCTCGCCAAGAAAGGCTGGGTGGCGCCCGCCTGGCCGAAGGAGTGGGGCGGCACCGGCTGGAACGTCGTGCAGCGCTACATCTTCGAGGAAGAGCTCGGCTATGCGGGCGCGCCGCCGATCATTCCCTTCGGCGTCACGATGTGCGCGGCGGTGCTGCTGCGCTTCGGCACCGACGCGCAGAAGAAGCGCTTCCTGCCACGCATCTACAACGGTGAAGACTTCTGGTGCCAGGGCTACTCGGAGCCGGGATCCGGCAGCGACCTCGCCTCGCTCAAGACGAAAGCCGTGCGACAGGGCGACCACTACGTCGTGAACGGGCAGAAGATCTGGACCACGCTTGCGCACTACGCCGACTGGATCTTCTGCCTGGTGCGCACCGATCCCACGCTCGAGAAGCGCCAGGAAGGCATCTCGTTCCTCCTGATCGACATGAAGACGCCCGGCATCACGGTGCGGCCGCTGATCCTGATGGACGGCGCGCACGAGGTGAACGAGGTGTTCTTCGACGACGTGAAGGTGCCGGTCGAAAACCTCGTGCACGAGGAAGGCAAGGGCTGGACGGTCGCCAAATACCTGCTCGGCCACGAGCGGATGAACACCGGGCGCATCGGCGAATCGAAGCGCCAGCTCAACCGTCTCAAGCAGTACGCCGCGCCGATGATGGGCGAGAGCCGCTGGCGCGACCGCCTCACCCGGCTCGAAGTCGAGCTCACCGCGCTCGAGATCACGAACCTGCGCTTCCTCGACCGCATGCGCCGCACCGGCCAGCCGCCGGGCGCCGACGTGTCGATGCTGAAGATCAAGGGCACCGAGATCCAGCAGGGACTCACCGAGCTGATGATGGAAGCCACGGATCCGGCCGCATCGGACGAGCTCAGCACGGCGATCCGCAAGCGCTACCTCAGCATGCGCAAGACCACCATCTACGCTGGCTCGAACGAGATCCAGCGCAACATCATTGCCAAGATGACCCTTGGGTTGTAAGGCTTAAAGGCCGGCCTATGAACTTCGACTACAACGAAGAGCAGCAGCTGCTCGCCGACTCCGTCCGCCGCTACCTCGCGGACAAGTACGCATTCGAGCAGCGCCAGACGATCGTGCGCGGCCAGGGCTGGAGCGCCGAGGCCTGGGCGCAGTTCGCGCAGATGGGCCTCACCGGGTTGCCGGTGTCCGCCGAGCACGGTGGCTTCGGCGGCGGCGCGGTCGATCTCATGGGCGTGATGGAAGCGTTCGGCGAAGCGCTGGTCGTCGAGCCCTACCTCTCGCACGTGATCGCGACGCGCGCCGCGGAGCGTGGCGGTGCGACCGATTTGCTGCCGGCGGTGATCGACGGCTCGATGAAGCTCGCTTTCGCGCACAACGCGAAGGGCGTGACGGCGAAGAAGAGCGGCACGCGCTGGACGCTCGAGGGTGAGGTGCGCGGCGTGATCGGCGCGCCCGTCGTCGACCGCCTGGTCGTCACGTCGGCCGCGGGAGAGCTGTTCCTGGTGGGGAAGGCCGACGTCAAGGCGCACCGCACGATGGACGGGCGGCTCGCGGGCGACGTCGTGCTGCGTGGCGTGGAAGCGCAACCGCTCGAGGGAACGGTGGATCACCTCCTCGATTTCGGCACGGCACTCGTGTGCGCGGAAGCGGTCGGCGTCATGAAGTTCGCCTGCGACACGACCCTCGAGTACCTGAAGACCCGCAAGCAGTTCGGCGTGACGATCGGCACCTTCCAGGCGCTGCAGCACCGCATGGTCGACATGTTCATCTCGCTCGAGCAGGCGCGATCGATGGCTTGCCTCGCCTGCAGCCGAGCCGATGCCGGCGGCGATCGGAAATCCATCTCCGCGGCGAAGATCAAGATCGGGGACGCCGCGCGCCACGTCAGCCAGGAGTCCGTCCAGCTGCACGGCGGCATGGGCATGAGCGAGGAGCTGAAGGTGAGCCATGCTTTCCGCCGGCTCACGGTGCTCGCTCGCGAATTCGGAGACACGGACTACCACCTCGCGCGCTTCGCTTCCCTATGAACAAGCGAGTCCTGCTCGCAAGCCGCCCGGTGGGGGCGGTGACGGAAAGCAACTTCCGCATCGACGAAGCGGCGGTGCCGAAGCCCGCCGCGGGCGAGGTGCTGGTGCGCAACCTCTGGCTCTCGCTCGATCCCTACATGCGCGGCCGCATGAGCGACGCGAAAAGCTATGTCAAAGGCGTCGACATCGGCGAGGTGATGGTCGGACAAACCGTCGGCGAGGTGGTCGAGTCGCGCCATGCCAAGCTCAACGTGGGCGACCTGGTGCTGACGCAGCTCGGCTGGCAGCTCTATGGCGTGACGCGCGAGGCGACGAAGATCGATCCGTCGCGCGCGCCCGCGAGCTACTACCTCGGACTTGTCGGCATGCCTGGATTGACCGCTTACTTCGGCCTGAAGGAGCTCGGCCAGCCCAAGCCGGGCGAGACCGTAGTCGTGTCGGCCGCGTCCGGCGCGGTCGGCAGCGTCGTCGGCCAGCTTGCCAAACTGTGGGGCGCGCGGGCGATCGGCATTGCCGGCGGGCCGGAGAAATGCGCCTATGTGCGCGAGGAGCTCGGCTTCGACGCCTGCATCGACTACAAGGCCGGGCCGGTGCGCGGGCAGCTGAAGGAAGGCGTGGACGTTTACTTCGACAACGTCGGCGGCGAGATCCTCGACACCGTGCTCGCGCGCATGAATCTCTTCGGCCGCGTCGTGGTCTGCGGCACGATCTCGGACTACAACTCGACCGATCCGTACCGCGTGCGAAACTGGCGGTCGATCCTCGTCAACCGCCTCCGCGTGCAGGGCATGATCGTCTTCGACTGGAAGGATCGCTACGGCGAGGCCCTCAAGGAACTGGGCGGCTTCCTCGCGCAGGGTAAGCTCCGCTACCGCGAGTCGGTGGTGCAAGGGCTCGAGAACGCGCCGCGCGGGCTGATGGACCTCCTCAACGGAAAAAACTTCGGAAAACAACTGGTGAAACTGTGATCGACCTCTACACCTGGCCTACCCCCAACGGACACAAAGTCCACATCATGCTCGAGGAGTGCAAGCTCGAGTACCGCGTGCACCCCGTCGACATCGGCGCGGGCGAGCAGTTCAAGCCGGAGTTCCTCGCCATCTCGCCGAACAACAAGATCCCCGCGATGGTCGACCAGCACGGACCGGACGGAAAGCCGTTCGTGCTCGCCGAATCGGGCGCGATGCTCTTCTACCTGGCGTCGAAGACCAACCAGTTCCTGCCGAAGGACCTGAAGAAGCGCTGGCAGGTGATGCAGTGGATGATGACGCAGATGGGCCACGTCGGCCCGATGCTCGGCCAGGCGCACCACTTCCTCGGCTACGCCCCGGAGAAGATCGAGTACGCGATGAACCGGTACAAGAACGAAGCCAACCGGCTCTACGGCGTGCTGGACCGCCAGCTCGCTAAGAGCGAGTGGCTGGCGTGCGACGAATATACGATCGCCGACATGGCCACCATGCCGTGGCTGCGTGCGCCGGAGCGCCAGGGCGTGAACATCGACGACTATCCGAACGTGAAGCGCTGGCGCGACAAGATCGCCGCGCGGCCGGCGGTGCAGAAGGCGGTGCAGGTGCTCGCGGATCGGCGTCGGCAGGGGCCGCACTCAGAAAAAGAACGGGAGGTCCTGTTTGGCAGCCAGCAATACGCAAAACGGTGACCTGAGCGGTAAGGTTGCCTGGATCACCGGCGGCGGCTCGGGCATCGGCCTCGCCGGCGCGATCGAATTCCAGAAGCTCGGCGCCACCGTCGTCCTCTCCGGCCGCACGGAGGCGACGCTCAAGGAGGCGCTCAAGCGGGTGAAGGCCGAGCCCGTGGTGTGCGACGTGGCGCAGAAGGACCAGGTCGCGAAAGCCGCGGCCGAGATCCAGAAGCGCCACGGCCGCATCGACATCCTGGTGAACAGCGCCGGGATCAATCTGCCGCAGCGCAGCTTCCGCGACGTGTCGAACGAAGGCTGGGACCAGATCGTCGCCGTCAACCTGAACGGCATGTTCTATTGCGTGCAGGCGGTGCTGCCGGGCATGCGGGCGCGCAGGGACGGCCTGATCATCAACATCTCGTCGTGGGCCGGGCGCTACGCCTCCATCCTCACCGGGCCCGGCTACAACTCGACGAAGCACGCGGTCGTCGCGCTCACGGAATCCATCAACCTCGAGGAATGCGCGAACGGCATCCGCGCCACCTCCGTGCTGCCGGGCGAGGCGGCGACGCCGATCCTCGAGAAGCGCCCGGTGCCGCCCGCGCCGGAAGTGCGCGCGAAGATGCTGCAGCCGGAGGACCTGGGCCGCACGCTCGCCTTCATCGCCACGCTGCCGCCGCGCGCGTGCATCAACGAGCTCATCATCAGCCCCACGTGGAATCGCTTTCTGCTCGGCGGGCTCGAAGCGCCGAAGCAATAAGCATCGTCCTGCCGTTCCTGGCGGGGTATTACCTGTCGTACGTGTATCGCGCGGTGAACGCGGTGCTCGGGCCGACGCTCGCGCGCGAATTCCACCTCTCCGCCACCGAGCTCGGCTTCCTGACCGGCGTCTATTTCTTTTCGTTCGGCCTGTTCCAGATCCCGCTCGGCCTGCTGCTCGACCGCTTCGGGCCGCGCCGCGTGAACGGCACGCTGCTGGTCCTCGCGGCGGCCGGCGGCCTGGGCTTCGCTTTTTCCCAAAGCTTCGAAACGCTGGTGCTATCGCGCGCTCTCATCGGCCTCGGCGTCTCGGCGTGCCTGATGGGCATGATCCAGGCGTTCGTGCTGTGGTTCCCGCCGGAGCGCACCGGCACCATGATCGCGCTCGCGTATTCGATGGGTGGGCTCGGCGCGATCACCGCGTCGTCGCCGCTGGACGCGGCGCTCCGGCACTTCGACTGGCGGCAGATCTTCGTCGGCCTGGCGGCGACCACGCTCGCCCTGAGCGCCGTCTTCGCGCGGTGGGTGCCCGAGCACGCCCGCCAGGGCAGGCCGGCGCCGTTGCGCGACCAGGCGCGCGGCCTCGGCGAGATCGTGCGCGACGGCGCGTTCTGGCGCGTGGCGATCGCCATCGGCACGAACCAGTGCGCGGTGGTCTCGCTCTTCACGCTGTGGATGACGGCGTGGCTGCGCGATGTCGCGGGCTACGACCGCGGCGCGGCGGCGAACGGGCTCTTCTGGGCGGCGCTGGCGCTCATCGCCGGCTACTTTTTCTTCGGCCGCCTGGGCGATGCGCGCGCGCGCCGGGGCCTCTCGCCACTGCCGCTCTTCGTCGCCAGCGTCGCGCTATCGGTCGCCATGCTCTTGCTGCTGGCGCTGGGCGTGACGCGCGGCGCGGTGCTCATCTGGTCGGCGTTCGTCTTCTTCGGCACCGGCGCCACGCTCGCGCATTCGATCGCCACGCGGCGCTTTCCGCGCGAGATGGCCGGACGCGTCAACACGGCGCTCAACACGTTCACGTTCATGGGGATCTTCATCGGCCAGTGGGCGACGGGCGCGGTGCTGAACCGCTTCCCGCCGAGCGCCGGCGGCTACGACCCGCGCGGCTACGCCTATGCGCTAGGTGCGCTCGCGCTCATTCAGGCGGCCGGCCTGGCCTGGCTGTGGGCCGGCCGGCGCGCGGTCCTCAGGCCGCGCTGAAATAGATGTCGCGGTAGCCGGTGTAGATCGAGGCGACGATCACCGGGCCGAGCACGAGCCAGCCGAGGCCGAGCGGGATCGAGGCGATCACGCCCGCGATCATCATCACGATGCCGTATAGGAGGAAGGGCAGCATGTTCTTCAGGCAGCCGGCGAAGCTGGCCTTCATCGCGTCCCACGCGCCCAGCTCGTGGAACACGACGAGCGCCGGCGCGAACCAGAGCGCCATGAAGAGCGGCAGCATCAGCGCGAACATGACGAGCACCGTGAGCAGGACCGTCACGCCGAGGCGTGCAACCTGCTCCGGCGACGCGCCGCCCAGCATCGTGAACATGCCGACGCCGGTGACGAGCGAGGCGACGAACACGATGGCGACCAAGCCGATGAGATAGAGCACGCCGACCGTCGCCAGCGTGCCGAACCGGTGGCTGAATCCGGCGAACGCCTGGCTGAAACGCAGGCTGCCCGCTTCGGCATCGCGGCACGCGAGCATCAAGCCGCCGGTGAACACCGGCCCGAGCACGCACGTGGCGATGGTGCCGATGATCGGCAGGAACGCGAACACGATGAGGATCACGCCCAGCACGACGATGATCCCGATCCACGTGCCGGCTGCCGCGCGGAAGATCGACCACGCGTCGGTGATCCACGTCCAGCCATTTCCCGTTGGCACGCCGCGCCCGGCGGGCAGGAAGTCGCCGCGCGGGGCGAGCGTCTCGTCGGCGACCTGCGCGCGGGGTGCCGCGTATGGATTGGTGCTCATGTGAATCCTCCCTGCGCGATTGTAGTCCTCGCCCAGGCGGGATCGACGCTTTCCAGCTCTTCGCGCGCCTCGTCGCGCGTCTGCTGCACCGAGCGGACGACTGCCGGGTTTTCACCCTTGCCCGGCTCGCAGCACGCTTCGAGCCGGATGCCATTGGGGTCGAGGAAGTAGATCGAGACGAGGCCCGGCAGGATGTCGAGCGGGCCGTCGTAGGCGACGCCCGCCTCGCGCAGGCGCTTCTGCAGCGCCTCGAAGTTCTGCGGCGTGGTGGCGAAGGCGACGTGCTGCATGCCGCCGATGCCGTCGCGCTTCGCGCGCGGCTCGGCGCCGCGCGGGATCTCGAAGAAAGCGAGCAGCGAGTCGTTGCCCATGTCGAAAAAATAATGCCGGATGCGCTCGTACGGCGGGTTGCCGCGATTGCCCGGCCCGGCGCCGAGGCCGGCCGGCACCTTCATCGCGTGCACGAGCGGCATGCCGACCACGCGCGTGTAGAAGTCGACCGTCATGCGCATGTCCTCGGTATTGAGCGCGAGGTGATGGACGCCGCGGGTAGCACTCATGCTTTTTCCTTTTTCAGGACTCTGACCGTCGCCACGGCCTTCGCCACCAGGCTGCCATCCGCGTTCTTCGCCTCGGCCTCGACGAAGCTCATGCTCTTGCCGTCCTTCATGACGCGAGCATCGGCGAGCAGCTTGCTGCCCGAGCCGGCGCCGATGAACGAGGTGGTGAGGTTGATGGTGATGACGCCGACCGATTCCGGATGCAGCGTGCGCGCCGCGGTGCAGAGCGCGACATCGAGAAGCGACATGATGACGCCGCCGTGCACGGTGCCGAGGCTGTTGGTGAGGTGCTTTTCCACCGGCAGCGAGAGCGTCGCCGTCCCCTTGCCGAGCGTCTCGGTGAGGATCTTGAGATGCGTGAGGAACGGGATTTTCTTCTGGTACTCGCGCGCAAACTCGACGTTCATATGACGGTGGCGCCGCCGTCGACGGCGATCGCCTGCCCGGTGATGTGGCGCGAGGCCTCGGAGGCGAGCAGCACCGCGAGCCCTTTCAGGTCCTCGTCGTTGCCCAGGCGCTTGGTCGGCGTCCAGTCGCGGATCAGCTCGCCCGTGGTGCCGAGCGTCGCGCGCGTCATCTTCGACGGGAAGAAGCCGGGGCAGATGGCATTCACGGTGATGCCGTGCTGGCCCCACTCGGCCGCCAGCGCGCGCGTGAAGTTGACCAGGCCGCCCTTCGTCGCGTTGTAGGCGATGGTGCGCACGATGCGCGTGTCCTGGCCCATCAGCCCGGCGATGGAGGCGACGTTGATGACGCGTCCCCATTTCGCCGGGATCATCGATTTCTTGGCGATGTGCTGCGTGAGCAGGAACACGCCGGTGAGGTTGACATTGACGAGCTTGTCCCACGCTTCGAGCGGATGATCCTCGGCCGGCGCGCCCCAGGTGGCGCCGGCGTTGTTCACGAGGATGTCCACCTTGCCGAATTGGTTCAGGACCGCGTCAGCGAACGGCGCGATGCTGTCGCGCTTGCCGATGTCGCAGACATGGGCCGTGGCGTCGATCTTTCCCTTCTTCAGATGAGCGACGGCGGCATCGAGCTCGTCCTGCTTGCGCGCGCTGATCGCGATGCGCGCGCCCATCTCGCCGAGCGCTTCGGCGATCTGCAGGCCGAGGCCGCGCGAGCCGCCGGTGACGATCGCCGTGCGGCCGGAGAGGTCGAAGAGCTGGCGCACATTCATGGGCCGGAATGCTAATAGAATTTTCGCCTCATTTTGCCCATGACGACCCTCGTGATGTTCAGCGGCGGGCTGGACAGCACCGCCATGCTCGTGAAGCTGCTCACCGAGAGCGACGACGAGCTGCGCGTGCACCACATCCGCATGGCGAACCGGGAAGGCCGCGACGGCGCCGAGCAGCAGGCGGTCGAATCGATCGTGGCGTGCTGCCGCGACCGCTACCGTGCCTTTCGCTACTCCGAGTCGGGGCTCGATTTCCGCGGGCTGGAGGCGATCCCGATCGACTATCTCTCGATTGCATTCGTCGCCTGCCAGGTCGCGATCGACACGCCGCGCTGCAACCGCGTCGCAGTGGCGTCGCTCGCACGCGATACGGATATCGAGAACCGCTCGGCGCGGCAGCGCCGCGTGTTCGAGACGATGTACGAGTGCTATCGCTACCGCAAGCTCGGCGAGCCGCACGTGGAATGGATCTATCCGGTTTACCACGCGACCAAGCAGGCGCTGGCCGCATTCCTACCCGCGGAGCTGGTGGCGCTGACCTGGTCCTGCCGCCGCCCGGTGCGCCACGGGCCGGCATGGGTTCCTTGCGGGACCTGCAAGGCTTGCCTTGCCCGGCAGGGCATTTCAGACCAGAATTAATCCACACCTTTCGGGGGAGGGGCCCGTATGCGAGCACAGCGCAAGGACGGTCGCATACTGATCTACAGTCATGACACGTTCGGCCTCGGCCATCTGCGCCGCTGCCGCGCGATCGCGCACGCCCTCGTCGAGCGCTACAAGCAGCTCTCCGTCCTCTTCCTGTCGGGCTCGCCGATCATCGGCAGCTTCGATTTCCGCTCGCGCGTCGACTTCGTGCGGGTGCCCGGCGTCATCAAGCTGCGCAACGGCGAATACACGCCGCTCAACCTGCACATCGACATCGCCGAGACGCTGTCCATGCGCGCCTCGATCATCCAGCACACCGCGGAGATGTTCGATCCCGACCTCTTCATCGTCGACAAGGAGCCGGTCGGGCTGCGCGGCGAGGTGCTGCCGACGCTGAAGGCGCTGAAGCGCCGCGGCACGCGGCTCGTGCTCGGACTGCGCGACGTGATGGACGAGCCGCGCCTCCTGGAACCGGAATGGCAGCGCAAGAAGGCCCTGCCCGCGCTGCGGGAGCTCTACGACGAAATCTGGGTCTATGGCCTGCCGCAGATCTGCGATCCGCTGGAAGGCATCGCGCTGCCGCCGCGCGTGCGGCAGAAAATGGTCTACACCGGATATCTGCATCGCGAAGTGCCGACCCACGGCATGCCGGAGGGCCTGCCGGAGATCACCGAGCGTCCCTACCTCTTGGTCACCACCGGCGGCGGCGGCGACGGCGAGGCGCTCATCGACTGGGTGCTGCGCGCGTACGAGCACGATCCGCTGCTGCCCTACCCCGCGCTCCTCGTGCTGGGGCCCTTCATGGCCTCCGAGCGGCAGGCGGAATTCATGGAGCG
>DATMIG010000521.1:0-9697 GCA_035554335.1 Burkholderiales bacterium
CGGAGAAAGCCGGATCAGGCTGTCGAAGCGCTCGTAAGCGCGTCGAGGTCCCAGCGGGCCCGGGCGCCGAACGGGCGCAAGTGTCGAGCGGATTCGAGCTCGCCCGCGTCGCGCAGCCGCAGGGCGCCGGCGAACGCGATCATTGCGCCGTTGTCGGTGCACAGCTCCGGCTCCGGATAGAAAACGTCGAAGCCGCGCTTCGCCCCTTCGGCATTCAAGGCCGCGCGCAGCTGTTTGTTGGCACCTACGCCCCCGGCGACGACGAGGCGCGTGAGAGCGTTGCGCTCGAGCGCCTGCACGCACTTCGCGACCAGCACCTCGACCACCGCATCGACGAATGCGCGCGCGACATCCGCGGGCTCGTGCTCCTTCCGGGTGAGCGTGAGCACCGCCGTCTTGAGGCCCGAAAAGCTGAAGTCGAGGTCGCCGCTGTCAAGCATCGGTCGCGGCAGCCGATGGCGGCCGGGACGGCCGCTTTCGGCCAGCGCCGAAAGGGCCGGGCCGCCGGGATAGCCAAGGCCGAGGAGCTTCGCCGTCTTGTCGAACGCCTCGCCGGCGGCGTCGTCCTGCGTCTCGCCGAGCAGCCGGTAGTGCCCGACGCCGTCGACCCTCATGAGTTGCGTGTGACCACCGGAGACCAGCAGGGCGACGAACGGGAATTGCGGCCGACGAGCGGAAAGGAGGGGCGAAAGCAGGTGCCCTTCGAGATGGTGGATGCCCAGCACGGGGACGCCGAGCCCCTCGCCCAGCGCGTGGGCATAGGAGGCGCCGACCAGCAGGGCGCCGGCGAGGCCCGGACCCTCGGTGTAGCCGATGCCGCCAATGTCCTGCATCCGCTGCCCGCTTTTCTCGAGCACGAGCCGCGTCAGCGGCACCAGGCGCTGGATGTGGTCGCGGGAGGCAAGCTCCGGCACCACGCCCCCGTAAGCTTCGTGCATGGCGACCTGCGAGTGCACCGCGTGAGCGAGTAATCGCCCCTCGCCCGTCTCATAGAGGGCGACACCGGTTTCATCGCAGGAAGTCTCGATCCCGAGGACGAGCATACGATTGATTTTGATACAATTCGCACCCCCTAACGAGCCGAGGGCCGCGTGCCGACAGTCAGAGTCAAGGAAAACGAGCCGTTCGAGGTGGCCATGCGCCGCTTCAAGCGCACCGTTGAGAAGACCGGTCTTCTCACCGAGCTGCGCTCCCGCGAGTACTACGAGAAGCCGACCGCCGAGCGCAAGCGCAAGCTTGCCGCCGCAGTGAAGCGCCACCACAAGCGTCTGCGCAGCCAGATGCTGCCGCAGAAGCTGTACTAAACATCCCGCTCAAGCAGCAAATCTCCGAGGACATGAAGGCCGCCATGCGGGCGAAGGCGTCCGCGCGGCTGTCGACCATTCGGCTGCTCCTCGCCGCGATCAAGCAGCGCGAAGTCGACGAGCGCATCGAGCTCGACGATGCCGCGGTCCTCGGCGTGATCGAGAAGATGATCAAGCAGCGCCGCGAGTCGATCGCCCAGTTCGAGAAGGCCTCGCGCCACGACCTGGCCGACGCCGAGAAGGCCGAAGTGCAGGTGCTCTCCGCCTACCTGCCGGCGCAAATGGGCGACGCCGAAATCCAAAAACAAATCGATTCAGTGATTTCCGAGACCGGCGCGACGGGCGCCAAGGATATGGGCAAGGTGATGGCCGCGCTCAAGTCCAGGCTCGCCGGCAAGGCCGACATGGGCAAGGTCTCGGGCCTCGTAAAAGCGAAGCTTTCCGGGTGAAAATCGGGGCGTGATCCCCGATTCATTCAAGCAGGACCTCCTCAATCGGGTAGACATCGTGGACGTGGTGTCGCGCTACGTCCAGCTGAAGAAGGGCGGTGCCAACTACATCGGCCTCTGCCCTTTCCACAACGAGAAGACCCCGTCGTTCAGCGTCAGCCCGGCGAAGCAGTTCTATCACTGCTTCGGCTGCGGCGCGCACGGCAACGCCATCGGCTTCCTCATGGCCTACTCCGCCCTCGGTTATGTCGACGCCGTCAAGGAGCTCGCCGGCCAGGTCGGCATGCAGCTGCCGGATTTTCGTCCGCCTTCGCCGCACGAAGCGGCGCGCAAGGAGCGCGAGACCGACCTCTATGGCGTGATGGAGAAGGCGATGGATTTCTATCGCGCCGAGCTGAAGAAGGCGCCGCGTGCCATCGAGTACCTGAAAAGGCGCGGGCTGACCGGGGAAATCGCCGCCCGGTTTCGCATGGGGTATGCGCCCGACGACTGGCAAGGCCTGCAGGACCCATTCCCGAAATACGAGGACAAGGCCCTGGTCGAGACCGGACTGGTGATCGAAAACGAGGGCAAGCGCTACGACCGCTTCCGCGATCGAGTGATGTTTCCGATCTTCAACGCCCGCGGCATGGTGATCGGCTTCGGCGGGCGCGTGATGGGAGATGGCGAGCCGAAGTACCTCAACTCGCCGGAGACGCCGCTATTCGAAAAAGGCCGCGAGCTGTACGGGCTCGTGCAAGCGCGCGATGCCATCCGCACGGAAGGGCATGTGCTCGTCGTCGAGGGCTACATGGACGTCGTGGCGCTCGCGCAGTTCGAGGTGGGCAATGCAGTCGCCACCCTCGGCACGGCGACGACGCCGGTGCACGTCTCGAAGCTCCTGCGTCTCGCCGACGAGATCATCTTCTGCTTCGACGGCGACAACGCCGGCCGCAAGGCCGCCTGGCGAGCGCTGGAAGTGAGTCTTCCCCTCGCGCCCGACCACAAGCCGATCCGCTTCCTCTTCCTGCCCGAAGGCGAGGATCCGGATACCTATGTGCGCAAGCACGGCAAGGACGGATGGAAGCGCAAGCTCCGGGAGGCGGAGACGCTGTCGCAGTTCCTGCTTGCGCAGCTGCGCGCGGAGTGCGACCTGGAGACCGCCGAAGGCCGGGCGCGGTTCACGTCCATCGCCAAGCCGCACATCCAGAAAGTGGCGGCACCGGCGCTGCGGCTCCAGCTCATCAACGAGATCGCGCGGCTTGCCAGGCTGCCGGAAGGCGGCGGCGTGGAGGCGTTGCTCGAGCTGCCGCCGAAGCCGCGCTTCTCGCGGCCGGCGCCGGCGCGTTCTCGCTTCACGGGGCCGGACAGCCCGGAATGGAGCTTGCTCTACAGCCTGCTCTGCAATTTGTCGCTGGCCGAACACATCGATGCGGACTCACTCACGCCTGCCCGGCCGGAGTCGCAGGCGTTGCTCGCGGTGCGCGAGGCCTGCCGCGAGTTCGAGGACGAGCCGTCGCTCGGCCTCCTGCTCGACCGCCTGCAGGGCGACCCGTCACTGGAAATCGTGCTGCGCGCCCATAGATACGGGGAAGAGATCCGCTTCACCGCCGACGAAGCGGAGACCGAATTCCAGGAAGCGCTCGTCAAGCTCGACCTGGCCCGCCGCAAGAAGGAGCTCGACGAGCTGCGCGGCCGCGGCCTCACGTCGAAAGAGGACCTGCTCGCCTTCCAGGAGAAGAATCTCGCTTACAAAAGGCTGCAAGGGGCACTTCCAAGCCCTTGAGTGGTCAACTATAATGCGCGGTTCTTTTTGCCGCGCGCCGAGTGCGAACTAAGTGGTTCAGTCAAGTGCGATTTTCCGGGGGACGGATGGCCCAGCAGAAGCGTAAATCGAAGGTGAAGGTGAAGAAGGCTCACGCAGCCAAGAAAAAGGCGCGCGTCGTCCGGGCGCTGAAGCGCCCGGTGGCAAAGGCTCGTCCGGCGCCGAAGAAGCTCCTGAAGGGCAAGCACGCCGAAAAGGCGAAAAAACCGCTCGCGGCCGCGAAGGCGGCGCCGGTCGCCCACGCAAAGGTCGCGGCGGCCAAGCCCGATCCGAAGGCGCCCAAGGCGCCCATCAAGACGAGCGCCAAGCAGGCGCTCGAGCTCCTCGAAGCCAAGGTGGCCCAGGTCAAGGGCAAGGGCAAGCGAGGTCGCCGTGGCAAGGACGCATGGGCGATTCCGGCGGAGATGCCGAAGGAAGACGCCGAGACCCGGCGCACGCGCCTCAAGAACCTGATCAAGCTCGGCAAGGAGCGCGGGTTCCTCACGTACTCGGAGATCAACGACCACCTGCCGGACGACCTCGTCGACGCCGAGCAGATCGAGGCGATCATCTCCACGTTCGGCGACATGGGCATCCAGGTCTACGACCAGGCGCCCGACCAGGAGCAGCTCCTGATCGCCGCCGAGGGCACGCCGGTCGCCCAGCCCGACGAAGACGTGGAAGAGCAGGCCGAAGCGGCCCTCTCCACCGTCGATTCCGAATTCGGTCGCACCACCGACCCGGTGCGCATGTACATGCGCGAGATGGGCTCGGTCGAGCTCCTCACGCGCGAGGGCGAGATCGAGATCGCCAAGCGCATCGAGGACGGCCTGCGCCACATGATCCAGGCGATCAGCGCCTGCCCGACCACCGTCAAGGAGATCCTCGATCTCGCCGACAAGGTCGAGAAGGACGAGATGCGCATCGACGAGGTGGTCGATGGCCTGATCGATCCGAACGCCAAGGACGACTTCGATCCGAAGAAGGCCGCTCCCTCCACCGAGGAGGAAGAGGCGCAGATCGAAGAGGAAGAGAGCGAGGAGGACGAGGAAGCGGCCGAGAAGGCGCAGTCCGCGAGCCTGCTCAAGCTCAAGGGCGAGGCGCTGGAGAAATTCGGCCGCATCCGCCGCCTGTACGAGAAGTCCGGCAAGGCGCTCGAGAACAAGGGCTCGAAGGACAAGGACTACCTGCGCGTGCGCGACCAGATCACCAACGAGCTGATGACGATCCGGTTCACGGCGCGTACGGTCGAGCGGCTCTCGGACAGCGTGCGCAGCCTGGTCGACGAGATCCGGCGCCACGAGCGCGAGATCCACGACATCACGGTCGAGAAGGCCGGCATGCCGCGCCCGCACTTCATCAAGGTCTTCGCCGGCACGGAAGGCTCGAAGCGCTGGCTCCAGAACGAGCTGAACGCCGGCAACCCGTGGACCGAGTCGCTGGCGCGCGTCGAGCCCTCGATCCTCGAGCTGCTGTCGAAGATCACCGCCGTGCAGCAGAAGATCGGCATCCCGATCAAGGACCTGAAGGAGATCAACAAGCAGATGTCGACCGGCGAGGCGAAAGCCCGCCGCGCGAAGCGCGAGATGACCGAAGCGAACCTGCGTCTCGTCATCTCGATCGCGAAGAAGTACACCAACCGCGGCCTGCAGTTCCTCGACCTCATCCAGGAAGGCAACATCGGCCTGATGAAGGCGGTCGACAAGTTCGAATACCGCCGCGGCTACAAGTTCTCCACCTATGCCACGTGGTGGATCCGCCAGGCCATCACGCGCTCGATCGCCGACCAGGCGCGCACCATCCGCATCCCGGTGCACATGATCGAGACGATCAACAAGATGAACCGCATCTCGCGCCAGATCCTGCAGGAGACCGGCCAGGAGCCGGATCCGGCGACGCTGGCGCAGCGCATGGAGATGCCCGAGGAGAAAATCAGGAAGATCCTGAAGATCTCCAAGGAGCCGATCTCGATGGAGACGCCGATCGGCGACGACGACGACTCGCACCTGGGCGATTTCATCGAGGACCAGTCGACGCTCGCGCCGTCGGATGCGGCGACGTTCGCCAGCCTGCGCGACGTGACCAAGGAAGTGCTGGACACGCTCACGCCGCGCGAGGCGAAGGTCCTGCGCATGCGCTTCGGCATCGAGATGTCGACCGACCACACGCTGGAAGAGGTCGGCAAGCAATTCGATGTCACGCGCGAGCGCATACGCCAGATCGAGGCCAAGGCGCTGCGCAAGCTGCGCCATCCGTCCAGGTCGGAGCGGCTGAAGAGCTTCCTGGACCAGGAAGGCTGAAAAGGAAGGGCCGCGAAAGCGGCCCTTCTGGTTTATGAAGATCATCGACTACTACATGACACCCAGCTCGCCGTGGACCTATCTCGGCCATGCGCGTCTCGCCGACATCGCGAAGCGCCACGGTGCAAAAGTGAACGTGAAGCCGGTCGATTTCGGTGTGATCTTCCCGCAGTCCGGTGGCTTACCGCTGCCCAAGCGCGCGCCGCAGCGCCAAGCCTACCGCCTCATGGAGCTCAAGCGCTGGAAGGAGCACCTCGGCGTGCCGATCGTGATCCAGCCGAAGTTCTTTCCCGTCGACGGCGCTCCGGCGGCCGCCGTCATCGCCGCTGCGCCGGAAGAAAAACGCATGGCCGTGGCGGGCGACTTCCTGTCCGCGCTTTGGAAGGATGACCGCAACATCGCCGATCCGGCCATCCTTGAAGAGATCGGCAAGCGGCACGGCGTCGAGCAAGGCGACAAGGCGACGTACGAGGCGTTCACGCAGGAAGCGCTCCGCCGCAACGTGTTTGGCGCGCCGAGCTACGTGTACCGCGACGAAATATTCTGGGGCCAGGACCGGCTCGATTTCCTGGACCGGGCCCTCGCAAAGTAAAGTCGCACGATGGGCCGGTAGCTCAGCCGGTTAGAGCAGGGGACTCATAATCCCTTGGTCCTTGGTTCGAATCCAAGCCGGCCCACTCGAAAGACTCGCCCGGTTTGTGGAACCGCCTCGGCGAGTTGAGCGGCGATTGCTCCTTGTCTATCCCGCGCTGCGGCCTCAGGCACCGACCGTCGGGAGCTGTTCTCGCTGGTGCGCGCTGCGCTCGACCGGAAAGCCCGGTCGCCACCTGCATGGACCTGACGGGCGCCAAGCTGAAGACCGCGGACCGTAGTCCCGCATTTGAAACTTCCAAGGGCGCCTATGCGGCCATTTTCTGCGCGCCCTCACCAAATCATGGGATTTTCGCCGTGCGTTCGTCTCCCTACGATGAATCCACTCGACGGGAGGCGTCATGGCAAACGCAAGAGCAGGTTCGATCTTCGCGGTTCTCGTGTTGGTTGCATGTGGAGGCGGCGGCGGAGGGAGCTCGCAGCAAGCACCGGTGGCGCCCACAGGAGCGACCGCATCGCCCGCCAACGGCCAGGCAGTTGTGTCGTGGACTGCGGCGCCCGGTGCGACGACCTACAACGTCTATAGCTCTTCCACTTCGCCCGTAACCAAGGCGTCCGCAAAGTCGACCGTGACGTCGACCAGCGCAACGCTGCCGGCGCTCACCAATGGCTCTGCCGTCTATGTCGCCGTCTCGGCGGCGAACGCCGCTGGCGAGAGCGACCTTTCCAACGAGACCTGCGCCGTGCCGACGGCCGCGTCGACGGCCGGCCTTACCCTCCTCGACTCGTTGTGCAGCGGAACATTGGATGCCGCGAAATGGCGGAGCCCGGTGTTCAGCCGCTCGGTGGTGAATGGCGCGATGAGCCTCAGCGCAGAGCTTTCGAACATGGAGCCATTGGCGCTCCGCGGAGCGAGCTACGTGAATACGGCCGCGATCAACGCCGGGAGCCAGCGCGTCACGACGGTCCGCACGGAAGTACGGGTGCCGGGCAGCGCGGCGCGGCGGACGGGGGGCGCCGAATTGGTCGCCGGTATTGTCTTCGCATATCAGCCGCCTGCGGATCGCCATGCCGGTGACCGGGGAGAAATCAATGCCGTGCGGGCGCAGGTGGGACTGGTCGACAGCGGACGTGGATTGCGCGTGTTCCGCGCCGTCAATCATTGCGACACGGCTAATTGCAGCGCGAATACTTCGACCGGGGTGGCATTCTCCGATCCGGCCGAACTCGATGCGAGCGGCGAGGCTGCGGCGGCGTACGACACGACTTACACGTTCAGCCTGAATCTCGACGAGACGAGCGGCGTCTTTACCTGGTCGGTTTCCGGCGGCGGATATGCAGGCGTGACCGGCACGATGGACGCCGTCGCGTATCTAGCGGGCAACTCCAGCTGGACCGCCCTCGGCTCGCAGCCGTTCGGCAACGGCGGCGGCTTCGAGCTCGCCGCCCTCAGAACCCGGTTCCGCGACCTGTCCAGCGCCGGCGGTTCGAACGCGGCGATCGCTGCGGAGTTCGACAGCGTACAAGTCGGCTTCGACAACAACCCTGCTACGGCGTGGGACAGCTTCAGCGGCACGGGGACCGATAGCGGCCCGACCGAACTCAGCGCGGCGAAATGGACGCCCGGTCGCGATTCGGCGGCGCTCGGCGCCGGCGCGCTCGTCCATCACGCACAGGTTACGAACAGCGGCAGCGGATTTCTCCCGTACTTCCAGGGGCTGATCTTCAGCGATCCCACCCCCAAGGTGTTGCAAGCCGACTTCACCATGAACGCCTGCAGCGGAAGCGCGACCAATCGCGCGTCGCTGGAAGCGTCCTTCTATAACGACGGTTCGGGCGGAACGACGCCGCCGGATATCAACCAGCCCGGAAGCATCGTCGGCGATGTGCGTGCGTACCTGTACCTCGACTGCATCGCGCAGGTGGCGCGGTTCCAGGTCCTGCGCTGGGACAGCAACTCGCCGCTCACCGGCACGCTCCTCTCGAATTTTTCCGCGAGCGCGGTGCCCATGGGATCGGCGCCTTTCTTCGGCAGCCAGCACACGCTGCGCATGAAATGGGACTCGGCCGCACACATGCTCACGTTCCAGGTGAACGGGCAAACGCCGGTGCTCGTGGACCCCACCGCGGCCGGCCCCCTGATGAACGCGGGCGCGCCGTTCGTGCAGGCGGCCAATTCACCGTTGGCACAGATCGGCGCCTTCGTCGATGCGGCGCCGTCGTCGGCGGCGAGCATCGACTTCCGGGTCAATAACGTCTTCACCGCGCCTTGAGCCAGAATAGCGCTTCCACTCGGAGGAGCTGGTCATGCGCAACCTGGTGCTCGCCTGCCTGTTCGCATTCAATAGCAGCGCCTGGGCGCAGGCCTACCCGGCCAAGCCCATCCGTCTCGTCATCGGCTACGCGCCCGGCGGTTCCGCTGAAGCGGGGGCGCGGCCGCTGGCCAAGGCGCTCGAGCCGATGCTCGGACAGCCGCTCGTATTCGAGTACCGCCCTGGCAACGCGGGCGGCGTGGCGATGGAGTACACGGCCAAGGCGCCGGCGGACGGCTACACGCTCTATTACTTCGACAGCGGACCGCTGACCATCGCGCCCCACCTGAACAAGGTGGGCTATGACGCCATCAAGTCCTTTACGCATCTCGGCCATGTCTGCGGCAGCGGCAGTCTGCTGGTCGTGCATCCGTCGACGCCGTTCAGGAGCGTCGCCGACGTCGTCGAGCTCTCGAGGCGCGAGCCGAACAAGTGGAGCTACGGCACCTCCGGCGTGGGCGGTCCGCATCACCTCTCCGGCGAGTACTTCAAGAGCGTGACTGGGGCGCAGCTCCTCCACGTGCCCTACAAGGGCGGCGGGCCGGCGATGACCGATCTCATGGGCGGCCAGGTGCCGATGCTCTTTTCTTCGCTCGGTCCTTCGGTCGGCGCGGTGAGAGGCGGCAAGATCCGGGCGCTCGCCGTCACCTCGCTCAAGCGCTCCGCGGCATTCCCGGATGTGCCGACTATGGATGAGGTGGGCATCAAGGGCTTCGAATCCACGGCGTGGTACGGCTTGCTCGGGCCGGCCGGACTGCCGGCCGAAGTCGTCGCGCGGCTGACGAGCGCCATGCAGCGCGCGGGACAGAGCAAGGCGCTCATCGAGCAGATCAACGCGACCGGCTGCGACACCGAAATTCTCTCGCCGTCGCAGACCATCGAGAAGATTAAGACCGACTCAGCGAAGTGGGGGAACGTCGTTAAAGAAGCGAACATCAAGGTCGACTGACCGTGCGCG
>DATMIG010000522.1:0-10621 GCA_035554335.1 Burkholderiales bacterium
GGCAGAGCATCGCCATCATTCCGGTCGCGCTCGGCGCCGGGCTCGCCATCTGGAAGATGGGCGCGGGCGCACGCTACGCCGCCTACTCGGAGTGGCTGATCATCGCCGGCGTCGTGCTCGCCGCCTGCGCGGCGGCCGCGGCCTGGCTCGCATGGCGGTCTCGACTCACGGCCGGCGTGCTCGCCCTCGCGCTCGGCGGCCTCGGCTCGACGCTGCTCGGCACGGTGGGCCATTACACGCTCTCCGACCGCTTCAGCGTGGCGAGCACCGTGCGCGCGCTGCCGTCGGTGATTCCCGACGACGCTGCCGTGTTCGCGCTCGACACCTACGACCACACCATCCCGTGGGCGCTCAAGCGCACGGTCACCATGGTCCATTACCGCGACGAGCTCGGCATGGCGATCGATTGGGACGCGCGCCAGTTCATCCCCGACCTCCGCGCCTTCGCGCAGGCTTGGAACGCCGCGCCGCAGGCGTGGGCCTTCGTCGGCGCCGACACCGATGTCGAGCGGCTGTCGAAGGAGCTCGGCACGCCGATGCAGGAGGTGGCGCGCGGGCCGACGTTCGCCATCGTGAAGAAACCGTGACGGTATCATCGGGCATGGCTGCATTCCTGCCGTTCACGCGCCCCGAGCTCGACGAAGCGACCATCGCCGGCGTCGCCGACGTGCTGCGCTCGGGCTGGATCACCTCCGGCCCGCAGGTCAAGGCGTTCGAGGCGGCGCTCTCCAAGCTCTGCGGCGGCCGCGCGGTGCGCACCTTCAATTCCGGCACCGCCACGCTCGAGATCGCGCTGCGCCTCGCCGGCATCGGCAAGGGCGACGAGGTGATCACGACGCCGCTCTCGTGGGTCGCGACCGCCAACGTGGTGCTTGAAGTCGGGGCGCGCCCGGTGTTCGCCGACGTCGATCCGCGCACGCGCAACATCGATCTCGATGCCGTGGAAGCGGCCATCACGCCCGCGACGCGCGCCATCATCCCGGTGGACCTCGCGGGGCTGCCGGTGGACCGCGACCGCCTGTACGCGATCGCGAAGAAGCGCAGCGTGCGCGTGGTGGAGGACGCCGCCCAGGCCTTCGGCGCCAGCTGGCGCGGCAAGCTGCTGGGCAGCTTCGGCGATTTCGTCTCCTTCAGCTTCCACCCCAACAAGAACGTCACCTCGATAGAAGGCGGCGCGCTCGTGCTGCCGGACGAATCGCTGGTGCCGGCGTGCGAGCAGTACCGGCTGCAGGGCGTGATCCGCTCGGGCGAGGACGGCATGGAGGTCGAGCTCCTCGGCGGCAAGTTCAACCTGACGGACGTCGCGGCGCGCGTCGGGCTCGGCCAGCTGCCGCACCTCGAGCGCTTCACGGAGCGCCGGCGGGCGCTCGCGCGCCGCTATTTCAAGCTCTGGGACCGCAGCCTCGGCTGCGAGCTGCCGGTGGAAGACTTCGAGCAGTCGAACTGGCACATGTTCCAGGTGGTGCTGCCGGAACACTTCCCGCGCGCCCGCTTCATCGCCGGCATGCGCGAGCACGGCATCGGCGTCGGCGTGCACTACCCGGCGATGCACCTCTTCAAGCTCTACCGCCAGCTCGGCTGGCGGGAGGGCCAGTTCCCGCGCGCCGAGCGCATCGGCCGCGCCATCTCCACGCTCCCGCTCTTCCCGGCCATGGCAGACTCCGACGTGGATCGGGTTTGCGAGGCGGCACGGAAGGTGCTCCGGTGAGCCGAAAACCGGGACAGACCACGTTTTCTTTTCTAAAAACCAACCCCCCGCTCGCCAAGCTCGCTGCCCCCCTTGACAGGGGGGCGGCCAGAAACAACGAATGAATCTGTCAGTCGTCATTCCGGTTTACAACGAGGAAGCGGGTCTGCCTGCGCTCTTCGCGCGTCTTTATCCCGCGCTCGACAAGCTCGGCGTCACGTACGAGGTGATCTTCGTGAACGACGGCAGCCGCGACCGCTCGGCGGCGGTGCTGCGCGAGCAGTTCCAGAAGCGGCCGGAGGTGACGCGGGTGGTGCTGCTGAACGGCAACTTCGGCCAGCACATGGCGATCATGGCGGGCTTCGAGCGTTGCCGAGGCGAGCGCGTGGTCACGCTCGACGCCGACCTGCAGAACCCGCCGGAGGAAGTGGCGCGGCTTTTGGAAGCGATGGACGCCGGCCACGACTACGTCGGCGGCGTGCGCCAGCAGCGCCAGGACCCGTTCCTGCGCAAATTCTTGTCGCGCGCGATGAATCGCGTGCGCGAGCGCATCACGCGCATCCACATGACCGACCAGGGATGCATGCTGCGCGCCTATAGCAGCGACATCATCCAGTGCATCAACGAGTGCCGCGAGGTGAGCACGTTCATTCCCGCCCTTGCCTATACCTTCGCCAAGAATCCGGCCGAGGTGGAGGTGGCCCACGAGGAGCGCGCGGCCGGCGAATCCAAGTACTCCTACTACCGGCTGCTGCGGCTCAATTTCGACCTCATCACCGGCTTCTCGGTCGTGCCGCTGCAGCTCTTCTCGCTCTTCGGCATCGGCGTGGCGGTGTTCTCGGTGCTGATCTATATCCTCGCCATGATCCGCAAGCTGGTTGCCGGCGCCCCGGTCGACGCGCTCGGCACCTTCTGGGATCGCGACATCCTGCAGTTCTTCCTGATCGGCATCGTGCTCTTCGGCCTCGGCCTGGTCGGCGAGTACGTCGGCCGCATCTACCAGCAGGTCCGGCACCGGCCGCGGTACCTCGTCCAGGCGGTGCTGGAAAAATCCGATTCGTGGCAGCGCGAGCGGTCGTCTTCGGCTACGGGGACATAGGCGTCCGCGGCACGGCGACGCTCCTCGAGTCCGGCCTCGAGGTGCCGCTCGTCGTCACGCATAAGGACGATCCGAACGAGACGCGCTGGTACGGCAGCCTCTTCGACTTCTCGCGCGAGCGCCATCTGCACGTACTCGCCGATCCGCCGATCGACACGCTGGACGTCGGCGCGCCGGATCTCATCTTCTCCTTCTACTATCGCAGCATGCTGCCGATGTCGGTCCTGCGGCGCGCGCGGCTCGGCGCGTTCAACATGCACGGCTCGCTCCTGCCGAAATTCCGCGGCCGGGCGCCGCTCAACTGGGCGATCGTGAAGGGCGAGCGCGAGACCGGCGTGACGCTGCACGAGATGACCGAGAAGCCCGACGCCGGCCGCATCGTCGACCAGCAGGCGGTGCCGATCGGCCCCGACGACACGGCGGTCGAGGTGTTCCACCGCATGACGGACGCGGCCGAGGCGGTGCTCAAGCGCAGCCTGCCCGCCCTCGTCGCCGGTACCGTGCAGTACAAGCCGAACGATCTCTCGCGCGGCAGCTACTACGGCCGCCGGCGCCCGGAGGACGGTCGCATCGACTGGACGAAGAGCGCGCAGGAGATCCACAACCTCGTGCGCGCGGTCGCGCCGCCGTTCCCCGGCGCGTTCTGCGACCAGCTCGACGTTCATCGTACGCAACTGACCGGGCAGGCGGCACCCGGCCGCCCTACCGGCCCCTATCAGGAGCGCGGCCAATGGTTCGCCGTCTGCGGCGATGGTAAAGTCCTGCGCCTCCTCGAAGTCCGGGAAAGAAAATGAAACGAATCCTCATCCTCGGGGTGAACGGCTTCATCGGCCATCACCTCTCGAAGCGCATCCTCGCCGACACCGACTGGGACGTGTACGGCATGGACATGCAGACCGACCGCATCGAGGACGTGCTCAACGAGCCGCGCTTCCACTTCTTCGAAGGCGACATCACGATCAACCGCGAGTGGATCGAGTACCACATCCGCAAGTGCGACACGGTGCTGCCGCTCGTCGCCATCGCGACGCCCGCGACGTACGTAAAAGAGCCGCTGCGCGTGTTCGAGCTCGACTTCGAGGCGAACCTGCCGATCGTGCGCGCCTGCGTGCGGCACAAGAAGCGGCTCGTGTTCCCGTCGACCTCCGAGGTGTACGGCATGTCGCCGGACAAGCAGTTCGATCCGGACGAGTCGCCGCTCGTCTACGGCCCGATCAACAAGCAGCGCTGGATCTACGCCTGCTCGAAGCAGCTGATGGACCGCGTCATCTGGGGCTACGGCGACAAGGAAGGGCTCGACTTCACGCTCTTCCGGCCGTTCAACTGGATCGGCGCCGGGCTCGACTCGATCGCGACGCCGAAGGAAGGCAGCTCGCGCGTCCTCACGCAGTTCTTCGGCCACATCGTGCGCGGCGAGAAGATCAATCTCGTCGACGGCGGCCGCCAGAAGCGCGCCTTCACCTACATCGACGACGGCATCGACGCGCTGATGGCGATCATCGCCAACAGGGGCGGCGTCGCCTCGCGCAACATCTACAACATCGGCAACCCGAAGAACAACATCTCGGTGAAGGAGCTCGCCGAGACGATGGTCGAGCTTGCCCTGCAGTACTCCGAGTACCGTGACGCGGCGAAGAAAGTGCGCATCGTCAAGACCACCGCGGACCGCTACTATGGCCGCGGCTACCAGGACGTGCAGAACCGCGTGCCGAAGATCGACAACACCATGCGCGACCTGAAATGGCGTCCGCGCGTGGCGATGCGCGATGCGCTGAAACGCATCTACGACGCTTACCGTACGGACGTAGCCGAGGCCAAACACCTCGTCAGGTGAAGCTGGCGATCAAGATCGACGTCGACACTTTCCGCGGCACGCGCGAAGGGGTCCCGCGCCTCGTCGATCTCCTGAAGAAGCACGGCGCCGGCGCCACCTTCCTCTTCAGCCTCGGCCCCGACCACACCGGCCGCGCCCTGCGGCGCGTGTTTCGCCCGGGTTTCTTTTCGAAGGTGGCGCGCACCTCCGTGGTCGAGCACTATGGCGTGCGCACCCTCCTCTATGGAACGCTGCTGCCCGGTCCGGACATCGGTCGCCGCTGCAAGACGCAGATGCAGGCAGTGCGCGACGCGGGCTTCGAAGTCGGCGTGCACTGCTGGGACCACGTGCGCTGGCAGGACTTCGTCGTCAAGCGCGATGCCGACTGGACCGAGCGCGAGATGGAACGCGCCATGGACCGGTTCCAGGAGGTATTCGGTGAACCGGCAAAAACCTGGGGCGCCGCCGGCTGGCAGCTGAACCGCCACGCCGCCTGGTTCGAGGAGCGCCACTTCCCCTACGCATCCGACACGCGCGGCACCGGGCCTTTCCAGCCCGTCTGGGACGGCGTCGCCATCGGCTGCCCGCAGCTGCCGACGACGCTGCCGACGCTGGACGAGCTCATCGGCCTGCATGGAGATGTGGTCGCGCACCTGCTATCCCTGACGGGCAATGGGGACCATGTGTTCACAGGCCACGCCGAGCTCGAAGGCGGCAAGCTGCTGCCCATGTTCGACGCACTGCTCGCGGGATGGAAGGCGCAGGGCTACGAGATCGTGGCGACCGAGGCGCTGTGGCACACGGTCGATACGACGCGCCTGCCGCGCTGCGAGGTGATCCAGGGCGAGGTGCCGGGACGATCGGGCACGCTCGCCGTACAAGGAGAAGCGAGATGACCACGCTCTTCCCCGGCTTCGAACGCCGCCGCGTCAAGACGAGCGGGGCCACCATCAACCTGGTGATTGGCGGCGACGGGCCGCCGATCCTGCTCCTGCACGGCTATCCGCAGACGCACGCCATGTGGCACAAGGTGGCGCCGGCGCTTGCGCGCGACTACACCGTGATCTGCGCCGACCTGCGCGGTTACGGCGACTCGTCCAAGCCGCGCGGCGTGCCGGGGCACCTCAACTACTCGAAGCGCGCGATGGCGCTCGACATGGCGCAGGTGATGGAGTCGCTCGGCTTCCTCGGCTTCCATCTCGTCGGCCACGACCGCGGCGGCCGCGTCGCGCACCGCCTGGCGCGCGACTTCCCGAAGCGCGTGCGCACGCTCACCGTGCTCGACATCTCGCCGACGCTGAAGATGTACGAGAACACCACGCAGCAGTTCGCGCGCGCCTACTGGCACTGGTTCTTCCTCATCCAGGAGGAGCCGCTGCCCGAGAAGATGCTGCAGGGCCACGTGCCGTGGTACATCCTGCGCCGCCTCGGCCGCGGGCCCTCCGGGCTCAAGCAGTTCAGTAAGGACGCGATCGTGGAGTACACGCGCGCCTTCCGCGACCCGAAGTGCATCCACGCCACGTGCGAGGACTACCGCGCCGCGGCGACCATCGACCTCGTGCACGACAAGCAGGATCGGCGCAAGAAGATCCGCATGCCGGTGCTCGCGCTCTGGGGAAAGCACGGCGTCATCAATGCGCTGTTCAACTGCCTCGCCGACTGGCGCGAGGTGGCCGAGGACGTGCGCGGCAAGCCGCTCAACTGCGGCCACTTCATTGCGGAGGAGAAGCCGCGCGAGCTCCTCGCGGAGCTGCGCCGCTTCATCGACGAGCGGCGCTAGGGAACGCCGGGCAGGGTGAGGATGAAACGCGCGCCCTTGCCGGGCGCCGATTCGGCGCTGAGATTGCCGCCGTGCAGTCGCGCAATGCGCTGCGCGAGGTAAAGGCCGAGGCCGAGCCCTTCCGGGCGATCGGTGGCGAAGCGGTCGAAGAGCCGCGCCATCTGGTCGGGCGGAATGCCCGGGCCCTCGTCGATCACCTCCACCATGGCGAGCGGCTGCAGGTCGCGGTGGTGCCGCCGCACGAAGACGTTGATCGTGCCGGTCACCGGCGACTTCTGGATGGCGTTGGCGAGCAGGTTCTCGAGGCACTGGCGCAGGCGCACCATGTCGCCGGAGACCTGGATGTCGTCGCCCTGCTGGATGGTGACCCTGATCGAGTGCTGCGCCGACTCGAAGGCGGCGACGATCTCGCGCACCAGGCCGGCGAGCTCGATGCGGCGCGGCTGGATGCCCCACACGCCCTGGTCGATGCGCGACACGTCGAGGATGTCGTTGATCAGCTCGCCCAGCCGGTCGATCGAGCGGCCGAGCAGCTCGAGGTCCCTCAGCTCGTCCTGCCGGTTGTCCTGCCCGGCGCGCATGCGCAGGACGTTGAGGCGCATGTTCATCGGCGCGATGTAGTTGCGCAGGTCGTGCGCGAGCACGGTGATCAGCTCCTCGGCCCCGGCCCGCCGCCCGGCCTCGGTCGCGTTGCGGGCGATCTCCGCGGCGAGCTCGGCACGATGCGCGACCACGCCGATCCACGGCGCGATGGTCTCCATGAAGCGCGCGTCTTCGGGCGTAAAGAAATCCTCGCGCAGCGAGGCGAGCATGATCATGCCGCGGCGCGCACCGCCGATCTCGAGCGGCACGCCGATCTCCGAGCGCACCTTGAGCGCCTCGCGGATGCCCGGCCGCTCGTTCAGGTCAGCGCCCACCGCGTTGTTCAGATAGGTCTCGCCGGTCTTGTAGACACCGACCGTGTGGCCGCCGTTGGAGAGCTGCAGCACGTCCAGCCCGAGCTCGCGCTGCCGGGCGGAAAGCGGCTGGGTGCTCGAGCCGACCGCTACCAGCGAGTCCCGCGCCGGGTCGTAGAGGAAGGAGTCGACCTTGTCCGCGCCGGAGATGCCGGCGATGACGTCGCTCGCGTGGGAAAGCGTCGCCTTCATGTCGCCGCCGGGCAAGCGCAGCAGCTGCTCGAGGACGTCGAGGCGCCGCTGCGCCAAAAGGGAGGAGGGAGCGGAGTCCACGCGCCGTTCCGGCAAGCCTCGTGCCGCGAAACCCGTTTTCTTTCAGGCGCCTGCGCGGAAACCACAGCCGCGCTTGCAGCGGGAATTAAAAACGTGTCTACTGAAAGCGTTAGAGCACGTTGCTAAGAAGGGTAATTAAAACCTCTGGAAACGCTCGGCAAGCCGGTATCCGACTTCAGTCTTCCCAGCACCGGCGGCGGCACGTCAGGCTCTCGGACCAGCGCGGCCAGCGCCGGGTCCTCTACTTCTACTCGCAGCAGTCCTGCAAGGCCAAGCAGAAGTTTCCATTCGAGCTGCTGTCCGACGTCGACGAGAAGGCATGCAACGCCTTCGGCGTCATGAAGGACAAGCACCTGTACGGGAGAAAGGTCCGCGGCATCGAGCGCACCACCTTTGTCATCGACGAGAAGGGACGGGTGGCGCGCGAATGGCGCGGGGTGAAAGTGCCGGGCCACGTCAAGGAGGTATTGAACTTTGTTAAAGCCCTATGATGTCGAGCCGTCCGCAGCCGATGTAGAGTCGTCCTCGTCCTTCTCCGCCGTCGTGAAACGCTCCCCGCGAAAACCCAAAGTGAAGAAGCTCTTCGTGCTGGACACCAACGTCCTGATGCACGACCCGACGAGCCTCTTTCGCTTCGACGACAACGACCTCTACCTGCCGATCGCGACGCTGGAGGAGCTCGACGCGCACAAGCGCGGGCTCTCGGATGTCTCGCGCAACGCGCGCCAGGCGAGCCGCTTCCTCGACGAGATGGTGTCGGCGCAGGAGGACCTGAAGGCCGGCATCGTGCTCAAGACGAAGGAAGGCCAGAGCGCGAAAGGCCGCCTCTTCCTGCAGACCGAGGCGATGAACGGCGAGCTGCCGGCGACGCTCGCCTCGGGCAAGATGGACAACAAGATCCTCGCCGTCGTGCGCTCGCTGCAGGAGCGCGAGCCCGAGCGGCAGGTCGTGCTGGTGTCGAAAGACATCAACATGCGCATCAAGGCGCGCGCCCTCGGCCTCGCCGCCGAGGACTACACCAACGACAAGGTGCTGGAGGACGCCGACCTCCTCTACACCGGCGTGCGCCCGCTGCCGAAGGATTTCTGGGACACGCACGGCCGCGACGTCGAATCGTGGAAGAAGGAAGGCCACACCTACTACCGCGTGCGCGGGCCGCTCGTCTCGAAGCTGCACCTGAACGAGTTCGTCTACGACGAGACCGGCGACAAGCCGCTCTACGCGCTGGTGAAGGAGACGTCGGGCCGCACGGCGGTGATCGAGACCCTGCGCGACTACACGCACACGAAGAACGCGGTGTGGGGCATCACGGCGAGGAACCGCGAGCAGAACTTCGCGTTGAACCTGCTCATGAATCCGCAGGTCGACTTCATCACGCTGCTCGGCCAGGCCGGTACTGGCAAGACGCTGCTCGCGCTCGCCGCCGGCCTCACGCAGGTGCTCGACGAAAAGCGCTACTCCGAGATCATCATGACGCGCGTCACGGTGCCGATCGGCGAAGACATCGGCTTCCTGCCCGGCACCGAGGAGGAGAAGATGACGCCGTGGATGGGGGCGCTGGAGGACAACCTGGATGTGCTGAACGCCTCGGACGAGTCGGGCGGCGAATGGGGCCGCGCCGCGACGCGCGACCTCGTGAGGTCCAGGATAAAAATCAAGTCGCTGAACTTCATGCGCGGGCGCACATCCGTGAACAAGTGGCTGATCATCGACGAGGCGCAGAACCTCACGCCGAAGCAGATGAAGACGCTGGTGACGCGCGCCGGCCCCGGCACCAAGGTGGTGTGCCTCGGCAACATCGCGCAGATCGACACGCCCTACCTCACCGAGGGCTCCTCGGGCCTCACGTACGTCGTCGACCGCATGAAGGACTGGGCGCACGCCGGGCACATCACGCTCTCGCGCGGCGAGCGCTCGCGCCTCGCCGACCACGCCGCCGACGTGCTGTAGCCTGCTTAGGAACAAGCCACTTCAGGAATAAGTCAGCCGCCGGGGTGTTTCGCCCCGGCGGCTCGACCTTTCTGCTAGATTTCGCCGCTTCCAACCGCTTGCGCCAAGGATTCCCATGATGCTGATCGCCCGCGCCGCTTTTCTGATCGCGCTGCTCGTCCCATTCGCTGCCTCGGCGCAGAAGTTCGAGCCGCAGGTCGGCCAGGCGGGCAAGGACGTGATCTGGGTGCCGACGCCCGACGAGGTGGTCGAGCGCATGCTCACCATGGCCCAGACCGGGCCGAACGACATCCACTTCGACCTCGGCGCCGGCGACGGCAAGATCGCCATCATGGCGGCGAAGAAATTCGGCGCCAAGGCGACCGGCATCGAATACAACCCGGACATGGTGAAGTACGCGAACGAGAAGGCGCAGCAGGCCGGCGTGGCCGGCGTCGGGCCGGGCAAGGCGATCATCCGCCAGGCCGACATCTTCGCCACCGACTTCAGCTCCGCCACCGTCATCACGCTGTATCTCCTGCCGTCGCTCAACATGAAGCTGCGGCCGACCATCCTCTCGATGAAGCCCGGCACGCGCGTCGTGTCGCACTCGTTCACGATGGAGGACTGGGAAGCCGACGAGATCTCCACCATGGAGGGGCGCCGCGCCTACTTCTGGGTGGTCCCGGCGAACGTGATGGGCACCTGGGCGCTCGACGCCGGCGGCCAGAAGAACGACCTCACGCTCGAGCAGACCTTCCAGAAGATCAACGGCTCCGTCGCCTACGGCAACATCCACGCCGGCCTGCGCGAGGCGCGCCTGCGCGGCCCGCAGATCGCCTTCGCCTACGTCGACCAGGGCGGCGTGCGCCGCGAGTTCACCGGCAACGTCAACGGCCGCTCGATGAGCGGCACCTTCCGCGACGACAAGGGCCAGACCGGCAACTGGAGCGCGACGAAGAAGTAGCGCTTCAGCTCAGGAAGGGTCGCGCGGCTCCTCGCCCGGAAGCTCGCGATGGTCGGCCGGTACCGGCAGGGAGGCGAGCGGACGCTTTGCCGCCTTGGCGGCCAGGTAGCGCAGCAA
>DATMIG010000523.1:0-1808 GCA_035554335.1 Burkholderiales bacterium
AGCCCCGCTCCGCCGTTCGCGCGCGTGCGCGCGGCATCGACCCGAAAGAAGCGCTCGAAAAGGCGCGGCAGCGCGTCGGGCGGCACGCCGGGCGCCGAGTCGTCGAAGTCGATCGCCACGCGGTCCTGGTCGCGCCGCACGGCGACGCGCACGCGGCCGCCGGCGTCCGTGTAGCGCGCCGAGTTCTCGAGCAGGTTGCGGAACATCTGCAGCAGGCGATCGGTGTCGCCATACACCGCTGCCCCCTCGCGCCACTCCGCCTCCAGCTCGAGGCCGCGCGCCGCGAGTCGCTCGCGATAGGACTCGACCGCCTGCTCGACGAGCGGCACCACGTCGACGTTCTCCTTGCGGTAGGTCAGCGCGCCGACGTCGGCGAGCGCGAGCTGGTTCAAATCGTTGACCAGCTTGCTGAGCGCGCTCACCTCGTTGCGCAGCGAGGCGAGCGATGCCTGGTCGAGCGGACGCACGCCGTCCTCGATCGCCTCGAGCTCCGCCGACAGCACGGCGAGCGGCGTGCGCAGCTCGTGCGACACGTCCGCCATGAATCGCCGCCGCAGCGTCTCGTTGCGCTCGAGCGTCTCGGCGAGCTTGTTGAAGTCGTCGGCGAGGCGTCCGAGCTCGTCGCCCGAGCGCACCTCGACGCGCGTGGCGTAGTTGCCGCCGGCGAGGAGGTGCGTCGCCTGCGCCACGCGCTTCAGCGGCAGCAGGAACACGCGTGCCATCACCACCGCGATCAGCGCCGCGAGCGCCACCGCAAAACCGGCCGTGACCCACGCTGCCCGCAGGTGCTCCTGCTGGAACGCTTCCTCCGCCGCCGTCGACAGGCGCCGCAGCGGCGCCCGCGCGATATAGCCGACCACGCGCCCGTTCACCACGATCGGCCGCTCGGCCGCCCCGGCCGGCTCGGGGTTGCCGACGACGAGCACCCGATTCGCGTCCACCAGCGTGAAGCGCTGCGTGAGCTGCGCGGAGGTGGCGACCATCTCGCGCAGGCGCGAGTAATCGCCGCGCACCGAATCCCAGCCGCCGACGCGGCGGTATTCATCCGCGAGCGCGCCCGAGAGGGCGTCGAGGCGCTGCGAATCGACCTGCGAGAGATAGCCGAGGAAGCCGGACTGGAAGCTCCAGTGCGTGGCGAGCGCCATCGCCGCCGCGGCGACGGACGCCGCGGCGAGGATCGCCAGGAACAGCTTGAGCGTTATGCCGGCCTTCATACCACCGAGCATGGTTCCAGCCGGCCCGCCGCCGATCAACCGCCAGCGGCGGCTTTCACGAAGAATTCATATTCTCGGCCGAGCGGACTATCTGCCCGTGCAGGGCGCTCTCGAGCTCGGCCGCCTGCCGGGCCGCATCGGTCAGGCGGGCGTGGCTGATCAGGCGCGTGAGGAGATGGTTGGTGCGCGTCAGCGAGCGCAGCAGGCTGGCATGGATGGCGCGCTGCAGCCGAATCGAGGTACGCGAGCCGCTTCCATAGAGCGGGCCGAAGCGCTCCGCCGGCAGCTCGAGCAGCGTCGCCCGCTCTCGTACTCTCGCGCTCGCCGCATGCTTAGCGTTGTCGAGCGCCGCGAGATAACCGACCAGCTCTCCCGGCCCCGCGATCGCCACGCGGCGCTCGAAGCGACCGTTGCGCGCCAGCACCTCGATCGCGCCGCGCACCACCAGAAAGCACGATGCCGCCGGCTCGCCCGCGGCGAAGATCCATGCGCCGCGCGCGAGCTCGATCGGGCGCGCGATGGCGACCACCTCGTCAACCTCGTGCCGATCAAAGCCTTCGAAGAAGCGCAGCAATGGGAGGAACGCCCGCCAGT
>DATMIG010000524.1:0-3375 GCA_035554335.1 Burkholderiales bacterium
ACCATGTCTTTACGCTGCATACCTACGTAGCGAAGAGCGACCAGGAAGCACGCGACCAGGCGAAGGCGGCGTACGACCTGTACGTCGACACGCGCCTCTACGCAAAGAAGCACGTGTACGAGGACATTATTCAGAATGGCATCTGCCTGTTCGGATCGGTGGACACCGTCGCGGAGAAGATGTGCCGGCTCCACGAGATGGGCATCCGGCATGTTGCGACGATGCACAACTTCGGCGCGCTGGAGCCGAAGCTGGTGGAGCGCTCGATGACGCTCTTCGCCAAGGAGGTGATGCCGCGCGTCGAGAGCCGCGTCGGCGCTACCGTATGAAACTCGTCCCGCGCATGCTGAACCATGCCGCGTATGTCACGCACGACGTCGCGGCGACGGCCGACTTCTATACGCGCATTCTCGGCATGGAGCTCGCGAGCACGATCTTCGACGACCATGTGCCGTCGACCGGCGACGACTTCCCGTATTTCCACATCTTCTTCCGCATGGCCGACGGTTCGACCATCGCATTCTTCGAGGTCGCCGATCTGCCGCCGCGCGCCAAGGCTTCGCACCCGGCGTACGAGGTGTTTGACCACATGGCGCTACAGGCGGCCGACGGCGGCGAGCTGCGCCGTTGGCGCGACTGGCTGGTCAAGAACGGCGTCGACGTCCTGGGCCCCGTAGATCACAAGGGCATGCTCGAGAGCATCTACTTCCACGACCCGAACGGCATCCGTCTCGAGCTCACGGTCCCGCACGACGCGCAGTGGAACGCGCACACGAGGCAGGGTTACGAGGACCTGAAGCGCTGGGTCGAAACCAAGGAGCGCGCGAAGCGCGAGGGTCGCGACCCCGCGCAGGCGCTCCTCGAGATGATCCGCGAATCGAAGAAGCGCTACCTTAATCCAGCTTGATGTTGAGGCTGCGGATAAGCGGCAGCCATTTCTTGCCTTCGTTGTCGAGGAACGCCGCGAACTGCTCGGGCGTGTCGGCGATGATCTCGAGGCCAAGGCCGGTGAGCTTGGCGCTCACTTCCGGCGAGCGCACGGCCTTCACGATCTCGGCGTTCAGCCGCTGGATGATCTCGCGCGGCGTCTTCGCCGGTGCGCCGACGCCGACGATCGGCGCGATATCGAGGCCCTCGTAGCCGAGCTCGCCCATCGCCGGCACGTCCGGCGTCGCGGCGAGCCGCTTGTCCGAGAATGAAGCGATGGCGCGCAGCTTGCCGGCGCGCAGGTGCGGCAGGATGACCACGGTGTCGATGGGTCCCATCGGAATCTGGCCGGCGATGACATCCTGTACCACCGGCGCGATGCCCTTGTATTGCACGTCGACGATGTCGAGCTTGGCGCGCTGCTTGAACGCTTCCATCGCGAGCTGGTGCGCGAGGCCGCGGCCGGGCGAGCCGTAGTTGTACTTGCCGGGATTCCGGCGGATGAGCTCGATGAAGGACTTGAGATCCTTCGCGGGGAAATTCGGATTGACCGCGAGGATCACCGGCGCGCGGATCATGTCGCAGACCGGCGCGATGTCCTTCGGGTCGTAGGACAGCTTGGAGTAGAGCGCCGTGTTGAACACCATCGAGCCCTGCTCGACGCTCATGATCGTGTAGCCGTCGGGCGCCGCGTTGGCGACGTATTGCGCGGCGATGCTCGAGCTCGCGCCGGGCCGGTTTTCCACCACCACCGGCTGGCCGATGTTCTGCGAGACCTTCGACGCCACGAGGCGCGTCACCCCGTCGGCGCCGCCGCCCGGCGGGAAGCCCACCACCCAGGTGATCGGCTTGGAAGGGAAGCTCGCCTGCGCGCGCACACCCATGGGCGCCAGCGCGGCCGCCGCGGCAGTGATCAGGAAATTTCGTCTTTTCATTCGCTCCTCCTCAGATATCCAGCTCGACCAGCACCGGCGCGTGATCCGACGGACGCTCGCGCTTGCGCGGCGCAATGTCGATGGTGCACGAACTGCAGCGCTTGGCAAGCGCCGGCGACAGCAGCGCGAGATCGATGCGCAGGCCCCAGCCGCGCTCGAACGCCTTCAACCGATAGTCCCACCACGAGAACTGCTTCTCCGGCTGCTCGAAAAGGCGGAAGGCATCGGCGAAGCCGACGTCCACGACCTTCTTCAGCGCTTCGCGCTCCGGCTCGGAGACGTGGATCTTACCTTCCCAGCGCTTCGGGTTGTGCACGTCGCGATCCTCGGGCGCGACATTCATGTCGCCGAGCAGCGCGAGCCGCTCTCTCTTACCGATTTCGCTGCCCATCCAACGGGCGAGCGCCTCGTACCAGCGCAGCTTGTACGCGTACTTGTCCGTGCCGGGCGCTTCGCCGTTCGGCGCGTACAGGCAGACGACGCGAACGCCGTTCGCCGTGCCGGCAATGCAACGTTTGGGATCGTCGGGGAAGTCGGGAATGCCGTGGGCTACGTCCGCGATCTCGGTGCGGGATAGGATCGCGACGCCGTTGTACGAGCGTTGCCCGCAATAAACGGAGTGGTAGCCGGCGTCGCGCAGCTCGGCGACGGGGAAGTTTGCATCCTCGGTCTTAGTCTCCTGCAGGCACGCCACGTCGGGCTGCGCGTCCCGCAGCCAGTCGAGCAGATGCGGTAGCCGGACGCGCAGCGAGTTGACGTTCCAACTCGCGAGACGCACTTACGCGGTCATGCCGTTATGGCGCAGGAGCGGCTCCACGCTCGGGTCGCGGCCGCGAAAGGCGCGGAACGACTCGGCGGCCGGACGCGAGCCACCGACGGCGAGCACTTCATCGCGGAAGCGCTCGCCGCTCTTCGGGTCGAGCACGCCGTGCTCCTCGAAGAACGAATACGCATCCGCCGACAGCACCTCGGCCCATTTGTAGCTGTAGTACCCCGCGGCGTAGCCGCCCGCGAAGATGTGCGAGAAGTTGTTCGGGAAGCGGTTGTAGGCCGGCGGCTTCAGTACCGCGATCTGGTTGCGCACTTCGTCGAGGAGCTGGAGCGCCGTGCGGCCGCGCATTGGATCAAAATCCGAGTGCAGGCGCATGTCGAACACCGCGAATTCGATCTGGCGCAGCATGGCAAGGCCGCTCTGGAAGTTCTTCGCGGCGACCATCTTGTCGTAGAGCTCGCGCGGCAGCGGCTTGCCGGTCTCGACGTGCTTCGTCATGTGCCGCAGCACGTCCCATTCCCAGCAGAAGTTCTCCATGAACTGGCTGGGCAGCTCGACCGCGTCCCACTCCACGCCGGAGATGCCCGCCACGCCGATCTCGTCGACCTGCGTCAGCATGTGGTGCAGGCCGTGGCCGAACTCGTGAAAGAGGGTGGTGACGTCGTCGTGCGTCAGCAGCGCGGGCTTGCCGCCCACCGGCGGCGCGAAGTTGCACACCAGGTGCGCCACCGGCGTCTGCAG
>DATMIG010000525.1:0-1674 GCA_035554335.1 Burkholderiales bacterium
CGCCGCCTTCCATGCATCCCATCCTGAACATCGGCGTGCGCGCGGCGCGCAAGGCCGGCTCGATCATCAACCGCGCCTCGCTCGACGGCGGCCTGAACATCCGCGCGAAGCGCGCCAACGACTTCGTCACGCAGGTCGACCAGGCGGCCGAGCAGGCGATCATCGAGATCGTGAAGAAGGCGTACCCGGACCACGGCTTCCTCGCCGAGGAGTCCGGCGCGAGCGAGGGCAAGGCCGACACCGTCTGGATCATCGATCCGCTCGACGGCACGACGAACTTCATCCACGGCTTCCCGCAGTACTGCGTGTCGATCGGCGTACAGCATCGCGGCACGCTGGCGCACGCCATCGTCTACGACCCGAACCGCAACGAGATCTTCACTGCCTCCAAGGGCCGCGGCGCCTTCCTCAACGACCGCCGCATCCGCGTCACCGGCCAGACGAAGCTCGCCGACGCCCTCGTCGGCACCGGCTTTCCGTTCAAGGAGCTGACGCGGCTCGATCTCTATACGCGGCAGCTGCAGTCGATGATGCGCAGCTCTTCCGGCGTGCGACGCGCGGGCGCCGCGGCGCTCGATCTCGCCTACGTCGCGTGCGGCCGGCTGGATGCGTTCTGGGAGCTCGGCCTCGCGCCGTGGGACATGGCCGCGGGCGTGCTCCTCATCCAGGAAGCGGGCGGACTCGTCGGCGACCTCAAGGGCGAGCAGACATTCATGGCGAGTGGAGACATCTGCTGCTCGACGCCGAAGATCTTCCCTGCCCTGCTTGAAGCACTACGCTGAGCGCCACCCTTCGCGGTAGTCCGTTTAACACGCGTCGATCTATCGTCGACTCGTCCCAACTACCGAGGAGTCTTTATGGCCGGCAAATCGATCAAGAACAAGCGCAAGTACAAGGCGCTCAAGCGCAAGGGCATGTCGAAGTCGCGCGCCGCTGCGATCTCGAACGCCGGCAAGAAGGCGAGCCGCAAAGGCGGGCGCCGCAGCCACAAGGGCAAGAAGAGCAAGAAGAAGTAGCGGCCTATCGCCCGGTTCGTTCGAGCTCGGCCGCGCGCCGCGTGCAGCGCGGCTCACCGGGCGTACTGAGGTCCATGTCGCGGGCGGCCACCACGTAGCCGCGCGCGCTTCGAAGGCCGAAGATGCCGAGCGCGCCGCGTGCCATGCCGGCGATCGAGAAGCGCTCGAGGAAGGCCGCCGGACCGACCAGGTAATCGACGGCGACCAGCTCGCTGCCGGAGCGTTCGGCGCGCACATCGTGCAGGTGGCCGATCTTGCGCCCGTCGGCGTCGCACACTGGCTTGCCGACGAAATCTTCTAGGCGCACCCGAATCACCGGTCTTCTCCCGACCGGCCACCGGGGATGCGGCCGAGCTTCTCGCGCAGCCAGCGCTCGAACGCGAAAGCGCCGGTGTCCTCCACGCGCGCCTCGACCTCGAGGTCGACGTGGAAATCGCGCACGTCGGCCCACGTAAAGCGATAGGGCTTGCCGCGCCAGCGGCGCGCCGCGCCGGCCGCCCAGCGGCCGAAGCGCTCACCCAGGCGCCGCCACGCGCATGCCGCGCCGACTTCGAAGTACTCGACCCGCGGCGGCTGTCCGTCGCGCAACTCGAGCGCTATGCCGTCCACCTTGCCGATCGGCTTCTTCTCCCGGTCGAGCACCTGCGTGTCGAGCAGA
>DATMIG010000526.1:0-8623 GCA_035554335.1 Burkholderiales bacterium
GCACCGGCCGGCGTGCAGAGGAAAAGCGCCATGTTGGCGATGTCCTGCGCGCTGACCGTGGAATGCAGGCTCGTCGTCTCCAGAAACTTGCTCTGGAATTCCTCGTAGCTCACGCCGGTGGCCTTCGCCTTCGCGGCGATCACGCGCTCGATGCGCTCGCCTTCGACGATGCCCGGCAGGATGGCGTTCACGCGCACCTTGTCCGGCCCGGCCTCGACGGCGAGGCTTTTGGTGAAGCCGACCACGCCCCACTTCGCCGCCGAATAGGGGCTGCGCTGCGGGAAGCCGTGGCGGCCCGCGGCCGAGGACAGATTGACGATGCTGCCGCCGCCGGCGCGCTTGATGTGCGGCATGGCCTTGCGCGTGCAATAGAACATGCCGGAAAGATCGACCGCGATGCAGCGGTCCCAGTCCGCCGGCTCGACGTCCTCCACCTTGGCGGTCGGGCCGGCGATGCCAGCGTTGTTGACGAGCACGTCGAGGCCGCCGAGCTTCCTGATCGCTTCGTCGAACAGCCGATCGACGTCGGCCACTTTGGCCACGTCGGTGACGGTGTCGGGCTTCGTTTTCGGATCGACGTCGCACGTGTGCACGCGCGCACCGGCGTCAAGGAAAGTTTGCGCGATCGCGCGGCCGATACCCGCGCCGCCGGCGGTCACGATGACGCGCAATCCCTTGGCGGACAATTCCATCGCGTTGGATAATAGCGCCGGCTTCTAGGGGGAAGCCAGCGTGCTGAAAGCAAAAGAACCGGCATCCGGAGCGGGCGTTTCGATCGAGCAGGAGGAGCTGCGCGGCATCTCGCGCACCGTGGCCGAGATCCACTGGCTGCTCCTGATCCTCGTCCTGCTCTACCTCATCTTCGGCGGCGCGCGCGACGACGCCGAGTCGAGCGCGGCGATCGCGGCCGGGCTCTTCTTCTATGCGGCGCTCGTCATGAGCTTCCGCTATGCAAACTTCTACCGCCGCGAGACGCGCTGGAAGATCGCCACGGAGACCTCCGGCATGGTGATCTTCGTCACCTGGGTGCTCTGGTACACCGACGGCCTCGCGAGCCCGCTTCTCAACGTCTACCTGCTGCCGGTCATCACCTCGGCGCTGACGCTCGGCAAGGTGGCGACGCTCTTCGTCGTGGCGGCGATCGGGATGTGCTATCTCGTGCTCGGCGGCGAGGAGTCGCTGTCGGCCTTCGCTTCGCTGCCTTTCGTCGGCGCCTTCTTCGCGCAGCTCGCGCCGGTTCTGCTGGTGGGCTACATCACCACCATGTTCTCGGCCGACATCCGCTACGGCCTCGCGCGGGCGAAGGTCCTTTCGGAGACCGACGACCTGACGGGACTGCTCAATGTGCGCGGCTTCGCGCTTTCCGCGAACCGGCTCTTCGCGCAGGCCACGCGCCATGCCCGCTCGACCTCCGTGCTGATGATCGACTCCGACAACCTGAAGACGGTGAACGACGCGCACGGCCACGCCGCCGGCAACCAGCTCCTGCAGCAGCTCGCGCGCGCCATCCAGGCGGAGCTGCGCTTCACCGACGTCGCGGCGCGCTACGGCGGCGACGAGTTCATCGTGCTGCTGCCCGATACGCCGGCGAAGGGCGCGATGGAAGTCGCCGAGCGCATCCGCACGCGCATCGCCTCGCTGCCGCTACCGGTGAACGGCTCGACGGTGGCGGCGAGCGTCAGCATCGGCATCGCCTGCTATCCCGAGGACGGCGGCACCCTCGACGCGCTCGCCGCGCACGCCGACGGCGCGCTCTACGCGGCGAAGCAGGACGGGCGCAACCGCTCGGTCAAGTACCGCGCGGCGCCCTCGAATGTTGATCTGACCCCAATTACTTGAGATTCAGTTCCCAGTACTCGCCCGTCAGCGGCACGCCGAATTCGCGGTGCGGCTGGCTCTTCACCTTGCGGAAGCCGAGCGCGGCGTAGAGGGCGCGCGCCGCGGTGAGGTTGGACTGCGTCCATAGGACGAGCTTGCGGTAGCCCGCCTGGCGGGAGAAATCGATGCATTGCCGGACGAGGCGGCGGCCGACGCCGTAGCCGCGCGCGTGTGGCTCGACGAGCAGCAGGCGCAGCTTCGCCACGGTGGCCGATTGCTTCACCACGAACACCGAGCCGACCGGCTCGCCGTCCATCTGCGCGATCCAGGCGCGCTCGCGCTTCGCGTCGAACTCGCGCAGGAACTTCGCACCGATCTCGCCGACCAGCGCCTCGAAGCCGAGTCCCCAGCGGTACTCGTCGTCGTAGACCTTGCCGTGGCGGCTGATCACCCAGCCGATGTCGCCCGGGCGATGCGCCCGCAGCGTGATGTTGCCGGGTCTCGATTCCAGCACCGACTGCACCGCGCTCATCGCCTGCACCAGCTTGTCGCGGTGCGGCGGCGCGAGCGGCGCCAGCATCTCGCCCATCGCTCGGCGCGAGCTCTCGTCGAGCGTGGCGAATGCCTTGCGGCCCTTCGGCGTCAGCGTGAGATGGCGCCGGCGGCGATCCTCGCTCGGCGCCTCGGCCGCCACCAGGCCCTGGCGCCGCAGGCCGGCGACGAGGCGGCTGAGATAGCCGGCGTCGAGGTCGAGATCGGCGCAGAGCTGGCTCGCTGTGCACTCGCCGCGCTCGCCCAGCTCGTAGAGCACGCGCGCCTGGGGGAGCGGAAAGGCGCTGCCGAGATAGTCGTCGGTCAGCACGCCGATGCGGCGCGTATAGAAGCGGTTGAAGCGGCGCACGGCATCGACGCGAGACATGGGACGATGCTCGGCCAAGATGCTTGCTTTTGTCAACTAATAGATAATCGGCCGATGAACCTCTTCGACCTGACAGGCAAGGCCGCGCTCGTGACCGGCGGCAACGGCGGCATCGGCCTCGGCATGGCCCAGGCGCTCGCCGCCGCCGGCGCCAGGGTGGCGATCGCCGGGCGCAACCGGCAGAAGAACGAGGCGGCGGCGAAGCAGCTCGGCGCGGGCGCCTTTGCGCTGCCGATCGCGGACATCGCGGACGAGAAGGCCTGCCGTGGCATGGTGGCGGAGGCGGCCGAGCGGCTCGGGCGCCTCGACATCCTGATCAACAACGCCGGCATGAGCATCCGCAAGCTGCCGCAGGACTTCGCGCTCGCCGAATGGCACAAGGTGATGGAAACGAACCTGACGAGCGCGTTCGTGGCCTGCCAGGCGGCATATCCGCACTTCAAGCGCGCGGGCGCTGGCAAGGTGCTCAACATCGGCTCGATGATGTCGATCTTCGGCGCAACCTTCACCGCGCCTTACGGCGCGAGCAAGGGCGGCATCGTGCAGCTCACGCGCACCCTCTCCTGCGCGTGGGCGAAGGACAACATCCAGGTGAATGCGGTGCTGCCGGGCTGGATCGACACGGCGCTCACCGAAAGCGCGCGGCGCGAGATACCGGGGCTGAACGAGCGCGTCCTCGGACGCACGCCGGCGGGCCGCTGGGGCACGCCGCACGACATGGGCGGCGTCGCCGTGTTCCTCTGCTCGAAGGCGTCCGACTACGTCACCGGCACCGCGATCCCGGTGGACGGCGGCTACTCTTCGCAGGGCGGCTAGCCGGGCTCGATCAGGTTCTTCTTCATCGCCGCGCGCACGGGCTCGGTGCGCATGAAGTCGAGGAAGGCCTTGGCGGCTGTCGGATTCTTCGACGCCTTCATCACCGCGGCGGAGAACGAATAGTAGGTCTGCACTTCCTTCGGCAGCGGGCCGATGATGTCGATGCCGGCGACCGGCGCGAGCTCGCACAAGAGCTGCGCGCCGAGCTGGATTTCGCCTTTCGCGATGCCGGCGGCGACGGGACCCTTCTCGACGATGACGCGCTTCTTCAGCTGGTTGGCGAGGCCGTGTTTCTCGAGCAGGCCGGCGAAATAGAGGCCGCTCGCGCCCTGTTTCGAATGGCCGACCGATTCGGCGCCGAGGAGCGTGCGCTTCAATGCCTCGAACGAGCTGATGTCGGGCTTCGGAGCGCCGGCGCGCACGGCCATGCCGACGCCCGAGCGGCCGAGCTCGATGCGGGTGGCTGGATCGGCGTGGCCGTCCTTCACCAGCTGGTCGATGCCTTCCTTCGTGAGGATGACGACGTCGGCGACGGCGCCGTCGGCGATCGACTTGAGGAGCGCCTGCGTGGCGTGGAACTCGGCGCGCAGTCCCGGCGCGGCGGTCTCGAGCGCGCCCTTCAGCGCGAGGGTGCTCAGCACGCTGATGTCAGCGTAGGGTGGTTTCGATCGAGACATAGATGTAGTTCGAGCCTCCGTTCACGTTGCCGAAGAACTGCGACTTGCCGAAGGCGCCGGAGCGATGCGAGACGCCCACGCCGACATAAGTATCGCGCGTCACGCGCACGTCCAGGCTGGGATCGAGGTAGTTGAGGAGCTTCCAGTTGCCGCGCTCGCGCCGCCCCTGGTCGTGCAGCTCCATTTGCGGAATCTGCTCGGCGTAAGAGAGGCCGCTGCCGATGCCGAGGCGCGTGCGCCAGCCCCATTTTTCCCAGCCGAAGCCGTACCAGTAGGCCTTGAAGAAAGCCACGACCGAATAGAAGTCATCCTGGTAGGACTTCTCGTAATGGCGCTGCACGCCGACGAAGCCGGCGAGGTCGACCGGCCAGCCGCCGGCGCCCTCGATCAGCTTGCGGCCGACATGGATGGCGGCGACGTTCGTGTTGTCCACGGTGTGACGCGTCGTGCACGAAAGCCGCACGATCTGCAGCACGTCGCAGTCGCTCGAGTGGCCGTACAGCGCTTTCACGATGAGCGGCTTGGACTCCGGCGCCCAGCGTTTCTGCTTCGGCGAAAAGTCGTACATGAACCCGGCGAAGAGCTCGGTCTGCAGGCCGCCCTGCGCGAGCGGGCTGCCCGTGATCTCGCTCGAGCGGCGCGTAGCGGTCACGCCGCCGAGCAGATTCCAGCTTTCGGTGAGCGCGTAGCTCGCATAGAGCGCCGCCTGCCAATCGATGCCGGCGCCCGCGCGGTAGGTCGGCGTGCCGAAATAGAAGTCGTTCAGCTTTTCGCTGCGCCACGCCGCCATCAGGTGCGGCTTGAGCGTCAGTCGCCCGTGGCGCGATTCGTTCCAATAGCCGGCGCGCAGCTCGGTGCCTTCGGAGGCGTGGCTCACGTCGCGCAGCCATTCGACGTAAGGCGTGCCCCACGCGTACGTGCGCCGCACGCTCAGGCCAGCGTCCCAGCCGGGTTCACGCGCCTCGATGCCGAGCGCCTGGGCGCTCTCGGGCCGCCGGTCGCGGGTGAAGCCGTCGAAGCGGTAGCGCAGGAACGCGTCGAAGCGCCATTCGTCGGGCTTGAACTTGAGGCCGAGCCGCGGGCCGTGCAGATAGGCGTGCTCGCCTTCGTACAGATACAGCGGCAGGTTGTCCAGGCCGCCCTGGTCTCCGGCGTAGCTCGAGCGCTCGTGCTTCCAGATGAAGCCGACGCCCGCGCCGCCCACCGGCAGCGCGTCGATCAACGGATCACTGGAAGCTCGGGCAACCACCGGCGCGGCGAGCGCCACCACCAGGCCGAGCGCCCGGCAGACCTGGCGCGCCAACACCTTCATCCCTACCCCTTAATTTTTATGCGCGCGTATCTTAGTGGGATTCGGGTAGGGCGGTACGCGCGAGTCACACCAGCTGGAAAAAAATCAGCGCCAGCCGGAAGAGCTGCGCGCCGAGGCGCGTCGTCGATATCCATCGTCACCGAACGTCGACTCGTGTCGCCACAGCGCCATGGGCGCGCGCTTACAAATGTCTTGTGGACTTCCGGAAAAAGCTGGCGCAACATCCCACCAAGGGTCCACGCCGTTCAACAGCGGGCCCGAAGAAGGGAATAATCGCGGCCAAGAACGCGAAAAGACTCGACAGTCGCCCGCGGCGCGCGATCGGTGCGCGGCCCGCCACCAAACCCTCTTCCCTCTTTTCTGACGAAACCTTAACGCTGCCAGGCCGCGCGGCGGAAGCTCTTGCGCCGCGACGTGACGGCGATGCGCCGGCCGGCGAACTCGTGGATCTTCTCGCGGATGTCGGCGCGGATGTCCGCCGGCAGCTCGGTGGCCGCGTCGTCGAAGCGGCTGACGACCTCGTCGGGCGCCGGCGGCCCGTCGTGAAAAAAGCCGCGCGTCTTGTCCCAGACGAGGGCCCGGTCGCTCGAGTCGACCCCGTAGCACAGCTGGAAAAGCGTTACTTCGCCCTCCGACTGCCAGACGAAAAGGTCGAAGAACTCGTCGTGGAACCAGCGCCGGCGCGCGGCGCCGTCGTCCGCCACCCCTTCGATCTCTTTCAGCATGCTGAGCCTTCGACCGTCATGGTCATTAAAGGGTTCGAGGTCACTACAAGGGCGAATCCTGTCACGAACCGGCCACATGCGCGATCTTTGGCGACGGGTCAACTCTTAGGCCAAGCGGCGCGTTCTTCAGGGGGTACGCGAGCAATACAACGCTTATGGCCTGTGACGAAATGTAAATCCCGAAACTCGGGGCTCTTTTCTTGCTCGGACATAGGAGTGCTATGAGCGCCAATCCGGAGGCAGTGATGAAGCCAGCGACCAGCACCGATCGGCATTCGGACTTCCTGAAGTCGCTGGTCGAGTTCACCAAGGATCATCGCGCCGCGCGCTGGAGCGGTCCGCTCGCCGAGTTCCTCGAGTCCGTATTCCCTGCCGATGCCAAGGGCATCACGCGCACCAGCCACCAGTACATCTGGGACATGCTGTGCGCCAACGGCTTCGACGACGTCAGCGGCCGGTTCCGCTGCCAGCTGTTCGAGGACGAGCTCTACGGCGTCGACGACACCATCGGGCGCGTGGTCGACTACTTCAAGGCGGCCGCCGCCGGCTCCGAAGTTGGCAGACGCCTGCTTCTGCTGCTAGGGCCGCCGTCGGGCGGCAAGTCGAGCATGGTGATCCTGCTCAAGCGCGGGCTCGAGGCCTACAGCCAGACCGACAAGGGTGCGCTCTACGCGATCGAAGGCTGCCCGGTGCACGAGTCGCCGCTGCACCTCATCCCGCACACGCTGCGCGCCCAGTTCCGCCAGACCTATGGCGTCGAGATCTCCGGCGAGCTGTGCCCGCACTGCACGAGCCGCCTGCAGCACGACTACAGCGGCGACTTCATGCGCATGCCGGTGAACCGCATCTTCATCTCGGAAGCCGGCCGCATGGGCGTGGGCACGTATGCGCCGCACGATCCGACGACGGCGGACATCGCGGACCTGGTCGGCTCCGTCGATCTCTCCAAAGTGTCCGAGTTCGGCGATGAAGGCGACCCGCGCGCCTGGTCGTGGTCCGGCGCGGTTTATGCCGCGAGCCGCGGTCTCCTCGAGATGATCGAGATCCTGAAGGTGAAGCGCGAGTTCCTGTATCTGCTCCTCACGCTCACGCAGGAGAAGAACGTCAAGGTGTCGCGCTTCCCGCTCATCCACCTCGATGAAACCATCGTCGCGCACACCAACCTCGCCGAGTTCCGCAAGTTCCTGCAGGAGCCGGAGAACGAGGCGCTGCTCGACCGCATGGTCATCATCTCGGTGCCGTACACGCTGGACTACAAGGAAGAGGCGCGCATCTATCGCAAGCTCTGCTCCTCGACCCAGGCGTTCCGGCAGGTGCACCTCGATCCGCACGCGCTGCACGTCGCAGCCGTGTTTGCCGTGCTTTCGCGCCTCTCCGAGGGCGAGGAGCGCGAGCAGGACAACGTGAAGAAGGTGCGCATCTACGCGGGCGAGGACGTCGAGGGCATCGCGCCCAACGAGGCGGCCAAGATCCGCGCCAAGAGCCCGGACGAGGGCCTCGCCGGCGTGTCGCCGCGCTTCATCATCAACGCGCTTTCCAACGCCATCATCCAGTCGCAGGCGAAGAGCCTGACGACGATGGACGTGCTGATCGCGCTGAAGGACTCGATCGAGTCCGACGTGCGCATCGACGGCAAGAAGAAGCGCAAGTGGATCGACTTCCTCGTCGCGGTGCGCAAGGACTTCTACAACCGCTGGGTGAAGGAAGACGTGCACAAGGCGCTGTTCGTCTCCTTCGAGCAGGAAGCGCAGCAGCTGCTCGACAAGTACCTCGACGAGGTCGAGGCCACGCTCGACAACCGCACGCTGCGCGATCCGATCACCAACGAGGAGAGGAAGCCCGACGAGCGCTTCCTGCGCTCGGTGGAAGAGAAGATCCGCATCTCCGAGTCCGGCAAGCTCTCCTTCCGCCAGGAAGTGGTGCGCAAGGCGATGGGCGCGTACAAGCGCGGCGAGAAGTTCACGCTCGACTCCCACGCGCCGCTGCACGATGCGGTCGAGCAGTACCTCTTCGAGAGCCGGCGCGACGTGCTGCGCCTTGTCTCCTCCGCGGCGCGGCCGGACGACGAGACCCGCCACAAGATCTCGGTGGTGGAGAAGCGCCTGGTGGACGAGTACGGCTACGACTCCGCCAGCGCCCGCGAAGCCCTGAACTACGTGACGACGCTGCTCGCCCAGGAATGAGGCTGTCCTGATTCCATGATCCGCATCGCCGCAGAAACGCCGTGGTACGAGCTCTTCTCCCGAGGCGCCCGCGACTGGCTGCGGCATAACCAGAAAGTCCGCGAGGCGGTGAAGTCGAGCCTGCCGGACCTGCTGGCGGGCGAGGACCTCATGACCAACGCGGCGAACCGCAC
>DATMIG010000527.1:0-2689 GCA_035554335.1 Burkholderiales bacterium
TCGGCCGCCGAGACGGCCGCGCCCGCGTCGAGCAGGCAGGCGAGCTTCCAGCCGTAGCGATCGCGGTGCGCGGCGAAGCGCTCGCGGTGCACGGCGGCCATCTCGGAATACATGGTGACGATGCCCGCGTGCACGCCGGCCTCGAAGGTCGGCGGCAATTTCACGCGCACGATGCGGCGGCCGAGCGCCTTGACGACGCGATCGAATGCCTCCGTATCGCCTTCGAAGAAGTAGCGGTCGGGCACGCCGATGCGCAGGTCGCCGCCATACGGATGCAGCCAGCGCCCAGACATCGCGCCAAAAAGCAGCGCCACGTCTTCCACCGAGCGCGCCATCGGCCCGATGTGGTCCATCGACCACGCGCAGGGAAAGACGCCAGTTCGATCGACGGCGTCGTAGGTCGGTTTGAGGCCGACGATGCCGCAGTACGCGGCCGGGCGCAGGATCGAGCCCGCGGTCTGGGTGCCAATCGCGCCGGGCACGAGGCACGCCGCGACGGCCGCCGCCGAGCCGCTGCTCGAGCCGCCGGGTGTGTGCGCGAGGTTCCACGGATTGCGCGTCGGCGCGGGATCCATGGCGGCGAACTCGGTCATGTGCGTCTTGCCGAGGACGATGGCGCCCGCCTCGCGCAGGCGGCGCACTAGCGGCGCGTCCTCCTTCGGCACGTTACCGGCCATGAGCGGCGAGCCGACGTTCATCTCCAGTCCGGCCGTGGCGATGATGTCCTTGATGCCGAGCGGCACACCGTGCAGCGGGCCGGGGCGCGGCGTCTGTTCCGGCGCGAGGCGCACCCACGCCTGCACGTCGCGGTCGACGCGCTGGATGCGCTCGAGCAGCGACTGCACCAGCTCGCGCGAGGTGAGCTCGCCGCTCGCGATGGCGCGAGCAGCAGCGGCAACGCCCAGGCTCCAGGGCTCACTCATCGTGTTTGAACGGCTCGGCGTCGTCCGGCAGCTTCACCGCGCGGATGCTCTCCAGGCAGCGCTGCATCAGCTCGGCGAGCATGGCGCGGTATTCGGCGATCTCGCGCTCGGTCGGTGCGTTCATATGACGCCTCCCAGGTAGACGCGCTGCACATCTTCCGAGCGGCGCACCTCCTCCGGTTTACCCTCGGCGATGATGCTGCCGTGGTGCAGGACCGAGATACGATCCGCCACGGCGAACACCACCTGCATGTCGTGCTCGGTGAAGACCACGGTGAGCTCGCGCTCGTCGGCAATGCGGCGGACCATGCGGATCGCTTCCAGGCGCTCGTTGGCGGCCATGCCCGCCGTCGGCTCGTCGAGGAAGAGAAGCCGCGGCTCGTTGGCGAGCGCGACGGCGAGCTCGAGCTTCTTGCGGTCGCCATGCGAGAGAGTCGATGCGGCGTGCGCCGGATCGCCGACCAGGCCGACGAGGGCGAGCAGCTTCTTCGCCTCATCGACGACCTGCGTGCCCGCCGCCCGCAGCCCGCGGTAAAGACGCCGCCGGTGCGAGAGCAACGCGATCTGCACGTTCTCGAGCACGGTGAGGTTGGTGAAGATGTTGGTGATCTGGAACGTGCGGCTCACGCCGTGGCGGAACACGCGATACGGCGCCATGGCGGTCACGTCGCGGCCTTCGAACAGCACGCGACCCGCATCGGGGCGCAGGAAGCCCGTGAGCTGGTTGAAGAGCGTGCTCTTGCCGGCGCCGTTCGGACCGATGATGGCGCGGAACTCGGCGCGCGCCACCTCGAAGGAAACGTCGTTCGTCGCCACGAGGCCGCCGAAGCGCTTGTGCAGTCCGACGGCGCGCAGGATCGGCTCAGCCACGCTCATTTACGTCCGGCCCGGTCGAAGAAGCCGGCGATGCCTTCCGGCATCAGCATCACGATCGCGATCACCAGCACGCCGAGGATGAGCGCCCAGTACTCCGTGTAGCCGGTGAGCACCGTCTGCAGCACGACATAGACCGCGGCGCCGATCACCGGGCCGACGAAGCTGTGCATGCCGCCGAGCACGGTCATCACGATCGGCACCGCGCTCGCCGTCCAGTTCAGCCACCCCGGAAACACGCTTTCGTTCGCCAGCACGAAGAGCCCGCCGGCGAGCCCCGCAAAGGCGCCGGCGACGACGAACGCGACGCCGCGGTGGAACGGCACGTTCACGCCGATCGCCAGGCTCTTCATCGGATTGCTCTTCGCGGCCTGCAGGGCCTTGCCGAACGGGGATCGGACGAGCAACCACAGGAAGGTGAGCGATGCCGCCACCAGGGCGAGCGAGAGGTAGTAGAGCTGCAAAGGCGACGCGCCGCGCAGCGCGATGCCGGAGAGGCCGTCGTCGCCGCCGGTGAGCGAATACCACTTGAAGATCACCGTGTAGAGCAGCATCTGGAACGAGAAGCTCAGCATGCCAAGGTAGATGCCGGTGAGGCGGACGCAGAACACGGCGACGAAGGCCGCCGCCACGGCGCTCGCGAGCGGCGCCGCGCAGAGCGCGAGCAGCGGGTGCCAGGCCGCCTTCTTCACCAGCACGGCGAGCCAGTACGCGCCCAGCCCGAAGAACGCCGCGTGACCGAAGGGCAGCATGCCGCCGAAGCCGAAGAGCAGGTTGAACGTCACTGCGTAGAGCGCGAAGACGATCACCTCGATGTAGACGAAGATCCAGAACGCGTTCGAGACGAGCGGCGCGACGAGCGTGGCCAGCGCGACCAGGATGATCGCGTAGCG
>DATMIG010000528.1:0-4623 GCA_035554335.1 Burkholderiales bacterium
CGCGCCGCTCTGCAATCGGCGAAGCTGAACCTAGGCTACACCCAGGTGCGCGCGCCGGTCTCGGGCCGCGTCGGCAAGCTCGAGGTGACTGTCGGCAATCTCGTCCCGGCCGGGCCGGGCGCGCCGGTGCTCACCACGCTCGTCTCCGTGAACCCGATGTACGCGAGCTTCGACGCCGACGAGCACGTGGTGTTGCGCGCCCTGAAGGAAGGCACCCGCGGCGTGCCGGTTGAAGCGGAGACCGTGACGAACGGCGGGCGTCACCTGCGCGGCGAGCTCCAGCTCATCGACAACCAGGTGAATACGAAGAGCGGCACGGTGCGCGTGCGCGCGGTGTTCGACAACCGCGACGGCAGCCTGATCCCCGGGCAATACGTGAAGCTCTACATGGGGCGCGCGAAGGCGGAGCCCGCAGTCCTGGTGAGCGAGCGGGCCGTCGGCACCGACCAGAGCAAGCGCTTCGTGATGGTGGTCGGCGAGGACAACAAGGCCGCGTACCGCGAGGTCACGCTCGGCGGCACGGCCAACGGCAAGCGCATCGTCACCTCGGGCCTCAAGCCCGGCGAGCGCATCATCGTGAACGGCCTGCAGCGCGTGCGGCCGGGCATGCCGGTCGCCCCGCAGCCCGCGGCGTAGATGTCGCCGCCCGCTTTTTCCAGTTTCGTCTGCGCTGTCGCCGCCGCGCTCGTCGCGAGTGTCGGCCTTGTTCTCGCCTGCACGGCGCCGGAGCTGCTGCCCGTTCCGCTCGCCGCGGCGCTCTGGAGCCTGCCATGAACCTCTCACGCTTCTTCATCGACCGGCCGATCTTTGCCGGCGTCCTCTCGGTCCTGATCCTCCTCGGCGGACTGATCTCGCTCGGCCTGTTGCCGATCTCGGAATACCCGGAGGTCGTGCCACCGTCGGTGGTGGTCACGGCCAGCTATCCCGGCGCGAGCCCGAAGGTGATCGCCGAGACGGTCGCCACGCCGCTCGAGGAGTCGATCAACGGCGTCGAGAACATGCTCTACATGTCGAGCCAGGCGACCACCGACGGCCGCATGACGCTCACCGTCACCTTCGCGCTCGGCACGAATCCCGACCTCGCCGCGCAGCTCGTGCAGAACCGCGTGCAGCAGGCCGAGCCGCGCCTGCCGGAGGAGGTGCGCCGCCTCGGCGTGACGACGGTGAAGAGCGCGGTCGACTTCACCATGGTGGTGCACCTCGTCTCGCCAAACGAGCGCTACGACGTCAACTACCTGCGCAACTATGGCCTGCTCAACGTCAAGGACCGCCTCGCGCGCGTGCCGGGCGTCGGGCAGGTGCTGATGTGGGGCGGCGGCGAGTACGCGATGCGCGTCTGGCTCGACCCGAGCAAGGTGGCCGAGCACAACCTGTCCGCCGGCGACGTGGTGCGCGCCATCCGCCAGGAGAACGTGCAGGCCGCGGCGGGCGTGATCGGCGCCTCTCCCGGCGCCGAGAAGATCGACCTGCAGCTCTCAGTCAACGCACAAGGGCGCCTGCAGACCCAGGAGCAGTTCGGCGACATCATCGTCAAGGCCGAGCCCGGCGGCGCGGTCACGCGCCTGCGCGACGTGGCGCGCATCGAGCTCGGCGCCGACACCTACGCGCTGCGCTCGCTCCTCGACAACAAGCCCGCCGTGGCGATCGGCATCTTCGCCGCGCCGGGCGCCAACGCGCTGCAGATCTCGAGTGACGTGCGCAAGACCATGGCCGAGATCAAGGGCGCCATGCCCGAGGGCGTCGACTACGACATCGTCTACGATCCGACGCAGTTCGTGCGCGCCTCGATCAAGGCGGTGGTGCATACGCTGCTCGAGGCGACGTTGCTGGTGGTGCTGGTGGTGATCCTTTTCCTCCAGACCTGGCGCGCCTCGATCATTCCGCTGGTCGCGGTGCCGGTGTCGATCGTCGGCACGCTGTCGCTGCTCTATCTCTTCGGCTTCTCCATCAATGCGCTGTCCCTCTTCGGCCTCGTGCTCGCCATCGGCATCGTGGTCGACGACGCGATCGTGGTGGTGGAGAACGTCGAGCGCAACATCGCCTCCGGCCTCAGTCCGCGCGATGCGACCTATCAGGCGATGAAGGAGGTGACCAACCCGATCATCGCCATCGCGCTCGTGCTGGTGGCGGTGTTCGTGCCGCTCGCCTTCATCAGCGGCCTGTCGGGCCAGTTCTACCGGCAGTTCGCCATGACCATCGCCATCTCGACGGTCATCTCGGCGATCAACTCGCTCACGCTGTCGCCGGCGCTGGCGGCGCTGCTGCTGAAGCCGCACGCTGGCGGGGCGAAGAACCGGTTCTTCCAGCTCTTCAACCGGTACTTCGGCACCGCCACCGCGAGGTACAGCCGCAGCCTCGGCGGCGTGCTGTCGCGGAAGACCGTGATGATGGGCGTATACGTGGTGCTGCTGGCGGTGACGGGAGTGCTGTTCCGCGCGGTGCCCGACGGCTTCGTGCCGGCCCAGGACAAGCAGTACCTGATCGGCTTCGCGCAGCTACCCGACGGCGCCACGCTCGACCGCACGGAAGACGTGATGCGCCGCATGGGCGACATCATGCTGAAGCAGCCCGGCGTGGAGCACGCGGTCGGCTTCCCCGGGCTCTCGATCAACGGCTTCACCACCAGCTCGAACGCCGGCATCGTCTTCGCGACGCTCGCCGACTTCGAGAAGCGCAAGTCGCCCGCCTTGAGCGCCGGCGCCATCGCCGGCAATCTCAACCGCCAGTTCGCCGGCATCGGCGACGCGTTCATCGTCATGTTCCCGCCGCCGCCGGTGAACGGCCTCGGGCAGACCGGCGGCTTCAAGCTGTATCTGGAGGACCGCGCCTCGCTCGGTTATGAGGCGCTCGACGCGGCGACCAAGGCGTTCATGGCGAAGGCCTACCAGGCGCCGGAGCTCGCCGGCATGTTCTCGAGCTACCGGGTGAACGTGCCGCAGATCTACGCGGATGTCGACCGCACGCGGGCGCGCCAGCTCGGCGTGCCGGTAACGGAGATCTTCGACACCATGCAGATCTACCTCGGCAGCCTGTACGTGAACGACTTCAACCGCTTCGGCCGCACGTATTCGGTGCGGGTGCAGGCGGATGCGCCTTACCGCGCCCGCGCCGAGGACATCGGCACGCTGAAGGTGCGCTCGAACACGGGCCAGATGGTGCCGCTCTCGGCGCTGCTCAACGTGCAGCCTTCCGCCGGCGCCGAGCGCGCGATGCGCTACAACGGCTTCCTCGCCGCCGACATCAACGGCCGCAATGCGCCGGGGTTCTCGTCGGGCCAGGCGAAGGACGCGATCGAGCGCATCGCCGCCGAGACGCTGCCGAAGGGCATCGCGTTCGACTGGACCGAGATCACCTACCAGGAGATCCTCGCCGGCAACTCGGCGGCGTGGGTCTATCCGCTCGCCATCCTGCTGGTCTTCCTGGTGCTCGCCGCGCTCTACGAGAGCCTCGCGCTGCCGATGGCCATCATCCTCATCGTGCCGCTCTCGCTCGGCGCCGCGCTCGCCGGCGTGTGGCTCACGCGCGGCGACAACAACATCTTCACGCAGATCGGCTTCATGGTGCTGGTCGGCCTCGCCGCAAAGAACGCGATCCTGATCGTCGAGTTCGCGCGCGAGCTCGAGCTCGCCGGGCGCACGCCGGTGCAGGCGGCGATCGAGGCGGCTCGCCTGCGCCTGCGGCCGATCGTGATGACCTCCATCGCCTTCATCATGGGCGTGGTGCCGCTCGCCTTCTCGGTGGGCGCCGGCGCCGAGATGCGCCAGGCGATGGGCATCGCCGTCTTCGCCGGCATGATCGGCGTCACGGCGTTCGGCATCTTCCTCACGCCGGTGTTCTACGTGCTGCTGCGCGCGCTCACGCGCAACCGGCCGCTCACCCACCACGGCGACATCCCGCACATCGGCGGCGGCGCGATCAAGCCGCTGCCGGCGGCACCCGTGAACAAGGACGCACCATGAACGATCGTCTTCTCTCCATGAAGAGCCTGCCGCTTTCGCTGATCGCGGTCGCCATCCTCGCCGCGTGCTCGGCCACCCTGCCGCCGGTCGAGGCGGAGAAGCTGCCGCCGACACCCGCCGCCTACAAGGAGCAGGTAGGCAGCTTCGCCGTGGCGCCGCCGGCGGAAGCCCAGCCGCGCGGCGAATGGTGGAAGGCATTCGCGGATCCGGTGCTGGATGAGCTCATCGCGCGCGCCGACCGCGGCAGCACGACCGTGCGCATCGCTTCGGCACGGCTCGCGGAGGCGCGCGCGTTCGTGCGCTCGACCGATGCGGCACGCATGCCGCAGATCGACGCCGCCGCCGGCGCCGCGCGCGGTCGCGGCCTCGTCAACGGTGTGCCGGTCGAGGGCACACGCAGCCTCTTCCAGGCGGGCGCCGACCTTTCGTACGAGGTCGACCTCTTCGGCCGCCTGCGCCAGGCGAGCGATGCCGCGCGCCTGGATGCGCAGGCGAGCGAGGGGCTGCTGCAAAGCACGCGGCTCCTCGTGCAGTCCGAGGTGGCGCAGACCTATCTCGAGCTGCGCGCGCTCGACGTCGAGCTCGACATCGTGCGAACGACGGTCGGCACGTACCGCGACACCCTCGCGCTGACCGAGCGGCGCTGGCGCGTGGGCGACGTCGC
>DATMIG010000529.1:0-2603 GCA_035554335.1 Burkholderiales bacterium
CCGGTACCGCGTAGCGCCAGTCGCCGGCGAGCACGATGAGGCCGAAAGCGAGGAGCCCGAGCAGGCCGCCGAGCACCACCAGCCGCCGCTCGCCGAGCGGCACGAGCCAGCGCACCAGCGAGCTGAAGGCCAGGCCGCCGACGCCGTAGCCGGCGAGCACGAGGCCGATCGCGGTGTAGGAGAGGCCGAAGCGATCGCGCAGGAAGGCGCCGATGAATACGTAGCCGCCGAAGAAGAAGAACGTTTCGGCGACGCCGACCGCCACCAGCCAGCGTACCGGCGCGCGCGCGAGGAGCCCGGCGAGCAGGGCGAGCGGCTCGAAGCGTCCGTGTGCGCTTGCCGGCCATTCACGACGCGTGCGAACGAACATCGTCGCCGCGCCGCCCAGGAAAAGCAGTCCCAGCACGACGAACGAGCTGCGCCATCCCGCCCAGTCGGTCAGCACGCCGCCGAAGAGCGGGCCGAGCGTCTGGCCGAAGATCGAGCCGGCGACGAAGCGCGCGATCGTCGCCTGGCGCTCCTCGAGCGGGATCACGTCGCCGATGTAGGCGATGCCGAGCGCGACCGGCGCCGAGGCGAAGATCGCCATCAGGAAGCGCATCGCCGCCAGCGAGCCGAGGCTCCACGCCGCCGCGCAGCCGAAGGAGGCGAGGCCGGCGAGCGCCACGCCGATGGTGACGACGCGCAGCTTCCCGTAGCGGTCGCCGAGCGGCCCCTGCAGCAGCACCGCGCAGGCGTAGGCCACGGCAAACGAGGTCACGATGACCGATGCGGCCGAGACGGTGGTGGAGAAGTCCGTGGCGAGCTGCGGCAGCATCGGCTCGACGCAGCGCAGGGAAATTCCCGCCACGAACGCGCCCAGGGCGAGAAGCTGGATGGCCCCCGTGCTAGGGCGCAAGCCGCTCGATCTTCCAATTCCCGGCGTCGCGCGTGTACAGCAGCCGATCGTGCAGCCGGTCGGCGCGCCCCTGCCAGAACTCGATCTCGGCCGGCGTCACGCGGTAGCCGCCCCAATGCGGCGGGCGCGGCGGCGAGTCGCCGTAGCGCGCCTTCGCCTCGGCCATCGCCTTCTCCAGCACCACCCTCGAGGAGACCTTCTCGCTCTGCTCGGAGGCCCAGGCGGAGAGCCGCGAGCCCGCGGGCCTCGTGACAAAGTAGGCATCGGAGTCGGCCGCATCGACCTTTTCAACCCGGCCGGTGATACGCACCTGGCGCTCGAGCTCCGACCACATGAAGACGAGGCAGGCCTGCGCGCGCTCGTCGAGCTCCCGGCCCTTGTGGCTGCGGTAGTTCGTATAGAAGACGAAGCCGCCGCGCTCGACGCCCTTCAGGAGCACCACGCGCGCCGCCGGTGCACCGTCGCGGGCGACGGTGGCGAGCGTCATTGCGTTCGGCAGCGGCAGCTTCGCTCTCAGCGCGTCCTCGAACCAGCGTTCGAATTGACGCATAGGATCGCGATCCGCATCGCTTTCCGAGAGGCCCGCGCGCATGTATTCCTGGCGGAGGCTCGCGAGGTTCATGGCGGAATTCTACGGTCGGAAAAGCAACGCCCGAGGGAAATCACGCCGTTTTCCCTCTGAAAGTCGTTGACACGCCCTCGGGGATTCGGCATCTTTCGCTCCACCGTCTATAGAGGGCGGGGATTCCGGGATCGAAACTCAGCGAACGTTCAGAGGAGAAATCTAGATGGCGAAGAAGAAAGCGAAGAAGGCGGCGGGCAAGAAGCGCAAACCAAATGCCGCTTTCATGAAGCCGATGACGCCGACGGGTCCGCTCGCGGCCGTCGTCGGTTCCAGCGGCATGCCGCGCACCGAGGTGACCAAGAAGATCTGGGCCTACATCAAGCGCAACGGCCTGCAGGACAAGAAAAACAAGCGCATGATCAACGCCGACGAGAAGCTCAAGCCGGTGTTCAGCGGCAAGTCGCAGGTGTCGATGTTCGAGATGACCAAGCTCGTCTCGAAGCACCTGAAATAAACGATTTCAGGGGAGGAGTGAGAAAGGCCGGGCGATCCCCGGCCTTTTTCTTTTTGGCGGTGAATTAGCGCCCTGACCCCGAATTACTGGTGGTACGAGGTGACGCGCTCGACTTCTTCCTTCGAGCCGAGGATCACCGGGCAGCGCTGGTGCAGGCCCTTCGGCTGCACGTCGAGGATGCGCTGGCTTCCGTCGGTGGCGGCGCCGCCGGCCTGCTCGACGATGAAGGCCATCGGGTTCGCCTCGTACATGAGGCGCAGGCGCCCGTCCTTGTTCTTCGCGTCGCGCGGGTACATGAAGATGCCGCCGCGCGAGAGCACGCGGAACACGTCGGCCACCATCGAGGCGACCCAGCGCATGTTGAAGTCCTTGCCGCGCGGGCCGTCCTTGCCGGCGAGGCACTCGTCGATGTAGCGCTTCACCGGCGGCTCCCAGCGGCGCATGTTCGACGCGTTGATGGCGAACTCCTGCGTCTCGTGCGGGATGCGGATCTCGGGGTGCGTGAGGACGAAGGTGTAGGTCTCGCGATCGAGCGTGAAGCCGTGCACGCCTTCGCCGACCGTCAGGATGAAGACCGTCGTCGGGCCGTAGACGGCGAAGCCGGCCGCCACCTGGCGGCTGCCCGG
>DATMIG010000530.1:0-2282 GCA_035554335.1 Burkholderiales bacterium
ATCTGCGCGCGCGACTCGATCTGGAATACGCCGACCGTGTCGGCCTTCTGCACCATCGCGTACACCGCCGGATCCTCCGCCGGCACGTCCTGCATCCTGAGGCCGACGAAGGCGAGCGCGCGCTTGATGACCGACAGCATGCCGAGCCCCAGCACGTCGACCTTGAGCAGACCCAGCGATTCGAGGTCGTCCTTGTCCCACTGGATCACGGTGCGCTCCGGCATCGCCGCGTTCTCGATCGGCACCAGCTCGGCGAGCGGCCCGCGCGAGATGACGAAGCCCCCCGGGTGCTGCGAGAGGTGGCGCGGGAAGCCGCGCAGCATCTGCGCAAAGCGGAACCACAGGCTCGTGTCCGGGAGCGCGTGGTCCCAGAAGGCGAAGCCCTTCGCCACGCGGTCCACTTCCGCCTCGTCCATGCCGAGCGCCTTGCCCACGTCGCGCAGCGCGCTCTTCGGCCGGTAGCAGATCACCGTCGCGGCGAGCGCCGCGCGCTCTCGCCCGTATTTCGCGTAGACATACTGGATCACTTCCTCGCGCCGCTGGTGCTCGAAGTCGACGTCGATGTCGGGCGGCTCGTTGCGCTCGCGCGACACGAAGCGCTCGAAGAGCATGTTCATGCGCGCCGGATCGACTTCCGTGATGCCGAGCGCGTAGCACACCACCGAGTTCGCCGCCGAGCCGCGTCCCTGGCAGAGGATCCCCTTCGAGCGCGCGAAGCGCACCACGTCGTTCACCGTGAGGAAGAAAGGCTCGTAGCCGAGCTCGGCGATGAGCGCGAGCTCGTGGTCGGCCGCGGCACGCACTTTCTCCGGCACGCCCCCGGGAAAGCGCCAGCGCAGGCCGTCTTCGGTCAGCCGGGCCAGATGGCGCGCGGGGGTCTCGCCCGCGGGCACGATCTCGGCCGGATATTCATAGCGCAATTCATCGAGCGAAAAGGCGCAGCGCTCGGCAATCGCCACCGTCTCGGCGAGTAGCGCGGGTGGATAGAGCTGCGCGAGGCGCACGCGAAGGCGCAGGCTCCGCTCCGCGTTCGGAAGCAGCGCCTGGCCGCACTGCGCGACCGTCCTGCCGAGGCGGATGGCGGTGAGGACGTCATGCAGCGGCTTTCGCGAACGGCGGTGCATGAGCACCCCGCCGGCGGCCACGAGGGGCAGGCCGAGGCGCTCGCCTCGGCTCGCGAGCGCGGCGAGCTTCGCGCGGTCGTTCGGCCCGCAGTCGAGCCCGGCCGCGATCCAGGCGCGGCCGCGGAAGCGCTCGGCGATCCATGCGCCGTCCGATTCGCCCGGCACCCATAGAAGCAACGCATCGCTATGAGCAACGGCCTCCACGTCTTCCCGTGCGAGCACATAGCTGCCCTTCGGACTGCGCCGCCGGCCGGCGGTGATCAGCGCCGAGATGGCGCCGTAGGAGCGCCGGTCGGTGGCGAGGAGGACGAGCTTCTCCTTCTCCACCATCACCTCGGTGCCGTGAATCAGCTTGAGGCCGCACTCCTTCGCCGCGAAATGCGCGCGCGCACTGCCTGCGAGCGAGCATTCGTCGGTCAGCGCGAGCGCGCGGTAGCCGAGGGCTCGCGCGCGCTCGACCAGCTCCTCCGGGTGCGACGCGCCGCGCAGGAAACTGAAGTTCGAGAGCGCGTGCAGCTCGGCGTAATCAGGCAAAGAAGCCATGCACGTACCATTGGCCGTCCTCGCGATACACCCAGGCGAGGGAGGATCCATACCCGGCGACGAAGTAGTCGCGCCGCGCGTCGTCGCCGTCCCACCAGCCGCACGCGATGCGCTCGGGACCCGCGATGAGGTCCAGCTTCGCTTCGTCGACTTTCATCGTTTTTTCCAGGAGCCAGGCGGGCCTGGGCCCCGGCTGCACGAACTCGTGCGGGTCCCAGTCGCCCGGGTCGACGCGCCGCCACGCGTATTCCGGCCGGTGGTCGGGGAACGGGCTCACGCCGTGCACGGCGTCGCGCCCGAGGCGCGCCTGCAGCCGCTCGAGGAGCCGCGCCCAGTCCTCGGCCTCCGCCGCGCTGTCGCCGAAAAGCCCTGCGCTCTTTCCCGCGAGGGGGGTGAAATCGGCCGCCTGAACGCCGATCGAGCGGACCGGCTGCGCAAGCTGGGTGGCGCCAAGCTTTTCGCGCAAGAGCTCGCAGAAGCGCTCCGCTTCGCGCGCCGGCGAAGCGAGCTGGACCGGTATCGCGCTTTCGCTGCCGTCGCTGTGCTCGAGGTCCAGGACGAAGGCGCGCACGCCCGCCTGGCGCGCGGCGAGCAGGCCCTCGAGCTGCACCAGCA
>DATMIG010000531.1:0-7881 GCA_035554335.1 Burkholderiales bacterium
CTCGTGCGCGGCGTGCATGTCGACGAGCACCAGCCCGGCTTCGTTCTGCGCGAGGATATAGATGCCGTGCAGCTGGCCGAGCGCGAAGCCGAGCGGCGGCGCCTGCTCGGCGGCCGGAAGGGGCTGGGCCGCGGCCATGAACGCCTGATACGCGGCGGCCGGCTGCGCCAGCGCGAACGACGCCTGGATGGCGGGACCTTTCATCCCGCTGGAAACCGTGGCGTATGCAACCGGCGCGCTCGCCGCGCTCGGCGACAGCGCGCGCTCGACCGCGTGGCGCACGAACTGGTGCACGGCGCGTGAATCGCGGAAGCGCACCTCGATCTTGGCCGGGTGGACGTTGACGTCGACCGCCCGCGGATCGAGCCGCAGGAAGAGCACATACGCCGGCTGGCGCTCGCCGTGCAGCAGCTGCGAGTACGCCTCGCGCACCGCGTGAGCGAGCACGCGGTCGCGGACATATCGCCCATTGACGAAAAAATACTGCGCATCGGCGCGCGCTTGCGCGGCCTGCGGCGTGCCGGCGAGGCCGGTGAGCGTCATGCCGCCGGCGCCGACTTCGATCGGGACGCTCGCCTCCGCGATCTCGCGCCCGAGCAGCGCGGCGGCGCGCTCGGCGAGCGAGTGCGCGCGCAGCTGCCGGGACGCGCGCCCGTTATGGCGCAGCGAGAAGGCGATCTCCGGACGCGCGAGCGCGATGCGGCGGAAGATTTCGTCGCAGTGGCCGAACTCGGTCGCCTCGGTCTTCAGGAACTTGCGGCGCGCCGGGGTGTTGAAGTAAAGGTCGCTCACCGTCACGGTGGTGCCTTGCGCGCGCGCGGCGGGCTCGAGCTCGCCCGTCTCGCCGCCCTCGCAGTGCACCGTGCTGCCGTGAGCGGCGTCGCGGGCGCGGCTGGAAATCGTAAGGCGCGCTACGGCAGCGATGGAGGCGAGCGCCTCGCCGCGGAATCCCATGGTCGCGACCGCTTCGAGGTCATCCAACGTTGAAATCTTGCTGGTCGCATGCCGGGCCAACGCGAGCGGCAGCTCGTCGCGCGCGATGCCGGCGCCGTCGTCCTCCACCTGCACGCGCCGCACGCCGCCTTCGTCGAGCGTCACGGCGATGCTGGCCGCGCCGGCGTCCAGGCTGTTTTCCAGGAGCTCCTTTAGAACGGAGGCGGGCCGCTCCACCACTTCTCCGGCCGCGATCTGCGAGACGAGAAGCTGCGGCAGGACGCGAATGGCGCTCACCCGGCGAGTATATAGAATCGCTCGCATGGAATTCGTCGCCACGCTGTGGGATCTCGCGGTGCATCTCGACCAGCACCTCGCGGCGTTCGTCGCCGAGCACGGCGCTTGGGTTTACGCATTGCTTTTCGTAATCGTTTTCTGCGAGACCGGGCTGGTGGTGACGCCTTTCCTGCCGGGCGACTCGCTGCTTTTCGTGGTCGGCGCGCTCGCCGCCGCCGGCGGCATGAACATCTTCCTCGTCATGGCGGTGCTGGTCGCCGCCGCGCTGTGCGGCGACAACGTCAATTACTGGATCGGGCGGTGGGCCGGCCTGCGCCTGTTCGGACGCTGGATCAATCCCGCCCATCTGAAGCGCACGCACGACTTCTACGAGCGCCACGGCGGCAAGACGATCATCATCGCGCGGTTCATGCCGATCATCCGCACCTATGTGCCGTTCGTGGCCGGGCTCGGCGCGATGCCTTACCTGCGCTACCTCGCGTTCTGCGTGGCGGGCGCGCTCGCCTGGGTGGGATCCCTCTGCACGGTCGGTTACTTCTTCGGCAACATCCCGGCGGTCAAGTCGAACCTGACCATCGTCATCTTCGCGATCGTGCTGCTGTCCATCTCGCCCGCCATCGTGGCGTGGCTGAAGAGCCGGGTTTCAGTTCAGCGCCAGGGGTGACGCCGGGCGCGGCGGGTGCTTCGCGACGTAGTCGCGGATGCCGTCGAGGATGGCGCGCGCAAGCTGGTCCTGGTAGCGGCGGTCCGTGAGGCGCTTCTCCTCGTCGGGATTCGAGATGAACGCGGTCTCGACGAGGATCGAGGGAACGTCGGGCGACTTGAGCACCGCGAAGCTCGCCTGCTCGACGCGCGCCTTGTGCAGGGTATTGACCGAGCCGAGGCGCGCCAGCACCGAGTTGCCGAGGCGCAGGCTGTAGTCGATGGTCGCGGTCTGTGACAGGTCGATGATGGTCTTCTTGACGTAGTCGTCCTTGCCGCCGAGCTTCACGCCGCCGATCAGGTCGGACTCGTTCTCCTTCTGCGCGAGCAGGCGCGCGAGCTCGGACGTCGCGCGCCGGTCCGACAGCGCGAACACCGACGAGCCGCGCGCGGTGGAGCGCTTGTAGGAATCGGCGTGGATCGAGACGAGAAGGTCGGCTTTCACCTTGCGCGCCTTCTCGACGCGCACGTTGAGCGGCAGGAAGTAGTCGCCGTCGCGCGTAAGCAGGGCGCGCATGTTCGGCTCGTTGTCGATGAGCGCCTTCAGCCGCCGCGCGATCATCAGCGTGACGTCCTTCTCGCGCGTGCCTCGCCGCCCGAGCGCGCCGGGATCCTCGCCGCCGTGCCCGGCGTCGATGACGATGGTCGCGAGCCTCGCCACCGGCTGCTGGGGTTCCTTCGCCTTGCTCTCGATCAGTTGCGCGAGCGGGTCGAGCTCGACCACCGGCCGGATGTCGAGCACGATGCGATGACCGTATTCCGCGACCGGCGCGAGCGTGAACACCTCCGGCCGCACCTCGGCCTTCAGATCGAGCACCACGCGCACCACGCCGGGCCGGTTGCGCGCGACGCGCAGCCCCTTCACATACGGATCGTCGGCGACGACCTTGCCGTCGAGCTCGGCCAGAGGGGGCGCCAGATCGGTCTCGAGGTCGAGCACGATGCGCTCGGGGTTGCTGACCGAAAGCACCTCGTACTTCACCGGCGCCTGCGACTCGATGGTGAGCCGCGTGTAATCGCGCGAGGGCCACATCCGGGTGGCAGTGACCTGCGCCTGGGCGGTTAAAGCGACTGCGGCAAGGAGGAAAGCCAGGATTCGCCTGCCGGCGACCGGGAGGTCACGGAGGCGCTGCGCGCTTCGCCGTCGTAGCTGAGCGCTATCGAGAGATCCGGCGGCGGAAGCAGGGAGCCCGCCTTCTCCGGCCATTCCACGATGCAGAAGGCGTCCGGCCGGAAGTACTCGCGAAGCCCCGAGGTCAGCCATTCCGTTCGATCTGCGATCCGATAGAAATCAAAATGATACAAGTCTAATCTCGAAAGCTCATAAGGTTCAACCCAGGTGTAGGTCGGACTCTTGACCGCGCCTTGCACTCCGAGCGCACGCAACAGGCCGCGGACCAGCGTGGTCTTACCCGTGCCCAGGTCGCCCGTCAGATGCAGCACGCGACCCGGCTCGACTCCTCGAGCGAGCGCTGCTCCCAGCCGCGTCGTAGCGGCGGCGTCCGGCAATTTAAGATCGACCGTCATGGATTACGCCGCGCTCGCCGAGCGCATCCGACAATGGGGCCGGGAGCTGGGATTCCAGGCGGTGGGCATCGCCGACGGCGACCTTTCCGCCGCGGAGCCGCGGCTCCTCGAGTGGCTGTCGGCGGGACGGCATGGCGAGATGGAGTATATGGCGCGCCACGGCACGCTCCGCTCGCGCCCGGCGGAGCTCAAGCCCGGCACGCTGCGGGTCATTTCCTGCCGCATGAACTACGCAGTGGGCGAGGACGAGCTCCCGGAGGTGAGCGAGCGCGCCTACATCGCGCGCTACGCGCGCGGGCGCGATTACCACAAGGTGCTGCGCGAGCGGCTGCAGAAGCTCTGCGAGCGCATCGGCGGGGCGGTGGGGGAATTCGGCTATCGAGTCTTTACCGACTCGGCCCCCGTCATGGAGGTCGAGCTCGCGGTCGGCGCGGGTATGGGCTGGCGCGGCAAGCACACGCTGCTCCTCGATCGCACCGGTTCATGGTTTTTCCTGGGCGAGATCTACACGGACTTGCCCTTACCGGCGGACGAACCGGCGAGCGAGCATTGCGGCACATGCCAGCGCTGCATCGATATCTGCCCGACGCAGGCGATCGTCGCGCCGTACCAGCTCGACGCGCGCCGCTGCATCTCGTACCTCACGATCGAGCACAAGAGCGCGATCCCGGAGGAGCTGCGGCCGCTGATCGGCAACCGGGTCTATGGCTGCGACGACTGCCAGCTCGTCTGCCCATGGAACGGGTTCGCGCAGCCGAGCGCCGAGCCGGACTTCGCGGTGCGTAACGGTCTGGACCGCGCGCGCCTGGTCGAGCTCTTTGCATGGACGGAGCAGGAGTTCGACGAGCGGCTGCGCGGCTCGCCGATCCGGCGCATCGGCTACGAGCGCTGGCTGCGCAACCTCGCGGTCGGGCTGGGAAATGCGCCGTCTTCCACCGAGGTGACGGCTGCGCTACGCGCCCGTTTGGACCATCCGTCCGCGCTAGTCAGGGAACACGTGCAGTGGGCACTCTCTCGTCATGAAGCGCTGGCAACCTGACCGACTCCTTGCCGGGTTCGAGGCGCTCGAGCTGCCGTTTCCGGACGACTACGACGGCCCGGTGGTCGCGACGTTGGTGCGGCTGCCGGGCGGCAGCGCGCCGCGCGGCCCGGTGCTGTACGTCCACGGCTTCAGCGACTACTTCTTCCAGCGCCACATGGCCGAGCGCTTCGCGCTCGAGGGCTATGCGTTCTACGCGCTCGACCTGCGCAAGCACGGCCGCTCGATCCGGCCGCACCAGCATCCGAATTTCTGCAAGAGCCTGCGCGAGTATCACGCCGACATCACCGCCGCCCTCGACGAGATCGGCGCGCCGGTGCTGCTCGCCGGGCACTCGACCGGCGGTCTGATCACGGCCCTCTATGCGCATGAAGGCGAGCGCCGCTCGCAAATCGACGCGCTCTGGCTGAACAGCGCCTTCTTCGACTGGAACCTGCCCGAGTGGCGCAAGGTGCAGGCGCACCTCGCCGCGGCGGCGGGGCGCTATTACCCGTTCCTCAGCGAGCCGAAATTCTTCAAGCCCGACTACACGCGCGCGCTGTTAACCGAGTGGGAGTTCGACACGGCGCTCAAGCCCGAGTACGGCTTCCCGCTTTACTACGGCTGGCTCGGCGCGATCAGCGATGGCTTCGAGAAGCTGCACCGCGGGCTCGACATCCGATGCCCGGTGCTGTCCATGCATTCGGACGAGGCGGACGTCGTGCTCAACTGGAAGCACATCGCCAAGTGGTCGCGCGTGCTCGGCCGCAACGTGACGGTGATGGCTTTTCCCGGCGCGTGGCACGACCTCATCTGCTCGCCCGGCCGCATCCGCGAGGAAGTCTTCACTCAGCTCTTCGCCTGGGCGGAACGAAGCGAAGCGTTAGCAGCGTAGCGATCGCCCACGCCACGTAGGCTGCCGTGAACACCCATTCCGGCGCCTGGTAGAACAGCAGCCACCGCACCCAGCGCCCGACGAAGGACTCCGCGCGCACGCCGCCGCGCAGCGCGTCCTCCCACACCGTCAGCGGGCAGGCCATGCCGATGAGCGCTTCTGCCGCTACGAAGACGATGGCGGCGAGATGCGCATACCGAAACCACGGGTTCGCGGTCCAGCGCCACCCCGCGGCGGCGCCGATCCAGACCGCGAGCAGCCCGGCCACGATGAAAAGAACGATGGCGAAGTGGACGACGAGGATCGCGTCGGCGATCATGCGGCCAGCATGGCACAACCCCGATTCCCTCGTCTGACTCCCGAAGAGATGACGGCCGAGCAGCGCGAGGTCGCGGCGCTCATCAGCGCCGGGCCGCGCGGCGAGGTGCGCGGGCCGTTCATCGCCCTCATCCACAACCCGGCGCTCGCGCGCCACCTGCAGTCCCTGGGTGAGCATCTGCGCTGGAAGGGCAAGCTGCCGCCGAAGCTGACCGAGCTCGCGGTGCTGGTGACGGCGCGGCGCTGGACCTGCCAGCACGAGTGGTTCATCCATAGCGAGCTGGCGCGCAAGGCGGGCTTGAGCGACGCGTCGATCAGCGCCATTGCCGAAGGCCGCGAGCCCAAGCTCGATGCGGACGAAGCCGCGGTCTACGCGTTCTGCCGGGAGGCGCACGCGACCGGACGAGTCGGCGACGCCGCCTTCGCGGCGGTGCGCGAGCGGTTCGGCCTTGATGGCGCCGCGGAGCTCCTCGCGCTGAACGGCTACTACTCGATGATGGCGATGGTGCTGAACACGGCCGGGCTGCCGCTGCCGAACAACGCCCAGCCGCCGCTCAAGCCGCTGTGAACCGGGTGCGGGAGAAGCTGGCGCGCGGCGAGCTCGTCCTTTGCATGGGCTTGCGACAGGCGCGCACCGCCGACATTCCGATGATCGCGGCGCAGGCCGGCTTCGACGCCATCTACGTCGACATGGAGCACAGCCCGGTCTCGCTCGAGACGGTGTCGACGCTCTGCGCCGGCGCGCTCGGCGCCGGCATCACGCCGATCGTCCGCCCGCCGGGACACGCCGCCGACTGGATCTCGCGCGTGCTCGACGGTGGCTCGCAAGGCCTTCTCGTGCCGCACGTGTCGAACGCGAGAGAAGCGCGCGCCATCGTCGATGCGGCACGCTTTCCGCCGCTCGGGCACCGCTCCGTCATGGGACCGACGCCCGCGCTCGGCTACCAGGCGCTGCCGCTGGGCGAGACCAACCAGACACTCAACAAGCAAACGCTCGTCATCGTCATGATCGAGACGCCCGAGGGCGTCGAGCGCGCGGACGAGATCGCGGCGGTGGACGGCATCGACCTGCTGCTCATCGGCTCGAACGACCTCTGCACCGAGCTCGGCATCCCGGGCGAGCTGCGCCATCCGAAGCTGCGCGCGGCCTATGAATCGGTGGCGAAGGCGTGCAGGGCGCGCGGCAAGTCGCTCGGCGTCGGCGGCATTCGCGGCGACGGGGAGCTGCAGACGCAGCTCGTCGCGCTCGGCGCGCGCTTCATCATCGCCGGCAACGATGTCTCGTACCTGGCCGGCGCGGCGCGCGCCGACGTCCAGGCCCTGCGAAAGCTCGGATGAAGGGCGCCTGCGACGCCCACTTCCACGTCTTCGGTCCGGCGGACCAGTATCCGGCGCGCGATCCGAAGCTGAGGTACAAGCCGCCCTACGCGCCGCTCGAGGACTACCTCGAGTGGGCGCAGAAGAACGGCTTCGAACGTTTCGTCTTCGTGCAGCCAAGCGCGTACGCGCGCGACAACAGCTGCATGCTCGATGCGATGAAGGCGATCCGCCGTCCGTGCCGGGGCATCGTGGACATCGACGAGCACGCGCCCGACCAGCTCCTGGCGGACATGCACAAGGTTGGCGTGCGCGGCGTGCGCATCAACGTGTCGCCGATCCATCCGCGCGAAGAGGGACTCGGCGCGCGACTGATGCCGCGCATCGACCGCCTGGAGGCGCGCTGCGCCGAGCTCGGCTGGCGGCTCGATTTCCTTTTCCCGGGTTGGCTGACCGAAGAGATGCTGCCGAGGATGGCGAAGCTCAACGTCGACTTCACCCTGGCGCACATGGGCATGTTCCTGGCGAAGGACGGCCCGGGCCAGGCCGGTTTCCGCCGCCTGGTCGAGGTGCTCAAGTCGAGCCGCGGCTACGCGAAGCTGACCGGCGTGTATCGGATGTCGAAGACGCCCGGCTTCACCGATGCGAAGCCGATGGCCCAGGCGCTGATTTCAGCGGCGCCCGATCGGCTGATCTGGGGCAGCGACTATCCGCACCTGTCGTTCGCCGATCAGGTGGGCTCGGACGAGCTCTTTACGCTCCTCTCCGACTGGGCGCCGGACGCAGCGATGCGGAAAAAAATCCTGGTGGATAACCCCGCCCGGTTGTTCCACTTCTAGCCTTTTTCCCTCGGCCGCGCCGGATCGGCGATCCA
>DATMIG010000532.1:0-2696 GCA_035554335.1 Burkholderiales bacterium
ATCATGTCGACCTCGCCCGAGAGGAGCGCGAGGGTGGCGGGCTGGCCGCCCTTGAAGGGGACGACGAGGAGGTCGGCGCCGGTCTCGTGCTTCAGGAGCTCGGCTGCCATCTGCACGATGGTGCCGACGCCGGAGGACGCGATGGTGTACTTGCCGGGACTCGCCTTCGCCATTGCGACGAGGTCCTTCGCGCTCTTCGCCGGCAGGCCGTCGCGCACGGCGAGGACGTGCGGCGCATTGGCGATCAGGCCGATGAGCGCGAAGTCCTTCCAGAAGTCGTAAGGCACGTTCTTCATCACCAGCGGGTTCACCACCATGGTGCTCGTCGTGCCGAAGACGATGGTGTAGCCGTCGGGGGCGGCGCGCGCGGCGGCGGCGGTGCCGATCGAGCCGCTCGCGCCGTCGCGGTTGAGGGTCACGACCGGCTGGCCGACGGCGGCGGAGAGGTGCTGCGCATAGAGCCGACCGACGATGTCGGCCGGGCCGCCGGCGGGGAAGGGCACGATCATCTGGATCGGCTTCGCCGGATAGTCGTCCGCAGCGCCACAGAAAAATGAGGTGGTGCAGGCGAAGAAGAAGACGAGCAGGCGGATCATCCGGCCGATATTACGGTGCCAGGATGGATCGAGGGGAGCCGCGGCCCCATCGCTTATCGCTTTGTCCCGAACATAACGAACCACCCTCGAGCGCGGCCGGTTGCAAGCGCGGCGTCTGCTAAGGTGGTTCGCGAATGACAGTCACGCAAGCTCGGGCCTCGCGGCCAATAGCGCGGCAGGTCCCGCTCGCCGCCCAGATCGGGCTCGTCGCCGCCGCTTATTTCATCGCCGCGCGGCTCTCGCTGGCTCTCGCCATTCCGCCCGGTTATGCCACGGCGGTGTGGCCGCCGTCGGGCATCGCGCTCGCCGCGGCGCTCGCGCTCGGCTGGCGCATCTGGCCCGGGATCTGGATCGGCGCCGCGCTGGCGAACGTGATGGTGGAGTCCTCGGCGCTCTCGGCGGGCCTGATCGCGAGCGGCAATACGCTGGAGGCGCTGGTCGGTGCCGAGCTGCTGCGGCACCAGGTCGGCGACCCGGGCCGCTTCGAGCGGGCGGAGGACGTGGTGCGCTTCATCCTCGGCTGTGCGCTCGCCGCGGTGGTGGCCGCCACGGTGGCGGCGTTGGCCCTGAACGGCCACGACATGGAACCCGCGCAGTGGCTGCGCACCTGGTGGACCTGGTGGCAGGGCGACTCGGCGGGAATGATCATCGTCGCGCCGCTGATCCTGAGCTGGCTGGCGGGGAGCGAGGCGCCGTGGCCCGCGCAGAAGAAGCGCGAGGCGGTCGCCTTCGCGGCGCTCCTCGCGATCGCCGTCGCCGCGATCTCCGCCGACAACGCGTCGTCGTTCGCGCCGTTCTCGCTCACCTTCGTCGCGCTGCCCTTCATCCTGTGGGCGGCGTTCCGCTTCGGGCAGCGCGAGGTGACCTCGGCCATCGCGGTGGTGTGCGCGGTCGCCGTCTGGTACGTGCTCGAGCGGCGCGAGCTCTTCGCCACGGTGCCGCTGAACGAGCTGCTTCTCATGCTGCTCACCTTCATCAGCATGGTGGTCACCACCGGGCTGGTGCTGGTGACGGCGCTATCCCGGCGCACGCGGACGACCGAGGCGCTGCGCGAACGGGGAGACATGGTGCAGTCGCAGGTGCGCAAGTACACGCATTACGACCCGCTCACCGGCCTCGCCAACGGGCGCCTTTTCCGCGAGCGCCTGGCGCGCTTCGTCGAGGTGGCCGCCGAGCACGCCACCGGCGCCGCGGTGGCGGTGGTCGACATCGAGCGCTTCAAGATCATCAACGACGCGCTCAGCCGCGACACGGGCGACGAGCTCCTGCGGCAGGTGGCGGCTCGCCTGCGGCGGAACGCCTTCGGCAGCCTGGTCGCGCGCATCGACGGCGTGCAGTTCGCCGTGGCGTGGTTCGCCTTCGACGGCGCCGGCAAGGCGATGGTCGACGCCGAGGAGCACCTTGCGCGCTGGTTCGACGAGCCCTTCGCCGTCGGCGGACAGGAGTTCCGGCTCTCGGCGCGCATCGGCGTGGCGCTGCTGCCGGAGCATGGCAATGCGGCCGAGGCGCTTTTCCAGCGCGCCGAGCTCGCGCTGAAGAAGGCGAAGGCGAGCGGCGAACGCTGTCTTCTCTTCTCGCCGACCATGGCGGAGCGCGTCGCCGAGAAGCTGCTCCTGGAGAACAAGCTGCGCCGCGCGCTCGAGCGCGACGAGTTCGTGCTGCACTACCAGCCGAAGGTCGATCTCGACAGCCGCCGCATCGTCGGCGTCGAGGCGCTGATCCGCTGGCGCAGCCCGGAGGCCGGCATCGTCGGGCCGATCTACTTCATCCCGCTGCTGGAGGAAACCGGCCAGATCGTGGAGGTCGGCACCTGGGCGATCCGGCGCGCGATGCGCGACCAGGCGGCGTGGGCGGCGGCGGGCGTGCGCGCGCCGCGCGTCGCGGTCAACGTCTCCTCGATCCAGCTGCGCCAGCGCAACTTCGTCGACCTGGTGGGCGCTTTGGTCGGCGCCGGCCCGGCGACGATCGACTTCGAGATCACCGAGAGCCGCATCATGGAAGACGTCGAGGCGAACATCGAGAAGCTGCGCCGCGTGCGCGAGCTCGGCGTCGAGATCGCCATCGACGACTTCGGCACCGGCTACTCCTCGCTCGCCTACC
>DATMIG010000533.1:0-2198 GCA_035554335.1 Burkholderiales bacterium
CTCGAACAGGGGCGATTCGAATCTCCGGTTCGACCCTGTCTCGGCGCGCTTTGCGCCGGCCTCGGAGGACGAAGCCCGTGCCTGTGCGAACGGTGATCCTGTCCCATTATCGACGCGCGAGACCGTGCCATCGACGAGCGACCCCGTGGCCGAGACGCCGCACTTTCGAATTTACGAAACAGGGAATTGGCCGCTCAAGAACTTCCGCGTGACAGACAAGAGGAGCGGTGTTGCACGGAATGCCGGGGCACCCGCACGGCAATACGCGAAGGTTCTCGCCGTACCCGAGAGGGATGCGCTCGTTCTGGCCTACTACATGAGCACGCAGCGCCTGCGTCTGACGCGTTTCGACGTGGAAACGCAGACCGAAATAGTGCTATTCGAGCTGAACCCAGCCAACCGCCCGATCACCTTCAATGTCTGGGCGCGTTATCTCTTCGTAGCACTCGGCCGCGATTTGATTGCGTATGACCTAGACCGACGGATGGTCGTCGGCTACGAAAAAGAGCTCATCCGCGAGGGCTTCCTCAACAATTGTTGCGGCGTGGATCGCGATGGCATCACGCGTCTGCTTCAGGACGGTTCACGCCTCATCGCTCTGACGTTCGACGGCACCAACAGCCGAGTGATCGATCTGCCGGCCTATACGGGTGGACTGCCAACGCGCGATTTCTTCCTTGCCGGCGAGCGGAAGTAGCCTAGACTGCCCCCGCGCCGCTCGGGCGGCGCCGCCGCCGGCGCGCATTAGCCTTTAAGATAGGCGTCACTCATCATGAAGACGCCCGTGAAAGGGCGCATGGTCCGCACCGCCATCGCGTTCGCGTGTTTGTTCATCGGCTTCGGCCTGGCGTGGCCGGTCGGGACGGAGCTGACCGCCATGGATCGCTGCGCGGACGCCGGTGGCAGCTACGACCAGGTCAAGCGGCAATGCGACTTCAAGGCCGTCCACCCGAGCGCCGGAATCTGGCAAGCCCACGGCGTGGACCTGCTCGGCGCCTTCGCCTTCGGACTCTTCGGCTTCATCCTGCTCCTTCGCCGCACCCGGTAACAATCTTGCTCGGGTTCTCTTTTCCATAACGGAGGGAACCCATGACGATCCAAGGGAAACGCGTCGCCATTCTCGTCGCCGAAGGATTCGAGCTTTCCGAAATGACCGAGCCGAAGAAGGCGCTGGAGGAAGCGGGCGCTAAGACGTCCATCGTCTCGCCGGCGAAAGGCGAGGTGCAGGGCTGGAAGCATTTCCAGCACGCCGACAAGTTCAAGGTCGACGTGCCGGTGGACGCGGCGAACGCGGAGGAGTTCGACGCGCTATTGCTGCCCGGCGGCGTGGCGAACCCGGATCAGCTGCGCGGCAATCCGAAGGCGGTGCAGTTCGTGAAGCGCTTCGTCGAGAGCGGCAAGCCGATCGGCGTGATCTGCCACGGGCCGTGGACGCTGATCGAGGCGAACGCGGTGAAGGGCCGCACGATGACATCGTGGCCGACGCTGAAGACGGACCTGCAGAACGCCGGCGCGAAGTGGGTCGACCAGGAAGTGGTGGTCGACAAGGGCATTGTCTCGAGCCGCAAGCCGGACGACATTCCGGCCTTCAGCCGCAAGCTGATCGAGGAGATCGCGGAGGGCAGCCACAAGGACCGGCGCGCCGCGTAGAGAACGGGCCCCCGCTTTCGCGGGGGCCACACGTGCTTAGCGGTAGTTGATGTCGCTGCGGCGGTTCTCGGCCCACGACTTCTCGTCGTGGCCGTAGGCCTTCGGCTTCTCCTTGCCGTAGCTCACCGCCTCCAGGCGATCTTCCTGTACGCCGCCGGCGCGCAGCGCCTTCGCCACGGTTTCCGCGCGACGCTGGCCGAGCGCGAGGTTGTACTCCGCGCTGCCGCGCTCGTCCGCATTGCCCTCGATGCGGACCTTCGTGTCCGGATGCTGGCGCAGGTAGCGCGCATTCGCCTCGATCAGGCGGCGGTCTTCGGCCGACAGATCCGACTTGTCGAACTCGTAGTACACCGAGCGTCCGTCCGGGCTGCGCATTTTCGAGGCGCCCGAAGAGCGCCCCGCCAGCTGGCTGGAGGGCGCGGGCGCCGGCGCCGGAGCGGAGCTCGACGTTGCGCTCGACTGGTTGCCGGCGGTGCCGGAGCTGCTCGACGTCGCGTCGTTGCCCGACGTGGCGCAGCCGCCGATCACTAGCGCGGCGGCGAGCGCGG
>DATMIG010000534.1:0-2336 GCA_035554335.1 Burkholderiales bacterium
CGCTTCATGGGCACGACCTCCAGCTCGCCGCGCTCGAGGTAGGCGCGGTTGACGTCGGTGATCTCCAGCTCGCCGCGCGCCGACGGCTTGATGCGCGAAGCGATGTCGATCACGCGGTTGTCGTAGAAGTAGAGGCCGGTGACCGCGTAGCGCGATTTCGGCTGCTTCGGCTTCTCCTCGATGCTGAGCGCGCGGCCGCTATCGTCGAACTCCACGACGCCGTAGCGCTCGGGGTCTTTCACCGGGTAGGCGAACACCGTCGCGCCTTGCTCGCGGGCGCGCGCTCGATTGATGAGCGGCACGAAATCGTGGCCGAAGAAGATGTTGTCGCCGAGGATGAGCGCGACGGGGCCCTTGCCGATGAAATCGCGGCCGATGAGGAACGCCTGGGCGATGCCGGCCGGCTTTTCCTGCACCGCGTAGGTGAGCTTCAGTCCCCACTGCTCGCCCTCGCCGAGCAGCTCGCGGAAACGCGGCGTGTCCTGCGGGGTCGAGATGATCAGGATGTCGCGGATGCCGGCGAGCATCAGCGTGGTGAGCGGGTAGTACACCATCGGCTTGTCGTACACCGGCAGCAATTGCTTCGAGATCACCTGCGTCGCCGGGTAGAGCCGCGTGCCGGAGCCACCGGCGAGGAGGATGCCCTTCATGCCGCCGCCTGCGCGAAGTGGCGCTCGAGGTTGGCGAGGTACCAGTGCACCGTCTTGTCGAGCCCGCTCTCGAAGCTCTCCGCCGGCCGCCAGCCGAGCTCGCGGCCGATCTTGGCGATGTTCATCGCGTAGCGGCGATCGTGGCCGGGGCGATCCTTCACGAAGGAGATGAGGTCCGCGTAGGAGCCCGTTTTGCGGGGGCGTGCGCGATCGAGGAGCTTGCAGAGCAGCGCCACCACGTCGTTATTCGCGCGCTCCGATTCGCCGCCGATGTTGTAAGTCTCGCCCACGCGGCCTTTGGCGAGCACGAGGCGTATCGCGTCGCAGTGGTCGCCGACATAGAGCCAGTCGCGCACGTTCTTGCCATCGCCGTAAACGGGCAGCGGCTTTCCCGCGAGCGCGTTGCGGATCATGAGCGGGATCAGCTTCTCGGGAAACTGGTGCGGACCGTAGTTGTTCGAGCAGTTGGTGGTCAGCACCGGCAATCCATAGGTATGGAAGTACGCGCGCACCAGGTGGTCGGACGCCGCCTTCGACGCCGCGTACGGGCTGTTGGGTGCGTACGGCGTTTCCTCGGTGAACGCCGGATCGTTCGGACCCAGCGTGCCGTACACCTCATCGGTGGACACATGCAGGAAGCGGAAGTCCGGGCTCTTGGCGTAAGCCCGCGCCTCTTCGAGCAGAGACCAGGTGCCCACCACGTTGGTCTGCACGAACTCCGCCGGGCCCTCGATCGAGCGATCGACATGGCTCTCCGCCGCGAAGTGCACGATGGCGCGCGGCTGGTGCTTCTGCAGCAGGCTGCGCACGAGCTCGCGGTCGGCGATATCACCGCGGACGAACGTATGGCGCGCGTCGCCCTCGACGGTGCGCAGGTTCATGAGGCTGCCGGCGTACGTGAGCTTGTCGAGCGTGACGACCGGCTCGCCGGTGAGGGCGAGCGTCGACACGACGAAATTGGAGCCGATGAAGCCGGCGCCGCCGGTGACGAGGAGCATGCGCGATTATCGCCGATGGCTGCGGGCGAGCCAGAGGCCGAGGAGCAGCGCCGCCAGCAAGCCGTGCTCGTGATGCAGGGTGGTATTGACCATGCCGACCACCCCCGTAATGAAGAGGGCGCTTGCCGCGCCGCTCCACACCACCCAGTCCAGCGCCGGTCCTGCGGCGGCCGGACGCCGCCGCCAGAGCGTGAACCCCCATGCAACGAGGAAGGCGAAAAGCGGCAGCGCGCCGATGACGCCGCGCTCCGCAAGGGTGTTCAGGTAGAGGTTGTGTCCATGCGGATAGACGGCGCGCCGCGACGGATCGACCGCCAGGGCGAAATTGTCCATGCCGACGCCGAACCACGGGTGCTGCTGCCACGCCGACAGCGCGAAGTGCCACACCTCCTGGCGGAAATTGATCGGGTTGTGCGACTTCACCAGTGCCTCGTGCTTCTCGAACACCTCGGTGCCGCCGATGAGAGCGAGCGCGACACAGCCGGCGACCACCGCGCCTGCCATGACGGCGGGCAGGCGCGAGCGGCGCCACCACGCCGCCGCGATCAGGACAAGCATGGCGAGCGCCGCACCCACCGCGCCACGGCTCGCCGTGACGACCACCGACACGAGGACCAGCAGGCTGGCCGAAGCCGCGAGGACCATCTTCTCGCCGGTGAACAGCCAGCCGAGACAGACGCCGAGGATG
>DATMIG010000535.1:0-3638 GCA_035554335.1 Burkholderiales bacterium
GGCGACCTGGTCCTGCATGAGCGCGATCAGGGGCGAGACGACCACGGCCACGCCGTCTCGCAGCAGCGCCGGGATCTGGTAGCAGAGCGACTTGCCGCTTCCGGTCGGCATGAGCACCAGGGCGTCGCCGCCGCCGGCGACATGCTCGATCACCTCCGCCTGATGCCCGCGGAAGGACGGATAGCCGAAGACGTCGTTGAGAACCTCTAGAGCTTGGCGCAATTCCTGAGCCATTGCAGCTTGGCGGCGCGCGAAAGCTGCTTGAACGCGTATTCCGCGCGCAGCGCCTCGCTCCGCGTCGCCATGGGGGCCGTGCCGAGGATGCGCACCGGACGGTTCAGCCTCGTGAACATGGCACCCTTGCCCCGGACGTGGGCGGCGAAGCGCGCCTCAACGTCCTTGGCGATGCCGGTATAGAGCACGCCGCTCTCACACTCGAGCACGTAAAGAAACCATTCCGAGCTAGATTTTTTCACGCAGCGTGCGCTTGAGGAGCTTGCCGTTCGCATTCCGCGGCAAGGGCTCCGTCATGAGCGTGAAAGTCTCCGGCACCTTGTAGTCCGCCAGCCGCTCGGCGCAAAACACCCGCAGCTCCTGGGCGCTCGCGTCGGCGCGCAGGCTGACGAAGGCGTGCACCCGCTCGCCCAGCACCGGACAGGGCCGGCCGATGGTGGCGCTCTCCAAGACCGCCGGGTGGTGGCTCAGGACGTTCTCCACCTCGACACTGAACACCTTGTAGCCGCCGCGGTTGATCATGTCCTTCACGCGGTCGAACACGCGCACGAAGCCTTCGGCGTCCTTCGAACCGACGTCGCCCGAGCGCCAGTACCCATTCTTGAAGGCCTCCGCCGTCGCCTCCGGCTTTGCCCAGTAGCCGGGCACGACCATCGGGCCGGCGATCCAGAGCTCACCCGCTTCGCCGGTCGCCACCTCGCGGCCGTGCGCATCGACGGCGACGATGTCGCCGCACGGGACGGTGAGACCGACGCTGTCCGCATGCGCGGCGGTGAACGCGGCCGGCATGATGGTCGCCGGCGAGGTCGTTTCCGTGGCGCCATAGGCGTTCATCAGGCCGAGCCCCGGACACTTGCGCGCCAGCTCGGCGATGGTGGCCGCCGGCATCGGCGCGCCGCCGTAGCCACCGACGCGCCAGGCGGAAAGATCGTAGCGGTCGAACTGCGGATCGAGCAGGCACAGCTGGTACATCGCCGGCACGAGGATCGTGTAGGTGATGCGCTCGCGCGCCGCGAGCTCGAGATAGTCGCGCGCCTTGAATTCGGGCAGCACGACGACCGCGCCCTGCGCGTTCCACGCCGTGAGGAGGAGAGCCACCACGCCGGTGACGTGACTCGCCGGCACGGCGAGCATCGTGCGATCGGCGGGACCGAGCTGCAGGCAATGCTGGAAATGGAGCAGCGAATGCACGATGTTGAAGTGCGTCAGCATCGCGCCCTTGGGCCGTCCCGTCGTGCCGGAGGTGTAGAGGATGATCGCCGGGTCATCCTCGGCCACCGGGGCGATCGGCACATCCCCGCCACCGGCTGGGAGGGCACCGTCAACAAGCAGACGCGCGCCGCAGTCGCCGACGATGTAGTCGACTTCCGGCGGCGCGAGGCGCATGCCGATCGGCACGGCGATCGCTCCCAGATACAGGATGCCGAGCAGCGTCGTGGCGAACTCGACGCGGTTGGCGAGGCGCAGGGCCACGCGCTCGCCCCGGCGCACGCCGCGCGCGGCGAGCGCGGCGGCCATCCCCGCCGCGCGTTCGGCAAGCTGCGCGAACGTGAGGCGCGTTTCACCGCAGACCAGCGCCTCGGCATGCGGCCGGGCCTGGCAGGCGCGCTGGAACGATTCGTAGACCGTGGCGGGACGCTGGGCGAACGAGCGCACCACCCGGCCGCCGAAATGGCGCTCCTCGCCCACCGTCACGCCTGCGGGCAACGTCCAGTTCATAGCGAAACGATGGCGTGCGCGCGCACCACCAGCTCCTTCTGCGCGAGGCGCTTCTCGAGCGCGCGGCGATAGCGGGCCCACCACGCTTTGTCGAGCTCGGCGACCATCACCTCGACGACGATGATGTCATCGCGCTCGGTGGCGTCGGATGGGCCTTTCCAAACGCCGGCGGCCGGGGCGCGCGTATAGGCGGTCACGCCGCCGAAACGCTCGGTGAGCTCGTGCATCACTTCGTCGAACGCCTCGCGCTCGCCGACGACCGGCAACAGGATCTGGACCAGGTGCATGGCGAAAAGAAAAGGCCCGGACAAGCCGGGCCTTCATCCTACCTCCCGCGGAACTACTTGGCGGCCTGCGGGAAGGCCGGCAGCTTCTTGATGTCGCGCGGGTCGTGCTGGATGATCACCGTCGCCTTCAGGTTCTTCTCGATCTCCTTGATGCGGCCGATCGAGGCGAGGGTCTGCGCGCGGTCGTAGTTGAAGCCCGGCACGCCGTTATGCGCGTAGTTCTCGTGGAAGTGCACGGCGTCGCCGACGAGCAGCACCGGGCCCTTCTCCTTCAGGCGCACGAGCAGCATGCTGTGCCCCGGCGTGTGGCCGGGGGCCCGCAGCATCATTACCGAGCCGTCGCCGAACACGTCCTTGTCCCCGCTCTGCGGCTCGACCTTGCGGCTGCTGCCGCCCATATAGTCGGCGAAGCCCTTGACGTTGGCGCCGCCCATCGGCGGGTTGGCGTTGATGCCGTCCCAGTCGGCCTTGCCGATCAAGAGGGTCGCGTGGGTGAACGGCGAAAGCTGGCCGGTATGGTCGGCGTGGAAGTGGCTGATGCCGACGTACTTCACGTCCTCCGGCTTGACCTGGATCTGCGAGAGGAGCTCGGTGATCGGCTTGTTGGTCGCATTGGGCACCGAGCCGGGCGCGTAGCCCGTATCCCAGACCATGACGTCGGAGCCGTGCTTGATCACGTAGCAGCTGAACGTGAAAGGCTTCTTGTCGTCCTTGTACGCGAACGAGTCGCTGAAGCGGCGCGGATCGTTGCTGCCGCTGCCGCAATCGAGGCGCGTCAAGGTGACTTCAGGTGTCTGCGCCAGCGCCGCGCAGGTGGCAAACGCGCCGGCAAGCAATACCAGGGTGTTCTTCATCGCTCCCTCCGAGTTTGGAGGCGACATGTTGCCCGCTGCCGCGGCGAATGCAAAGTCCACAGACTGCGCGCGGCTTTATTCCTTTCGCCGTTCGGAACGCCAGCTGCTCAGCCACAGCATGAGGGCGGCGATGGTCAGGGCGGCCATCACGCCGAGGACGATGGGCCGCGCGCCCTTCCAGGCCGCCGACTCGATGCTCTCCTTCGGCACGAGGACGTTCACCTGCCAGCCGCTGAAGCTCGATCTCGCGTACGGCGAATAGACCTCCACGCCGTCGCCGCGGACGGAGTTCGCCATGCCCTCGGCGGCGAGCGGCATGACCTTGCGGCGCGCGACGGGCGGCGGCGCACCGAGCGCGGCGCCGGCGGGCTGCGGCGGAACGGACGCCACGACTCGGCTCTTGCCGTCGACGAGCGAGATCTGCCAGTGCGCCGGCAGGTGCTGGCTGCGCAGGATGTCCTCGAAGAGCTGCGGCTTGAGCGGCACGGAAATCACGTAGCGCACCTTGCCCTGCGCGTGCACCGGCACGCGCACCCGGGTGGCG
>DATMIG010000536.1:0-3248 GCA_035554335.1 Burkholderiales bacterium
TGGCGCAGTAGACGTGCGTCGCGTCCATCAGGTCCTTCGCAGCCGCTGGAAAAGGAGCGCGCCGCCCACCAGCGCGCCCGCCAGCATGAAAAGATTGGCTTTCGGGAAGGCCCGCGCCTTGGCGCGCGTCATCTCGCCGGCGTGCGGCGCCATGAGCTGGAGCCGCCGCTTCATGAACTTGGCGCCGAGCTCGCCGACCCGCTCGCCGAGCACGCGCTCGGCTTCCGGCAGCAGCACGGTTTCCTCGTCGGCGAGGTGGTGCATCACCTCGCGCATCAGCTCCATCACCGTCGAGTCGTACTCCGGCGCGCCGGCGTCCATGCCGCGCAGCGCGCCGATCAGGTTCCTCATCTTGTCGTGCTCGGGAATCAGCCGGCCGACGAGCGGCGAGTCGACGCTCGACATCGCCGGGTAGAAGATTTCCTCCTCGGCCTGCGCGTGCACCTCGAGCGCCAGGCAGATCGAGGCGACGAGCGCCTGCTTGGTGCCGGCGCTCGTGCCGGCCTTGTAGCGATGGAAGGTAACGAGGACGCGCGAGTGGTCCGCGCGGATCATGTCGGTGATACTGGGCGCTACTTTCGTCAGCAATGCTTGCATGTGTCTTTCCTCACGTGGCGGATGGCGCAAAGCAAGAACAGGTCCCGGGCGGCGCACGGCGCGCGTGACGCGCCGCACCAGCCCGGCGAGCCCGTCCGTCGGCTTCGTCGCGAAGGCGAGACGACGCGCCACGCCGAGATCGGCGAGCACGGCTTCGGCCGCGAGGCGGCCCGAGCGCACCGCGCTTTCCATCGACGACGGGAGGCGCGTGCGCGTCCAGTCGCCGGCGAGCATCAGGCCGGGAACGCGCGTGCGCGTCGGTGGACGCTTTTGCTCGCTGCCGGGCTTCGGGCACGCGATCGCCATCGGGATGCGATGCACGTCCGAATGGACGATGCGCGCCTTGCGCGCCTGCGGCGCGAATTCCGCCGCTTCGCGCAGCGCCGCTTCGGCGAGTGCCGCATCGTCCATGCCGGCCGCGCGATGGCTGTAGATCAGGTTGCTGGCGAGGACCGACGGCCGCGCCTCCCATCCCGCACGGATCCGGGAAAGATCGTAGAAGTCGTAGTTCAGCCGCTCCGGTTTCCACAGCAGCGCCCAGAAACGCTCGTCGCCGATCCGGCGATCGAGCCACAGGTAGGTACTGATGTACGGGCTCGGCTCGAACGCCGCGGTATCCGCCATGCCGGGGGCGAGCGCTGCCAGATCGCCGGGTGGCACGGCGCAGACGCAGAAGCGGCCGGCGAACTCCCGGCCGTCCTGCAGCCGGACGACGTTTGCGGAGATCGAGACGGCGCGCGCGTTGCAGAGCACCTCGCCTCCCGCCTCGCGGATGACGCGCTCCGATTGCGCGACGTAAAGCTCCGACAGGCCGGCGGCCGGAAAGCCGAAGTGGATGCCGCGCCGGCCGATGAGCTGCGCATGCACGCGAAGAAGCGCGGCCGTCGAGCACTTCTCGAGCGGCACGTTCATCACCGCCATGGCGGCGAAGCGCCAGAACCAGTCGATCATCCGCGTGCTGACTCGCTTCCCCTGCAGGTAGTCGAAGGCGGAAAGGCGATCCAGCTCCGCCACGTCCTCCTCGCCGAACTTCATGGCGCGCCAGGTCGGCGCGTTGTTCGACCAGAGGTCGCGCAGTCCGAGGTCCGGCGAGCGCGCCAGGTCGGGCAGCAGGCTGAGCGGCGGCGGCAGCGGCCGGTGCCGCAGCACGGTCGGCGGATGCGAGGCGATGGTGATCAGCTTCTTCGGCTGCCACCGGATGAGGTGGCGCGTGCCGAGCCGGCCGAGGAAGGCGAGGAAGTTGTCGTACCCGCTGTGGACGACGTGCGGCCCGATGTCGACCACGTCGCCGGTCGCGGCGTGCGTCCAGCTGCGCGCGCGGCCGCCGGGGTCGGCGCTCGCCTCGAGGACGATTACGCGCAGGCCTTCATCGGCGAGCGCGACCGCACAGGAGAGTCCGGCGAGCCCGGCGCCGACGACGACCGCATCGATCACTTCCTTGCGCTTGCAAGGAAGCGGCCCGTGTCAGGGGCGGCTAGAGGACGCGGCCGGTCGAGTCGTCGATGAGGTGCAGGTGTCTCAGGTCCGCGACGAGCTTGAGCGGCGCGCCGGGCTGGGCGCCGCAGTCCGGGTCGACGCGCGCGCAGACCTCGGCGCCGTCGAGCGGGAAGTAGATCAGGTTCTCGTTGCCCATCGGCTCGACCACCTCGGGCGTGGCCTCGAACGGCTCCTGCCCCGGCTCGAGGTGGCGGCGCTGCTCGAAGACGTGCTCGGGGCGCAGCCCGCAGACGAGGCCGCTTTTGCCGGCGAAGGCGCGATAGCGCGCGGCGCGCTCGGCCGGCACGGCGAGCGACACCTTGTCGCCGAGGCGCAGGCGCAGGCCGCCTGCCGCCTCCTCCAGCCCGCAGTCGATGAAGTTCATCGCCGGCGAGCCGATGAAGCCGGCGACGAAGCGCGTGTGCGGCGAGTGGTAGAGGTCCTTCGGCGTGCCGACCTGCTCGATGCGGCCGCCGTTCATCACCACCACGCGGTCGGCGAGCGTCATCGCCTCGACCTGGTCGTGCGTCACGTAGACGGTCGTGGTGCGCACCTTCTGGTGCACCTTCTTGATCTCGGTGCGCATCTGCACGCGCAGCTTGGCGTCGAGGTTCGAGAGGGGTTCGTCGAACAAAAACACTTTTGGATCGCGAACGATGGCGCGCCCCATCGCCACGCGCTGGCGCTGGCCGCCCGAGAGCTGCTTCGGCTTGCGATCCAGCAGGTCGGTGAGACCGAGGATGCCGGCCGCCTCCTTCACGCGCCGGCCGATCTCGTCCTTCGGGATCTTCTTCAGGCGCAGGCCGAAGGACATGTTCTCGTACACGCTCATGTGCGGATAGAGCGCGTAGTTCTGGAACACCATCGCGATGTTGCGGTCCTTCGGCGGCACGTCGTTCACCACCGTGTCGCCGATGACCACCTCGCCGTCGGTGATGTCCTCGAGGCCGGCGATCATGCGCAGCGTGGTCGTCTTGCCGCATCCCGACGGGCCGACCAGCACGACGAACTCCTCGTCCTCGATGTCGATGTCGACACCGTGGATGACCGCCGTCGCCCCGAAGGACTTCTTCACGCGGCGGATGTCGACGGATGCCATGATCAATTTCTCCGCAGGAACTGACGAGTGCCGTTGGTGCGCAGACGCCGCGCACGCGGCGAGCACTGCGCGGAGG
>DATMIG010000537.1:0-4251 GCA_035554335.1 Burkholderiales bacterium
TCCGCTTCGGTGGCACTTACTGGCACCATGGCGGGCGCTGCCGCCGGCGCGGGGACGGGTTTGACAGCGTCCGTGGTGGCGGGCGCAGGAGCCGTCGCGACCGCCGGCGTTCGCGCTGGCTCGCCGTTGCGCGCCCAGCCACGAGCTTCCAGGCAATCGCGGATCCTGAAGTCGTTATAGGTCGAGCCGGCGAACAGTCCGATCAGGCCGAACGCGCCGGCGATCGCCGGTATCGCGGCGTCGGGCTTGGCGCTCACGCGGCATTCGTCGTAGTCGCGATCGAGGTCAGCTCTCGTCGTCCCCTCTTTCTGCCAGTTGGACATCGTGCAGCCGGCCAGCAGCACAACAGCCAGATAACGCAGACGCATATCGTCCCCTCCCCAAAGGTCGAGCTGAAAGTCTACGGCGGGCCTGAACCCCGCAATGCAGCAGTTTCGCTGTGAAGGCCCCGGCCTTGTTCAATCGTCCGGCGGATAGTGAGCGCGTTCGCGAAAAACGCCACGCCGCGGCGTTGCGGACGCGTCATTCCTGCCGGCCTCCTACGATTCGTCGCTCGGCAGCTCGTACAACTCGGGGCGATCCTGCTCGGTCATTGGATCGGGCACGCGGCGTTCGGCGCCGAGGTAATCCGCGCACGAGCTGCGGCGGTCCTCGCCGTCGTAGCGGGCTGCCACGCGCATGTCGAGCAAAGCGTCCATCGCGCCGTCTTGTTGCGGCGGCGATACGAATGGCAGCTCTAGCTGACCGAGGGCTAGCGCTTCCCCTCCGGCTGCTTTCTGCGTCCCGCGATCCGATGCCGTCATGAGCTGTCCCTCCAGTAGGCGATCGTTATAGCGGGAAGGCGAAACGCCATCTGCCGCCGAACGCGGGCGGAAAGCGTGGTGGAAAATGCGAGAGGAAGCGGACTACGTGGCGGAGATCCGGTCCTGGCCCCGAATTCCTTCGCCTCCACTCCGTGTTACGAACGTCTACCCCGTACGCCGTCGCCGCGCGCCGCGATGCGGATCTCGACGTCCCTGCCCAACCGGGTCAGGAACTCCGTGAGGCGCTCGACCGAGAACCGGTCCAGCCGGTAGCGCACGAGATCGGAGACGTGGCGCTGGCGCATGCCGAGCAGCTTCGCGGCGCGCTCCTGGGCGAGGCCACGCTCGTCGAGGATGCGGTTCACTTGCACGGCAAGCTGGACTTTGAGAGTGCGCTCGCGCGCATCTGCATAGCCGAGATCGGCGAATACGTTGCCGGTCCCGGCTTCGGTCTCATTCCGTCTCTTTGCTATAGCGCGCCTTATGGTCGCGGCCAAACCGGCTATTTAGGCGACGTCCTGCATCTTGTTCGCGTAGTCGCGCCCGGAGGTCGGCGGCGGAAGCGGGCGGCCTTCAACGTGATAGAGCGCGATGGCCTCTTCGACCACGCGGCACAGCTCGTCGAAAACAGCCTTCTCGTCCGGGCCGTGGCATCCGCCATAGATCAAGCCCGGCGAACTGCCGACGTAGCACTGGTCTTCTTCCGACCATTCCACGATCTTGGCGTAGCGCGCGCTTTCCTTCATGGCTTCGAGTCCTCGATCGCCCGCCGGACGGCGCGAACCTGATAGCGCTTCGCGTCATCGCCCGGCGCGCCCGATATTGTGATCGGTTTGGCTAACCTCGGGTGCACAAAGTTCCGGTGACTGCCCTTGCCGCCGCGGTCGGTGAATCCCGCCTTTTGCAGCTCGGCGAGCAGCTCGCGCACTTTAGGCGGCATGCAAGGCCTAACGTGGCGGAGCCCGCCGCGTTGACCGGCCGTACCTCCAAACGGGGTCCCCGCGTTCGCGGGGGACAACGGCCGGGCTGCGTTAGTCGTCGAGCCGGATGTTCCGCGCCTTCGCCAGCGCCGTGTACTTCGCGATCTCGTCCTGCATGTACTTGCCGAACTGCTCCGGCGCCATCGGCATCACGTTGAGCGCCTCGCTCGCGAGGCGCTGCTGCAGCGCCGGCGAAGTGATGGCCTTGTTGATCTCGGCGTTCAGGCGCTTCGTCACGTCGGCGGGCATCTTCGCCGGGCCGACGATGCCGTACCACTGCACGCCGTCGAAGCCCTTGTAGCCCAGCTCCTCGAAGGTCGGCACGTCGGGGGCGAGCGGGTGGCGCTTGAGTCCCGTGATGGCGAGCGGCTTCACCTTGCCCGACTTGATGTGCGGCATCGCGGCGGCGAGGCCGGGCATCAGCACCTGGATCTGGCCGCCGAGCATGTCCTGGAACGCGGGGCCGATGCCGCGGTAGTGGCCGTAGGTCACCTGCTCGATGCCGGCGGCGGCGCGGAACTGCTCGAGCGCCAGGTGGTTCAGCAGGCCGATGCCGCCGGTGCCGTAGTTCAGCTTGTCCGCGTTCTTCTTCGCGTAGTCGACGAAGCTGGCGAGATCCTGCGCCGGCACCTTCGGCGTGACGACGAGGATGTTGGGCGTGCCGCCGACCATGGCGATCGGGGTGAAGTCGTTCACCGCGTCGTAGTTGAGCTTGCGCACCGCGGGGTTGGTGCCGTGCGTGCCGACGTAGCCGACCATCAGCGTGTAGCCGTCGGGCGCGGCGCGCGCGGTGTTCATTGCGGCGAGCGAGCCGCCGGCGCCGGAGACGTTCTCGACGACGACCGACTGGTCGAACGCCTTGCCGAGCTCGAGGGCGATGGTGCGGCCGACGAGGTCGAGGCCGCCGCCGGGCTGCGCAGGCACGATGATCTTGACTGGCTTCGTCGGATACGACTGCGCGCTAGCGAGCGCCGGTATTAGGACAGCGAACAGTGCTAATAGGTATGAACGCATGAGCCTCCTCCTGGACGAAGTCTAGCGGACGAGTCGGACGAATAGCGTCAACTGCGAAATGCGGAGGAGCGTTGAGTCAGCGTGTCGGAACTCGATCACCTGCGCGAAGCGGTCGCCTATCTGAAGTTCTGGCTCGGCGTCATTGTGGTGATCGAGGTCAGCGTGGCGGGCTGGCTCGTGTCAGCTTTCGATACGGCGCCAGCCTACGCCGCGTTCCTTGCTGTCTGCGGTCTGGTCCTGTTCGGCGCTGGTATAGTGATCCTGAACCGAGGGATCGAGCAGCGGATTTCGAGGATCAAGGAGCTCTAGCCATGGAACTCATTGCCTACTTGGCCGCCTTCGGCGTCATTCTGCTGATCGCCGGGATGGCCTTCTACGTTGGTCGGGAAAAGTAGGCCCTGCCTCTGGAGCGCCGACTCCGCCGCAAGAATTACGGTCCTGACCCCGAATTAAAGAAGCTGATCAGCGCGTCGAGCGTGGCGTCCGGGGCCTCGGCCATCAACGAGTGGCCCGAATAGTCGACCACAACCGTCTGCGCGCCCGGAATGGCGTCCTGCAGGCCCTTCGCCGCGCGCAGCGGCGTCATCACGTCGCGCTTGCCGAGGATGAAGAGCGCCGGGCATTTCGGGCTGGCGGAGAGCGTGAAGTCGTTGCACGCCTTGAGGTCCGCGTAGAGCACGCCGGGCGCGAGGCGCTCGAGGCGGGCCTGCGTGTCGCCGTACATCCACATGCCGGGGTTCGGGTTGCCGCCGAGCGGCACCTGCGGCGCGTGGCCCCAGATGGTGCTCATGTCGAAGGCGGTGTATTCGTTGCGCTGCGCCGCGGCGAGGAACGCCTCGCCCACCTTCATCGGATACGCGGTGCCGATGAGCGCGATGCGCTCGACGCGGTCCGCGTGGCGCGCGGCGGCGTCGGCGGCGATCAGGCTGCCCATCGAGTGGCCCACCAGCGACGCCTTCGAAATGTGTGCGCTATCCAAAAGGCGCAGCACCCAGTCCGCCATCGCCGGCACCGTGGTGAGCGCGGGGCCGGCCGACTTGCCGTGGCCGGGAAGATCGACGGCGAGCACGTTCCAGCCGTGGTAGCCGAAATAGCGGCTCTGCAGGCCGAACCAGGAGTGGTCGAGGCCGGCGCCGTGCACGAAGACGACGCTGCGCTTCTTCGGGTCGACGTCGTGGTTGGCGGTGTAGGCGTACGCCGCCTTGCCGTCGACCGTGAGGTTCATTTCTGCGAGATCTTCAGCGCGCGGTCGAGGTCGTCCATCAGGTCCTGCGGGTCTTCCAGGCCGATGGAGAGGCGCACCGTGCCGGCGGTGATGCCGGCCTTCTTCAGGTCCTCGTCCGTCATGCGGTAGTGCGTGGTGGTGGCCGGGTGGATGACGAGCGACTTCGCGTCGCCGACATTGGCGAGGTGCGAGAAGATGCGCAGCGATTCGATGAACGCCTTGCCCGCGG
>DATMIG010000538.1:0-3625 GCA_035554335.1 Burkholderiales bacterium
GTGTGGGACTACGCGCGCGAGCGCGGCGGCTACGTGCGCGCGAGCCAGGTGCGGCAGTTGGCGCTCGTGCCCGAGGAAGCGCCGGAGCTTCTCGCCATCCTGCGCTTCCTGCGCGGCGTGCCGGGCAGCGAAGCGCTCGGCATCGGGTTCGCGGCGGCGTATATCGAAGCCGCGTCGCCCGAGACGCTCAACGGTCCGGACGGCGTCGAAGCGCTCGACGCGATGGGCGCGATGGCCGAGCGCCTCGCGCGCGCCGCGTCCGGCGCCAGCTCGCTCAAGGCGGTGATGCTCTCTTCGCATCTCGATGTCGCCGCGCGCTACGGCGTGCGCTTCCTCACGGTCGAGCGCAACGGGCGTGTGCGCCTCTGCTACGACGGCGCGGCGTATCGCAAGGTGCTGGTGATGCACGCCACCGAAGAGCAGCGCGCGCGGGCGATGCTCGCGCTGTCGGACCCGGCGTGCCTCAAGCCGCAGATCACGCTCGCGCAGCTCCTCGACGCCGAGGTCCCTTCCGTTCCCGCCTACGTGCGCAACCGGTTGCTGATGCGCCGCGCTTCCCTGTGGGCGAGCGTGGCGTACCAGCAGGCGCGCAAAGGCGGGGGCGCCGCCGAGGCCGCCGAGCGCGCCGCCGCGGCGCTCGAGCAGGTCGACACGAACGAGCTCGCCGAGTCCGATCGCGTGGCGTACAGCGATGCGCAATTGCGCGTCAATGCCTCCCGCGTGGCGCTGATGAAGCAGATCGATGGAAAGCAGCTTCGCGTCGCCACCGTCGCGGGCGACAAAGGCCAGACCTGCGCCGAGCTGCGCAATGCCAAGGACCAGGCGCTGGCGAAGCGCTGTACCTACGGTCACGTCTGGGCCGCCTCGGCGGTCGCCAATCGCGAATCGACCGCGCTGGCGCTGGCCGTGCAGCCGACCGATTCGTGGCGCGAGCTGTGGGTGTTCCGCAAGAGCGCGAAAGGTTGGAGCGTTCGCGTGGTGCCGCCGGCTGCGGCTCAGCCGGGTGTCGGCACGGCGGAGTTCGCCGGATGGGAAACCGGCAAAATTCGCGTAACGAGAGAAGCGATCGTCGGCGGTCGGGTGGTACGAAGCACCGCGCAAGTCCGCCTGGATGCGGCCGGCACGAAAGGCAAGACGCGCAGCTAGCCTATTGCGGTCCTGACCCCGAATTCAGATCTGATCAATTCAGCGGCGTGGTGACCTTCACCACGACGCCCGAGCCGTCCTCGCGGTCCATCGCCTTGGCGGTGCCGCCGTGGAACTCGGCGATCAGGCGCACGATGTACAGGCCGAGACCCAGGTGCGGCTCGGCGCCGCTCTTGGAAGGCCGCACCGACACCATCGACTCGAAGAGCTTGCCGGCCATCGATTCCGGTAGCCGCGGGCCGCGGTTGGACACCGTGAGCACGGCCTGGCCGTCGCGGCTGTCGAGGCGGATGCGGATCGGCTCATCTCCCGTCGAGAAATCGGCGGCGTTGGCGGCGAGCTTGTCCAGCATCTGCGCGTAGAGGTCCGGCGCGCCGAGCAGCCACACCGGGCTCTCGGGCACGTCGACCTCGAACTTTTTACCGAACGAATAGCCCATCGCCGAGCCGCGCACCACTTCGCGCGCGTCGAAGCGCTCGCGCTCTTCCTTGCGCACGAGCTGCTCGAGGCGCGTGGCTTCGCTCATTCGCGTGAGGATGGTGTCGAGGCGCTTCAGGCCGTCGTTGGCGCGCGAGAGATAGACGCCGGCGTCCGGCGGCAGCGGCTGCAGCTTCAGGTTCTCGAGCGACGAGCGCACCACGGTGACCGGCGTGCGCAGCTCGTGCGAGAGCCGCCCGGCCATGTTCTCGAGATAGCTCGTGTACTGCGCGAGGCGCGCGAGCATCGTCGACACGCTGCGCGAGAGATCGCCGATCTCGTCGCGCGCGGCCGAGCCGGCGATCACCTTGGTGACGCGGCCCTGCGAATCGATGGCGGCCTCGGCTTCGTCGCGCAGGCGGCGCAGACGACTCGACAGGCGGCTGGCAAACACGAGCAGCGTCAGCGCGCCGACGATGAAGGCGATGAGCGTCACCGCCACCACCTGCTCCATCGCGCGGTTGTAGACCGAGCGGATGCGATTGGTGGTCTCTTCCGCCACGACGGCGGCGACGACCTGCTCGCCGTCCCATACTGGATAGGACGCGGCGAGGATCACCGCGCGCGAGTCGGGCGACTGGCGCCAGCGGCGCGAGGGCACGCCTTGCAGCGCGCTCATCGCGACCGGTCCGTTGGCGATCTCCTGCTCGGGCAGCGCGTCGTCGAAGTCCTGCGTCGGCGGCTCGAGCACGAAGTTCGTCACCGGGCGCACCAGGCGCACGGCGAGCTCGAGCGGTCCCGGCTCGGGCGGCGGCGAGGGCCGCTTCAGGTCGCCGGCGATGGCGAGCAGGCGCTGGTTCTGGTCCACGATCCAGATGCGCGAGTCCGCGCGCGCCAGGCTCTTCAGTATCAGCTGCATCTCGCCCGACGCCGGCTGGCCGGCGCGCAATTCGAGGAGCTGCGGGCGGTCGTGCAGCGCGGTGGCGATGGCGCGCGCGGTGGCGAGGAGCGCCTGCTCCTGGCCGTCGCGCAGCAGCTTCTCCATCTGCTTCACGTGCACGTAGCCGACCAGGGGAATGACCGCGAGAACCAGCGCCACCAGCACGACTTGAATGCGCAGGCTCATCCGCCCGAATTCCAGCGGTATCCCATGCCGTAGACGGCGTCGATGGCGTTGAACTTGGCATCGGCCGCCTGGAACTTGCGGCGGATGCGCTTCACGTGCGACGTGATGGTGGCGTCGTCGACCACGATGTGCGCGTCGCGCATCAGCTGCTCGCGGTCCTTCACGTGGCCGGGGAAGCGCGCGAGCGAATGCACTAGCCAGAATTCCGTCAGCGTCAAATCCACGGCTTTCTCGCCCCACGTGGCGATGAAGCGCTTCATGTCGAGGCGCAGCGGGCCGCGCTCGAGCACCTCCTCGGACGCCGGCGGCTCGCGCAGCAGGTCGGCGCGGCGGAAGAGGGCGCTGATGCGCGCGAGGAGCTGCGGCATGCTCGCGTCCTTGGTGAGGTAGTCGTCCGCGCCCATGCGCAGGCCCGACACCAGGTCGAAGTCGCTGTCGCGCGCGGTGAGGAAGATGATCGGCAGCGCGGCCGACATCGCGCGCAGCTCGCGGCACAGCGTGAAGCCGCCGTCGGGCTCGTCGCCAAGGCCGATGTCGAGGAGCGCGAGGTCCGGCAGCCGCGTGCGGAATCCGGCCGCCGCGGATTTGCGATCGCCGTACGTGCTCACCTGGTAGCCGTGCTTCTTCAGCATGTCGGCGTAATTCGCGCGGATCGCCGCGTCGTCTTCGACTATTGCAACCGTTCGTGCCATGGCCGCGACTATAACGCTGCGACGTCAGCGCGTTGCGGCGCGCCCGCGCTTTGCCATTATTGGTCCGCGCTGCGCCAGAACGACTACGCCGGACGGTCGCAATCGGCTGCTGGAATGCCGATCATGCAACCCAAGCTCAACGTCACAACAAAGCAGGTTCTTGCCGATCTCGCCTTCACTGCCGGTGCTGCGCTCGCGACAGGCGGAGTCGTTAGCGCGCTGGCGGCGGCAGTGATCGTGATAT
>DATMIG010000539.1:0-11389 GCA_035554335.1 Burkholderiales bacterium
GGGCGTGGTGATCGGCGCCATCGAGATCAGCGCGCTCGCCGGCAAGTTCACCCTGCTCATCAGCATGATCTCCGGCGGCTACCTCGCGCCGACGCTCATCCTGTCGGCCGTGTTCCTGATCCTCCTCGGCATGGGGATGCCCACGCCGGCGGTCTACATCATGGGCGCGGCGCTCCTCGCGCCGGTGCTGCGCGGCGTGTTCAACCTGCCGGAGATGCAGACGCATCTCTTCATGCTGTACTTCGCCTGCCTGTCGGCCATCACGCCGCCGGTCGCGGTGGCGAACTTCGCCGCCGGCGCGATCGCCGGCGTGAACCCGATGGCGCTGGGGCCGTACGCGGTGAAGCTCGCCATCGGCGGCTTCATCCTGCCCTTCTACTTCCTATTCAACCCCGGCCTCAACATGGAAGGCGGCCTCGTCTACATCGTCGAATGCACCGTGTTCGCGGTGGCGATGGTGACCTTCGCTTCGTTCGCCATGCAGGGCTACGTCGGCCTGCGCCTCATCGCGTGGCCGCTTCGCCTGCTCCTCATGGCCTGCGCGGTGGCGACCGTGTCGCCGCGCTTCGACGTGACGATCGCGGCGACGATCGTCGGCGCGGCGGTGCTAGCCTTTGTTCATCTGCGCGGCCGCCCAGCGAAGGTCGACGTTTCCGCCGGATAGCACCACGCCGATGCGCCCTTTCACGGGCACCTTGGCATGGAAGGCGGCCGCGAAGCCGAGCGCACCGGTCGGCTCCACCACGATCTTCATCCGCTCCCAGAGCCAGAACATGGCGGGCAGCAGCTCCTCATCGGTGACCGTCACCATTTCGTCCACGTAGCGCTGCACCAGCGGAAAGGTGATCGTGCCCGGCGCCTGCGTGCGCGCGCCGTCGGCGATGGTGTCGGGCACCGGGATCTTGACGATCTTGCCGCTGCGGAACGACTGAGTCACGTCATCGCCCTTCGCCGGCTCGACGCCGATCACGCGACAGTTCGGCGCGAGCTGCTTCGCGGCGATGGCGCAGCCCGAGAGAAGGCCGGCACCGCCGCACGGCACGAGCAGCATGTCGAGCGGTCCAGTCTCTTCCAGCATTTCCTTGGCCGCCGTGCCCTGCCCGGCGACGATGTGCGGATGGTTGAACGGCGGGATGGTGACCATGCCGCGCTCCTTGGCCACGCGATGGGCCACGGTCTCGCGATCCTCGTCCATCCGATAGGTCACCACCTCGGCGCCATAGCCGCGCGTCGCCTGCAGCTTCACCTTCGGCGCATTCTCCGGCATCACGATCAAGGTCTTTATGCCGAGCAGTTTCCCGGCGAGCGCCACCGCCTGGGCGTGATTGCCCGATGAGAAGGCGAGCACCCCTTGCCTTCTGTGGGATGCATCCAGTTGGGAAAGCGCGTTATACGCGCCGCGGAACTTGAACGCGCCCATGCGCTGCAAGTTCTCGGCCTTGAAAAAGAGCTTCGCGCCCACGCGCGCGTCGGTGACGCTGGACGTGAGCACCGGCGTGCGATGCGCGACGCCCTTGATGCGCTCATGTGCCTTCGCTACGTCGTCGTACGCAACCATCGATCCATCACCTCGTCGCCCCATTCCTGGAGAAAGTGTCCGCCTTCTTCGATCACCACCGGCTCCGGCGCGCCGCGAATCCAGCTGCGCAGCTGGTTCATCACCGGCGGCCCGAGCACCGGATCCTTCGCGCCCACCGCCATGAACGTCTCGCCGCGCCATGAATTCGATAGCCAGTCGCGTGCCTTCCTCGACAGCGCTGCGCCCGGATCGTCAAAGTGTTGAGGGACCAGTTGCGGGAAGCGCCGCACGCCGGCCTTGGACTTCGCATCCGCATAGGGCGCGTCGTATGCCGCCGCTTCCGCCGGTGTCAGGTGCGGGCACGCGCGCGCCAGCAGCTTGCCGCAGGCGAGGTCCGGATTCTTCGCCACGTAGCCGCGCCACGCGATGAAGCCTTCGCTCAGCGGCACGTCGCCGGTGCCGAGCGTGGTGTTCATGATGAAGAGACCTTCGATCTGCGGCAGGTCCATCGGCAGCGTGAGGCCGAGCAGGCCGCCCCAGTCCTGCACCACCAAAACCACATGCGCCAGTTCCAGGCGGGTGATGAAATCGAGCAGGAACTGGCGGTGGAAGTCGAACGTGTACAGCGCCTCGTCCGCCGGCTTGTCCGAGCGCCCGAAGCCGATGAGATCCGGCGCGACGACGCGGCCGGGGAAGCGCGGGATCATGCGCCGGTAGAGATAGCTCCACGTCGGCTCGCCGTGCAGGCAGAGGAAGGCGCGATCGCCCTTGCCCTCGTCGACGTAGCCGACGCGCCAGTCGCGCCAGGTCGTGTAACGCGGCGCGTACGGAAAGCCAGGGAGTTCGACGCTCGGAGTGAACATCGGCGTGAATTGTAGAATGCCCCGATGGATTACTCCTCGTACCAGGACCTGCACGTTCGCCGCCTGGACGGCGGCATTCTCGAGATCGTGATGGGCGAGGAGGGCAAGCTCGCCACGGCGACGACGCGCGCGCACGGCGAGATGGCGCGCATCTGGCTCGACGTCGATCGTGATCCGCAGACGCGCGTCGCGGTCATTCGCGGCGCGGGCAAAGGTTTCTCCGCCGGCGGGGACATGCAGATGGTCGAGGACATGACGCGCGATTTCGCCGCGCGGGCGCGCGTATGGCGCGAGGCGCGCGACCTCGTGTTCAACATGCTCAATTGCTCGAAGATCATCGTCTCGGCGATCCACGGGCCGGCAGTCGGGGCCGGACTCGCCGCCGGACTGATGGCGGACATTTCCATCGCGGCGAAGAACGCGCGCCTGATCGACGGTCACACGCGCCTCGGCGTGGCGGCGGGCGACCACGCGGCGATCGTGTGGCCGCTGCTTTGCGGGATGGCGAAAGCGAAGTACTACCTCCTGACCTGCGACACGATCAGTGGCGAGGAAGCGGAGCGGCTCGGGCTCGTCTCGCTCACATGCGAGGAAAGCGAGCTGCGTGAAAAGGCGCTGGAGGTGGCGCGCAAGCTCGCCGCCGGCCCGCAGACTGCGCTGCGCTGGACCAAGTACACGCTCAACAACTGGCTGCGCATGGCCGGCCCCGCCTTCGATGCGTCGCTTGCGCTCGAGGTGCTCGGGTTTACCGGGCCAGAGGTGAAAGAGGGCCTCGCGTCGCTACGCGAGAAGCGCCAGCCGAACTTCCCGCCCGAGCCGAAGGACTTCTGATGCGCACCGTCGTCATCACCGGTGCATCCGGCAATCTGGGAAAAGCGGTGGCGCAGGCGTTCGCCAGGGACAAGCTCGTGCCGCTCGACGTGAAGAGCGGCGTGAATCTCCTCGACATGGAAAGCATCCGCGCGGCGTTGAAGAGCGTCGAGCGCGTCGACGTGCTCTGCAACATCGCCGGCGGCTTCCGCATGGGCACGCCGGTGCACGAGACGAGCGACAAGGACTGGAGCTTCCTCATGGACCTCAACGCGCGCACGGTGATCAACATGTCGCGTGTGGTGGTGCCGCTGATGCTGAAGGCGGGCGGCGGCAAGATCGTCAATATCGGCGCCTTCGCCGCGCAAAAGGGCGCGGCGCAGATGGGCGCCTACATCGCGTCGAAAAGCGCAGTGATTCGGCTGACGGAAACGATGGCGGCGGAGCTGCGCGAGAAGAACATCAACGTGAACTGCGTGCTGCCGACCATCATCGACACGCCGGAGAACCGCGCCGCCATGCCGGATGCCGATCCGCGCAAGTGGGTCGCGCCGGAAGCGCTCGCCGACGTGATCGCGTTCCTGTGCTCCGACGCGGCGCGCGCCGTTCATGGCGCCGCCCTGCCGGTGACGGGGCTTAGCTGATGAACAGGCGGAGCTTCGTCGCCGGCGTCGGCGCCGCGGCCCTCGCCGGCTGCGCCACCAGGAAGGAGACCTACCGCTACCGGCTGGGCTTGAGCCAGCCGCTCGACAGCCCGAACTACCTCCGCCTGAAGGAGATGGCGGACCGCGTCGCGGCCGAGACCAAGGGGATCATGCAGATCGAGGTGCATGGCGCGGGCGTGCTCGGCTCCGACAACCAGATGATCGAGATGGTGCGCAAGGGCGAGCTCGAGATGTACATGGCGGGCAACGTCTGGGGGCCGCTCGTCCCGGTGACCGAGATGCCCGGGCTGCCCTTCACGTTCAGGAACTCGAAGGAAGTCTTCGCCGCGCTCGACGGCGACATGGGCGACTACATCCGCAGCGAGATGTCGTCGAAGGGCATCTACCAGTTCCGCCTCGGCTTCGACAACGGCTTCCACCAGCTCACCACGCGCACGCGGCCGATCCGGACCGTCGACGACCTGAAGGGCATGCCGATCCGCACGCCGTTCCAGAAGATGACGGTCGACTTCTTCCAGTCGATCGGCGCGCAGCCGAAGACTTTCACGCTCAACCAGCTCTACAAGGTGCTGAAGGAGCAGGTGGTCGACGGCCAGACCGATCCGTACCAGATCATCGTGCTGCTCAAGCTCTACGAAGTGCAGACCTATCTCAGCATCACCAACCACTGGTGGTCAGGCTTTACGCTGAACGCGAACCTCGAGAAGTGGTACGGGCTGCCGGGGAATCTGCGCCGCGTGATCACCAGGCACGCGGATGCGGCGGCGCTCGCGCAGCGCGAGGACGTGGCGAAGATCGACGCCGGGGCGCTCGAGGTGCTGAAAGGCAAGGGCATGGTGGTCAACGAGACCGACACCAGCGGCTTCCGCCGCCAGCTCGGCGCGTTCTATGCCCGCTGGAAGGGCGTGTACGGCGACAAGGCCTGGGCGCTGCTCGAGCAGCGCGTCGGCAAGCTGGTCTAGCGGCGGCTTTCGGCGAGGCGCAGCAGCTCGTCGCCCAGGATGCGCCCGGTGTCCGGGCGGTCGAAAAGCGCCGGCGCGCGCTCTAGGATCTGTGCCGATACGGCGCGGCGGTGGTCCGGCTCGGTGGCGAAACGCACCGCGCGGGCGACGAAATCCTCTTCCGATTGCGCGATGCAGGCGTCGATGCCCATCTCGCGGTAGAGGCCCATGGTGAAGCGGCCCGGCAGCTGGAACGACGGTAGCGTCACCACCGGCACGCCGAGCGCGAGCGCCTCGCAGCTCGTGTTGCAGCCGCCGAAATGGAACGGATCGATGATCACGTCGGCGGCCGCGATCTGCCCCAGGAATGCCGCATGCGACGCCGGCGGCATGAACCGCACGCGCCGCACCGCGTCGCCCAGCGTGCGCGCGAGACGAGCCCGGATGGCCTCCTCCCATCGCGGGTTGCCGCCGAGCAGCAGGGCCTCTCCCTTGGCATCGCGGTCCAGGATGCCTTTCAGCGCCCGATCGAAATCGGGATGCAGCTTGAACAGGCTCTGCGGGCAGAAATAGACATGGTTGCCGCCGGCGGCGGCTGCACGCGCAGGGGCGGGGCGCTCGTAGCGCGGCAGGAAGTAGCCCGGCATGCGCAGGAGCTTCTCGCTGTAGAGCTCCTGCGCATTAGGCGGCTCGATCGCGTCGGACGAGACGTAGTGGTCGATGGTGTCGACGCCGCTCGTCACCGAATGGCCCCAGGTGGTCAGCTGCAGCGGGGCCATGCGCCAGAACGCGAGGAATGTCGTCACCGGATGCATGCCGATGTCGGCGAAGACGAGGATGTCGAGCTGCGCCGCCTCGATCGCCTCGCGCGCCCGGTCGACGTCGCCCGGCAGCGTGGCGTAGCGGTCCGCCGACGCACGGATCGTGTGCGCCATGGCGTCGTTGTGCGGCGTGATGGCGAACACGTGAACGTCGAACCGGTCGCGCGGCAGGTCGCGGATCAAGCCATGGGTCGTGCGGCCGACCGAATGCGAGTGGAAGAAGCTCGAGACGAAGCCGACGCGCAGCTTCGCGCCGTGCGCGAACAGGCGGCGGCCGATCTCGGTGCGCGTGTGGTAGTGCGCGCGAATCGTGCGGCAGAGCTTGCGGAAGAGGTTGCGATTATTGCGCGCGTGGTAGGCGAGATAGAACTGCGTGAGCAGCACCTCGCCTTCCGGATGCGCGAGCGGCTTCACGCGCTCGGTCGCCAGCTGGTCGAGGTCGCGCTCCAGCTGCTTGCGCAGGCGGTCGACCTGCTCGTTCGACTCCAGGATCACCGGCAGCATCAGCGCGCGCTTGAGGCGCGAGCCGGCGTCCGCGTGCCGCGCGACGTAGCGATCCATCAGGCGGCGTGCATCCTTGGCATCGCCAGCCATGAAATGCAGCATGGCGAGCTGGATCAGCGCCCCGGACAGGTTCGCATCGCGCTCGAGCATGGCGCGCAGCAGCTTCTCGGCCTCCGGAACGCGCTTGCACTCCTGGAGCGAGATGGCGAGGCGCAGCTCGAGTGGCGTGCGCCGCTTGTCGTCCGCCGGAATGCGCGTGAGCGCGCGAGAGAGGTGATCGGCCGCGCCGGGGTAGTCGCCCGCATCGAAGGCTCGCTCACCGAGCGCGATCAGCCGCTCCGGCCTGCCGCTCGCGAGCAGGTCGCGCAGGAGCCGGCCGAGCATGCGCTACGAGGGCTTGCTGAAGTCGAGCGTCTCGCCGGAGGGCTCGGGGGTCGGCTCGGCGGGCGCCGCGGCGGCAGGAGCAGTTCCACCGCCGAGCAGCCGTTCCAGATCCCGGACCAAGGACGCCGCGTCCGGCACCTGGCGGCCGAGCGTGCCAAGCAGCACTCGCACCGGCAGGTCGGTGAGCGTCGGCTGCGGATGGTCGCGCAGGTGGGCGACGTTCTGCAGCGCCGGGATGATGCGGCCGCTGCGCACGCCGGCCATCTCGTTCTCGAGCCCCTGGATGATCCCCGCCTGGGCGCGTGCGATGCCGAGAAGAAGTTCCGCGAGCTGTTGTGCCGAGATTTCCATGGCAACCCTCCGTTCATCGGATGGTAGCATCGCCGCGATGTTCAATTGGCGGCGGCCGACCGACCTTGGCGTGAAGGATGGCCGCCTCGCGCCCTGCAAGCGCTCGCCGAACTGCGTCTCGTCGCAGGCCGATCCCGCCGATCGCGAGCACTACATCGCGCCCATCAGCTTCCGCGGCGCGATGCCGGATCTGCGCAGGGCGGTCGAATCCATGGAGCGCTCGACCGTCATCACCGCGGCCGCGAACTACCTCTACGCGGAATACCGCACGCGGCTCCTTCGCTATGTCGATGACCTCGAGCTTTTCTACGACGAGCGGGCTGGCCTGGTGCATGTGCGCTCGGCGTCGCGCCTTGGGAGGCGCGATTTCGGCGTCAACCGCAAGCGCGTGGAAGCGCTGCGCTCTCTTATCGCAGCTCGACGCTAACCGGCTGGTGGTCTGACGCCTGGTTTGCGCCGTCGATCGAGATGGCGCGTAGGCGAGGCGCGAGGTCCTTCGAGACGAAGATGTAGTCGCAGCAGTATGGCGACTGGTCTACATCGCGCTCATGAACGCGGAAGGTGTGCGGGTGCGGTTTTCCGGGATTGAGCGCCTGCCATGCGTCCGCGAAGGTCTGCGTGAATCGCGCATGCAGCGCATCTTCCGGCGGCAGGTTGAAGTCGCCGCAGACGATCGCGCTCGCCGCGTACTGCTGGCGGCGGTAGGGGCCTTCGTCATCGCTGCGCAACTCTTCGCGATTGCGGTCAGCATGCACTTCGAGCAGCCGCTCGATCTGCGCCGTGCGGTGCCGGTTGGAGTAGTACTCGAGGTGCGTGGTCGTCACGCGCACCGGGCCGAAGCCCGTGTGCACGACCACTTCGAGCGCGGCGCGCGGCATGCTCGGTGCGTCGGTCGGCGGCCAGGGCAACGAATGACGCATCACGCGGCCCACCGGCAGGCGCGAAGCGATGACGTTGCCGAATCGGTTGCGGCCGCCGGGTCCGGGAATGTCCACCGCGGCGACGAAGAAGACGGCGTAGCCGGCGAGCTCGCGCTCGAGCGCCGCGACCTGGTCTTCGCCGGTGGTGCCTTCAAGATCGGCGAAGCCGGCACTGATCTCCTGCAGGCAGATGACGTCGGGATCGGCGAGGCGCTTCGCTTCGCGCACGATGCGGGCGGGATCGACTTTGCCATCGATGCCGCGGCACCACTGGGTATTCCAGGTGAGGAGCCTCACCCGGCTAGCTTAACTACGGAAGGCGGATGCCGGTGGATTCGCCGGAGCCGACGAGCGTCGCGCCCTTCTCCATGTCGGCGAGGAAGTCGAGCACCAGGCCGAAATAGGCAACCGGCATCGATTCCTCGCCTTCCATCCAGCGGTAGAAGGCGGCGTGCGGCGCGTCCAGCAGCCCGCACAGCCGCTCGGGGCTGCCGAGGATGCGGGAAGCTTTTTTCAGTGCGCGAATCTGGAAGGCGCCGGCCACGCATGCATCATGCGCGGCCCCGCTTTATCGATAAGCCTCGGCCGGAAAGGCCGTTCGGCTCAGGGAATTACTTCCGGCCACCCGCCCGTGCCGCTCGGCTGCGCACTTTGCCGCGCGAGACCGCGCCCATGCGTGAGGTCGAGCCGTAGTTGTGACTATTGTCCTGCATCTGCTGTGCCGCCTCGCGCATGCGTTGCTCGGCGATCGTCTCGCGGCTCCTGGCCGCGCCGTATTTGCGTTTCATGGTGTTTGCGCCCGGATGGAATCCGAAGGGGCGCAATGGTACATGAGAACTAATGCCCTAGGCCGATCAGATCCCGCGGATAGGGCTGGACGTGGGGCAACAACGTATAGGGCGGCTGGCGGCGCAGCACCGGCGCCGGCTGGGCGGCATGGCTGACGTTCTTCCCCATGCCGTCGATATAGGGATTCTCGCCGTCGAAGTAGCGCTCGGCGTAGACGTAGCTTCCGCCCAGGTCGCCGTTCAGCCGGCGCGTCGCGCCCTCGTAGAACGCGGGCGTGCGGGCGACCAGCTCGTCGCCCGAGGCGAAGGACGGCAGCTGCGGGCCCTTCTTCGGCGCGCCGAGCGCGCCCAGTACGAATTCCGGATACAGCCGGTCGCGGCATTTCTCGAGATAACAGCGGTCCGACATCTGCGCGATGATGTCCGCGGTGCCGAGCATCTGCCCGACGAGCCGCGGCACGCCGCGCCCGATGCGGATGGCGTGCGCCTTGCGCTCGTAGCCGGTGAAATGTGCAGCGTGGCGGCGAGCTTCGCCAGCTCGTCGCGGAAGCCGAGCTTGCGCATGTACCGGCGCAGGAACGCGGCGCTGCGCGACACGTGCGTCATCGTGTATTCGGCGCCGTATTTGTGGCGATGGTCGTTTCGCCGGCGCAGATAGCCGAAATCGTGGAACAGGGCGCCGAGCGCGCCGGCGACGAAGAGCGACGGGCCGAGCGCTTCGGCGTCGCGGTCGCGGCTTTTCTCGTAGCCGTGCATGAGGCGCGCCATCGCGAGCGTCACGTCGAGCACGTGCTGAATGTCGTGGTATTCGGTGTCGCACGGCTCGTAGTCCGGATAGCGGCCGGTGTACATGAGCTCGACTTCCGCGAACGCGCGCTCGAGCGGGGCGCTCGACGCGTGCGGATACGCCTGGTGATAGAGGCGAACGACCTCGCGCCCGACGGCGGGCGCCTGCGTGGTCGGGATCGACCCCGTGATGTCGTAGTCGTTGCGCTGCATGGCAGGGGGTTTGCGCGTACCCAGTATAGGGATACGATTCCCCCTCCCGGCATGACGTTTGTCACAGGTGACCGACCTCCCTCTGACCGAAGAGGAAAAGGCGCAGATCCAGGAGCGCCTCCACGCCCTCGAGATCGAGCACCACGATCTCGATGACGTGATCAACCGCCTCGCCAGCGACCCCAAGCAGGACCAGCTTCAGCTGCAGCGGCTGAAGAAGCGCAAGCTCGTCCTCAAGGACCAGATCCAGAAGCTGCGCGCGCGGCTGATCCCCGACATCATCGCTTGATCGCCCTGATCCAGCGCGTCTCTCGCGCCGCCGTGGGCGTCGAGGGCGAGGAGATCGCGTCCATCGGCAAGGGCGTCCTCGCGCTCGTCGCCGTCGAGCGCGGCGATACCGACGATACCGCGCGGCGCCTCGCCGATCGCGTCGCGGCGTACCGCATCTTTTCCGACGCCAATGGCAAGATGAACTTGTCGCTCAAAGACGTGAAGGGCGAGCTGCTGGCGGTCTCCCAGTTCACGCTCGCCGCCGACACCGCGAGCGGCCTGCGCCCGAGCTTCTCGAGCGCCGCCGCTCCGGACGAGGGCCGGCGCTTGTTCGACCGGTTTGTGGAACAAATCTCCAAGTTGGTCGTCACCAAAACCGGGCGTTTCGGTGCCGACATGACGGTGAGCCTGGTGAACGACGGTCCGGTCACATTCTGGCTGCAGGTTCGAAATGCGGGGTCGAACGCACCACATCCTTCGGGGCATTAGCGCACTGACCCCGAATTTCGTAGGGTAAGCTTCGGCCTCCATGTTCGAGCAGTTCATCGGCACGAAGCCGGTCGAGGAGCGCCATCGCATCGACGTCGCATCCCTCGAGAAATTTCTCGGCTTGCGGATCCCGGCGATCGAGCAGTTCAAGGGCGGCCAGTCGAACCCGACGTACCGCCTCACCGCCGCCGACGGCAGGAAGTACGTCCTGCGCCGCAAGCCGCCGGGCAAGCTGCTGCCGTCCGCCCACGCAGTCGACCGCGAATACCGGGTCATCTCGGCGCTGCACGGTGCCGGTTTTCCGGTGGCCAGATCCGTGGTGCTGTGCGAGGACGACGGCGTCATCGGCACGGCGTTCTATGTCATGGAGTTCGTCGACGGGCGCGTGCTATGGGACCAGAGCCTGCCCGGCATGACGCAGGCGCAGCGCTTCGAGATCTGGGACGAGCTGAATCGCGTCATCGCGCTCCTGCATACGCTCGACTACCGGCAGCTCGGCCTCGAATCGTTCGGCAAGCCCGGCAACTACATCGAGCGCCAGGTCGCGCGCTGGTCGAAGCAGTACCAGGCGTCCGAGACCGAGCCGATGGAGGCGATGAACAACCTCATCGCGTGGCTGCCGAAGAACATTCCGCCGGAGACGGCCACCACGGTCGTGCACGGCGACTACCGGCTGGACAACGTCATCTTCCATCCGACGCAGCCGAAGATCCTCGCGGTGCTCGACTGGGAGCTCTCGACGCTGGGCGATCCGCTCGCCGACTTCGCCTATCACTGCATGAGCTGGCACATCCCGCCGGGGCAGTTCCGCGGCATCGCCGGACTTGATCTGGCGCAACTCGGCATACCCACCGAGGCGGAATATGTGCGCGCGTACTGCCGCCGCACCGGTCGCGACGGCATCGATCCATCCCACTGGGATTTCTATCTGGCCTATAACCTGTTCCGCATCGCCGCCATCCTGCAGGGCATCATGAAGCGCGTGGTCGACGGCACCGCGGCTTCGGCCCATGCGCGCGACGCCGGCGGGCGCGCGAAGCCGATGGCGGAACTGGGCTGGAAGCA
>DATMIG010000540.1:0-10180 GCA_035554335.1 Burkholderiales bacterium
TGAGCGAAGGTCGCCGAGCCGAGGATGACGAGGAACGCCATCACCGTCACGCGCAGCGCGCCGTCGAGCGACTTGACGAACGCCTTCCACGTCATGTCGCCGTAGCAGGCCGCGGCGATGATGACCGATACCGCGCCGAGCGCCGCCGCCTCGGTCGGGGTCGACCATCCGGTGATCATGATGATGACGGAGAAGACGATGATCACGATCATCGGCACCACGTCGACGAAGAACAGCCGCCACTTCTCGCGCGCGCTCACCTGATCGGCCTGGTACATCGGCGCCGCGTCCGGATCGATCACCGTCCACGCCCAGATCAGCACGCCGTACATGGTGGCGAGGATGAACCCCGGCACCACGCCCGCCACCAGCAGGTCGCCCACGTCGGTGCGCCCGAGCGTCGCGAGCAGCACCGTGAGCGCCGAGGGCGGAATGATCACCGCGAGGCCGCCGACGCCCATGATCGGCCCGAGCGAGAGGTACTTGCTGTAGCCCCGCTTCATCATGTCCGGCACCATGAGGCGTCCGAGCAGCGCGCACGCGCCCATGGACGAGCCCGCCGGACCGGCGTACGCGGTGCCGCCGATCAGCGTGACGTACGCCAGACGGCCGCGGATATTGCCGAGGAGCTTGTCGGCCGCGTTGAAACATCGGGTGGCGAGCCCGGTGTGATAGAAGAGCTCGCCCATGAAAAGGAACATGGGGATCGGCACGAGGGCGAAGTTGGTCATCGCGCCGAAGCCGTTGTTGACGATCTGCTGGATGCCGATCGGGCCGCCCATGAAGAGCATCGCCGCGATCACGTTGGTGATGAAGAAGCCGACCGCCACCGGGATGCCGAGGAACATCAGCCCGAGCGCCGAGCCGAAGAGAATCAACGCCACCCAGTACCAGGCCATCGCCTAGCTGCCCAGCGTTTCGGCCACCGAGGAGAGGAAATCCTCCCCGCGCACGAGGAAGCGCGCGAACTCGATCGCCATCATCAGGAACGAAAGCGGAATCCAGCCGACGATCATCCAGCGCGGCATGTCGAAGGAACGCACGTCCTTTTCGTTGTTCTGGAAGTCCGAGATCGTGATGCCGAAGCCATACCACGCGATCACCAGGCACACGAGCACGCACGCGACGCCGATGAAGCGCATGAGCCAGCGCCGCGCCGCCGGCTTGAGATGCATGAGCAGGATCTCGACGTAGATATGCCCCTTCTCGCGCACGAGCCACGGCGCGCCGAGGCAGGGCACGATGAGCAGCGCGTACTCGGTGAAAGTGAAAAGGTGCGCCGAGCTCTGATAGCCGAAGTTGCGCACCGCCACATCGAACGTGATCGTCCCCATCATGGCGGCGATGAGAAACGCCGCCAGCCACGCCATGCTGTAGAGCATGGCGTTGTAGGCCTTGGCGAGGAGACGCAAAACCCGCTTACTTGGGCAGCGGGCCGGGCGTGAAGAGCTGGATCACCTTCTCGAAGTTCTCCATGCCGCCGGACTTCTCCATGCGCTCCTTCATGCGCTTTAGGCTCTCGTTGCGCGCGCCGGCAACGAAATTGCGGGACGCCTCCTCCGACTGCGACACCGTCTTGATACCGCGCTTGGCGAGCTCGGCCTGCTCCTTCTTCCACAGCTCGGCCAGCGCCCGCTCGCTCGAGGTCTCGTGCTCGATCGCCACGCGCTGCAGGATGTCGCGCGTCTTCGGCGACAGCGCGTTCCACTTCTTCAGGTTGACCATGATCATCAGGTCGGTCTCGAAGAAGTCGGGCAGGATGCGATAGCGGATGTAGCGATCCCAGTTGAGGTCCATCAGGCCGATCTGCGTCCAGGCCGTGATGTCCACCGTGCCGCGCTCGAGGGCGGTAAAGAGGTCGGACGAATTCAGGTTGATGACCTGCGCGCCGAGATAGTTGGTGAGGAAGGCGTTGTAGATCGGATTGCCGCGCACCTTGAAGCCGCGGATGTCGATCTTGCCGCTGGAATCGAACTTGGGCTCCTTGGTCGACCACAGATCGAAGCGGATGCCGCTGTCGACCCAGCCGAGGAGCTTCACGCCCATGCGCTTCTGATGGATCTGGTCGAGCAGCTCCGTGCCGCCGTTCTTGCGCGCGGCGGGACCGTCGACCGAGCTCGCGCTCACCGCGTCGCACTCCGGCACGACGGCGGCGTAGAAGGCGCACGGCGAATACACCATGTCGACCACGCCGCTTCTCACGGCGCCCGGCTGCTCCATCATGCCGATCGCTTCCGGCCCGCCGCGGACCTGGATGGTGAACACGCCCTTGCCCGCCTCGTTCGCCTTCTTCACGTACTCGAGGAAGCTGCGCGAGTAGATGAGCGATGCGGGAAAGACGTGGGTAGCGGTGATGGTGTCCAGCGCCGCCGCCGGAACGGCGGTGAGTGCGCAAAGCGCAAGTGCTGCGATCCTGAACGAACTCTTCACGATTTATCCCCCTGTCGGTCGGATGTTACCTACCGTTCCGCGGAAATCAAAGCCCACGGGAAGCGCCAGTACTTGTATCCGGCGGCGAGCACGCCGTCGGCCTCCTCGAACGGGCGGATCTCGACGTCGCGGAAACCCAGGCGCTCGAGCAGCGCCGCGAGATCCATGCGTGCGAGCGGCTCCATGTAGGGCTCGTTGTTGCGCCGCGCGTGCCCGAAATGGATCAGCCGGCTGAATTCGTCCGGCGCAGGAAGGAAATCGAGGTGCACCATCCTGCCACCCGGCTTGAGGAGCCGCGCGCTTTCGGCGAGCGTCTTCTCCACCACCGCCGGCGGCAGCTCGTGCAGCAGCATCGTGGAGGTCACGAGGTCGAAGCTCGCATCCGGATAGTCCGTGCGCGAAGCGTCGACTTGCCGGAACCGCGCCCCGCCAGCCGCGTCGCGCGCCGCGAGCCGCAGGCACGGCGCCGAAAGATCGATGCCTTCGACCTTGCCCGGCCCGAGCGCCTCGTAGAAGGGGCGCGTGCTCTTGCCGAAGCCGCATCCCATGTCGAGCACCCGCGCCGGTGCCGGACAGCGCTCCAGCGCCGCCGCCGTCAGCCGCGCGTGCAGGTCGCGATGGCGTTGCCCCGCGAGTGGCGTCGTGCTGCGCGCGCCTCGCTCATAGACGAACCCCGCGATCGGATCGCTCCAGACGCCGCCGGGATGCTGGTGGATATCGATCCGCGTGTAGTACTCCGGATACGGGAAGCCCTCCTGGACTTCGGCGCGCGCGTCCCGCAGCGATGCTTCGAGGCGCTCGCGATCCTGCGCGTGATACGGCTGCAAGCCATAGCGCCCGGAATACTTGTAGCGCTGCAGATGGCGCTCGAGCCAGCAGAAGTACTGGTACAGCACGCTCTCCGACAGCGCGGTCGGGGATTTGTCGTACTCCTCGCGCAGCGCCGGATAGAGCGTGCGCGTCCAATAGCTCTTCGCCGACAGGAGGAAGGCCTGCCCGGCGGCGAAGGCGCGCCCGTCCACCGTCATCTCGAGCCCTTCGACTGTTGCTGGCCGAGCAGGTTTTGCATCAGGTGGGCAACGAACGCCTCTCGCTCGGCGGCGCGAGGGTCGCCCCGCGGCTCTTCATCCAGTCTCGCGACGTCGAGCACGCCGCGCTCGGCGAGCTGGGCCTCCATGGCGGCGACGCGATCTCGCAGCACCCAGACTTCCTGCGCGAGGGCCATGACGACGCCAAAGGCGCGATCGAGCGCGGGGTCGGGGAAGAAGGTCTGCTCTGGGATCATCAGCGCTCCTTGAATTTGCTCATAATACTGTCCGGTGACGACGGTCTACACGGCGTTCGAGCGAACCGCCCGCGCGCACGGCGACAAGCCATTCCTGCAGGTCTACCCGGAAAAGCTCGAGCTGACCTACGCTCAGGCGGCCGATCGCGCCGCGTCGATCGCGCGCATCTACGCGAGCAAAGGCTACGGCGCCGGCCATCGGGTCGCGCTCAAGCTGCCGAACTGCGCCGAGTTCCTGCTCCACTTCCTCGCGCTCAACTCGCTCGGCGCCTCCGTCGTGCCGGTGAACCCCGACTACCACCGCGCCGAGCTGGATTACGTTCTCTCGCATAGCGAGGCCGCCCTGGTGGTCGACGCCCCTTCCCTCGTCCGGTTCGATCCACCGGCAGCGCCCCGGCCCGGCGACGCGTCCGAGTGCGCCCTGCTGTATACCTCGGGCACGACCGGGAAACCGAAGGGCTGCCTGCTCAGCAACTTCTACTTCCTCAACGTCGGCCAGCGCTATGTGGACGAGGGCGGCCTTTGCGCGCTTCGCTTCGGCGAGGAACGGCTCATCACGCCGCTGCCGCTGTTCCACATGAACGCGCTCGCCGTGTCGACCACGGCGATGATCCTCACCGCTGGCTGCGTGGTGCAGCTCGATCGCTTCCATCCGAAGACCTGGTGGCGCGACGTCGTCGACTCGCGCGCCACCATCGTCCACTATCTCGGCGTGATGCCGGCGATCCTTCTGCAGCTCGAGCCAAGCCCGCACGATCGCGCCCATGGCGTGCGCTTCGGCTACGGCGCCAACGCCAATCCAAAAGACCATGCAGCCTTCGAGGCGCGCTTCGGCTTTCCGCTGGTCGAAGCCTGGGCGATGACCGAGACCGGCGGCGGCGCGCTGGTCGCCGCGAGCCGCGAGCCGCGCCACGTCGGCACCCGCTGCGTCGGCAAGCCGCGGCCCGACCTGGACCTTCATATCGTCCCGGACACGGGAGAGCTCCTCGTGCGCCATTCGGGCGCGGATCCGCGGCGCGGCTTTTTCTCCGGCTACCTGAAGGACGAGGCGGCCACCGCCGAAGCGTGGCGCGACGGCTGGTTCCACACCGGGGACTGCGTGCGGCGCGGCGACGACGGCAGCCTGCACTTCGTCGACCGCCGGAAGAACATCATCCGCCGGGCCGGCGAGAACATCGCCGCGCTGGAAGTCGAAGCCGCCCTCGCCGGCCACGCGGCGGTGGCGCAGGTCGCCGTGATCGCCGCGCCCGACAGCGTGCGCGACGAAGAGGTGATGGCTTGCGTCGTGCTGAAGTCCGGTGCCGCCGCCAGCCGCGAGACCGCACTTTCCATCCAGGACTGGTGCCTCGAACGGCTCGCCTACTTCAAGGCGCCGGGGCATGTCGCCTTCCTCTCCGAGCTGCCGGTCACCTCGACCAACAAGGTGCAGAAAGCGCGTCTCGCCGACTTCGCCGTGAACCCCAGCCACTCCTTCGATCTTCGCGACCGGAAGCGCCGCAAGTGAAACGTGGTCCGTCCCTGATTTAGCCATGGCGCGCAAGAGCTACGAAGGCGTGGCGGTGGCGGTTCCGGTGACGGTGCCGTACGTCCGTTATTCGATCCGCGCGGCGCACTGGTGGCTCGCGCGCTGCCTTGCCGAGCTGTTGAAGACGTCGGGCCTCGAAAAGGAGGACATCGACGGCTTCTCCATCTCGAGCTTCACGCTTTCGCCCGATACCGCCATCGGTCTTACCCAGCATCGGGGCCTTTCGCCGCGCTGGCTCGACCACGTTCCTTTCGGCGGCGCGAGCGGCGTGGGTGCGCTTCGCCGCGCCGCGCGCGCGGTACAGGCCGGAGACGCGGACATCGTCGCGTGCATCGCCGGCGACACCAACCATGTCGATTCCTTTCGCCTCACGCTGGCCAACTTCAGCCAATTCGCGCGTGATGCCGTGTATCCCTACGGCGCCGGTGGACCGAACGCGAGCTTCGCCTTCCTCACTGCCTACTACATGCGCAACTTCGGCGCGACGCGCGAGGACTTCGGCAAGCTGTGTGTCGCACAGCGCACGAATGCGCTCAAGTTTCCGCACGCCCTCTTCAAGAAGCCGCTGACCCTCGACGAATACCTGAAGGCCCGGGAAATCGCCGATCCGCTGCACCTCTTCGACTGCGTCATGCCGTGCGCGGGTGCAGACGGCTTTCTCGTCATGAGCGACGAGCGGGCGAAGAAGCTCGGCCTGCCCTACGCGCGCTTGCTGGGGACCATCGAGCGGCACAATGCCTTCGCTTCGGACCCGGTGCAGATGCGCGCCGGCTGGGCGCTCGATCGCGCCGACCTCTACGAGCAGGCGCACGCCGGGCCCGAAGACATGGATTTCGTCCAGACCTACGACGACTATCCGGTCATCTCGGTCATGCAGCTCGAGGACCTCGGCTTCTGCGGCAAGGGCGAAGGTCCCGCCTTCATCCGCCAGCACACCTTCACCTGGGACGGCTCCCTGCCGCTCAACACTTCGGGCGGCCAGCTCTCCGTCGGCCAGGCGGGGGCCGCGGGCGGCGCGCTCGGCATGGTGGAAGCGCTGCGCCAGCTCACGCGACAGGCGCCGGGCCGCCAGGTCGAGGATGCGAAACTCGGGTTGGTGAGCGGCTTTGGCATGATCAACTTCGACCGCGGCCTCGGCTCCGGTGCCGCGATCCTCGGATGCTAGAGCGGCCTAAACGCAAGAACCCGGTATTGCGCACCCGGCAGCCCACGCTGCCGCCCGCGGCGCGCAGCCGCGTCGCGCTCGGCCTCACCGCCGCTGCTGCGCTCGGGCGATTCGAGCTGCAGCAATGCCGCGACTGCGGCACGGTGCAGTACCCGCCGCGCGAGGCGTGCCAGAAGTGCCTCTCCACGCGACTCGACTGGAAACCGCAATCGACCGAAGGCGAGCTTCTCTCCGCCACGGTCCTGCATCACAGCAACGATCTTTTTTTTCGCGAGCGCCTGCCCTGGCGGCTGGGACTCGTGAAGCTCGATTGCGGCCCCACCGTGGTCGCGCATCTGCACGAACGGGTGGCGCAGCCGCCAAGCCGGGTCGTGGTCGCGGCGAAGCTTGACCGCGCCGGCCAGGCGGTGCTCGCGGCCCTGCCCGACAAGGAGGCGAACATGGCTGAAGACCGACAACTGCGCGAGTTCACCTGCGATCCGAAATTCCGCAAGGTCCTCGTCACCGACGGCAAGACCGCGCTCGGCCAGGCGATCGTCAAGGCGCTCGCCGCTGCCGGCGCCGATCTCATCTGGGTCGGGCACGCCGAGCCGTGGAAGAAGTTCGCCGGCTTCGACGAGCTGAAGGCGCTTCCCCAGGTCACGCTCCTTCCGCTGGATGTGACCGACTCCAAGAACGTGAAGGAGCTCGCCGCCGAGATCGGCGGCAAGGTCGATATCCTGGTGAACAACGCCGAGTACCACCGCGCGCACGGCATCTCCGGCCGCTACGGCGTCGACACGGCGCGCGCGGAAATGGACGTGAACTACTTCGGACTGCTGCGCCTGGCGCAGGAGTTCGGCCCGGCGCTGCGCGGTCGCGGCGCCGATGGCCTCGCGAGCGCCGTGGCGTGGGTGAACGTGCTCTCCATCTACGCGCTCGCCAATTTCCCGTCGCATGGCACCTTCTCCGCATCGAAGGCGGCGGCGCATTCGCTGTCGCAATGCCTGCGCGCCGAGATGCGCCCGGCCGGCGTACGAGTCATCAACGTCTTCCCCGGACCGATCGACGACGAGTGGAACCAGCTCCTGCCACCGCCTAAGGTCGCCCCGACCGCGCTGGCGAGTGGAATCGTGAAAGCGCTGCGCGAAGGCGTCGAGGACGTCTATCCCGGCGACGTCGCGCAGGAATGGCTCGCCCGTTGGCGCGACAATCCGAAAGCTTTGGAGAAGGAACTGTCCACGTGATTTGCTTTTGCTGTTGCCGGGGGGTTTGGATTTTACGAGCCCCAACCCCCCGCTCGCCTTCGGCTCAGGACCCCCTCAGGGGGTCAAGCCGATGAGTGCGCTGACTCAACTGGCCGAGGGGCTGGTGAAGGGAAAGATCAAGGTCATCGACCTGACGGAAACGCTGTCTCCCGAGTTTCCGTACATCTCGCTGCCGCCCGAGATGGGCCAGGCGTGGCCCTTCCGCATCGAAGAAGTCTCGCATTACGACGATCGCGGCCCGGCCTGGTACTGGAACAACTTCTCGTGCGGCGAGCACACCGGCACGCACTTCGATGCACCGGTCCACTGGGTGTCGGGCAAGGACCTGCCGCACAATTCGGTAGACACCATCCAGCCCGAGCGCTTCATCGGCGCGGCGTTCGTCATCGATTGCAGCAAGGAATCGGCCGCCAATGCGGACTTCCTGCTGACGAAGCAGTACCTCGTCGATTGGGAGAAGAAGCACGGCCGCATCTCGCCGCGCTCCTGGGTGCTGATGCGCACCGACTGGTCGAAGAAGAGCGGCGATCCCGAGGCGTACCAGAACTACGACGAAACCGGCCAGCACACGCCCGGCCCGGACACCGATGCGGTCCGCTTCCTGGTCGAAGAGAGAGACATCCTGGGCTTCGGCACGGAGTCGATCGGCACCGACGCGGGCCAGGCTTATCACCTGCGCCCGCCCTATCCGTGCCACTACTACATGCACGGCGCCGGCCGCTATGGCCTGCAGTGCCTCAAGAACCTCGATCAGCTGCCGCCCACGGGCTCGGTCGTTTTCGCGGCGCCGCTCAAGATTCGCAACGGCAGCGGCAGTCCGCTTCGCGTATTGGCCTTAGTGGAGAGTCAATGAGCAAGTACAAATTGTGGTTCCAGGGCGCCACCGACCGGCAGTTCATGGCGCCGTACATCGCCAAGGTCGAGTCGCACCTGAAGGGGATCCTCGATGCGGATTTCTCCGCCACCTTCCACAGCACCACGCCGCCGGCGACGACGACGCACGCCATCACCGAGTTCCGCATCGCGCGCGCGCTGATCAAGAACGCCGTCGAGGCCGAGCGCCAGGGCTATGCCGCCATGGTGATCAACCATTTCCAGGATGCCGGGCTCGCCGAGGTGAAATCGGTGGTGGACATTCCGGTGATCGGGCTCGGCGAGACCACGCTCCTGCATTCGTGCATGCTCGGCCGCAAGCTCGGCCTGATCACCATCAATCCGGTGTTCATCCCCTGGCACGAAGACCAGGTCATCCGCTACGGTCTGCAGAGCCGCGTGGTGGGCGTGCGGGCGGTGCAGGCGACGGTCGCCGACTTCATCGACGCCTTCGCGAGCGAGGAGGCGAAGCGCAAGCTCGCGCCGAAGTGGGAACGCGAGTGCCGCATCCTGCTCGACGCCGGCGCGGACGTCATCGTCCCCGCAGGCGGCCTGCCGATGATGCTCTTCGGCATGGAGCGCGGCGCGAACATCGACGGCGCCCCCATCATCAACGGCGTGACGCTGGCGGCGAAGACCGCCGAGCTCGCCGTGCGCCTGCGCGAGAAGAGCGGCATGTTCGCCGTCAGCCGGCGCTCGAACTTCGTAAGACCGCCCGAGAAGGCGCTGAAGGAGTTCCTTGAGCAAGGCTGAGCAGCTGGTGCGCGAGTATCTCGCCGCCATGGAGCGGCGCGACCTCGTCGCCGCGAAAACCTTGCTCGCGCCCGGCTTCTTCATGGTGTTCCCGGGCGGCGCGCGCTTCGACTCGCTCGAGGCGCTGGTCGAATCGGCCAGAAGCCGCTATCGCAGCGCGAAGAAAACCTACGAGCGCTTCGACACTTTCGACGGCGGCGTTTACTGCTTCGGCACCCTGCACGGCGAGCTTCTCGACGGCACGCCATACTCAGGCGTGCGCTTCATCGACCGCTTCACCGTGCGCGACGGCAAGCTCGTCGACCAGAGGGTGTGGAACGACCTCGCGGAGGCTAGAGGCCCAGGTAAGCCTGCTTGAGGCGCGGGTCGGCGGCGAGCTCGCGCGCCGGGCCGCTCAACGAGAATGCGCCGTTCTCCAGCACGTAGGCGCGGTGCGCGATGTCGAGCGACTGCACCACGTTCTGCTCGACGAGCAGCACCGTCACGCCCTCCCGGCTGATGGTCGCGATCATCTTGAACATCTCGTCGACCATGAGCGGCGAAAGGCCGAGCGACGGCTCGTCGAGGACGAGGAGCTTCGGCTCCGCCATCAGCCCGCGTCCGGTGGCGAGCATCTGCTGCTCCCCGCCGGACAGCGTGCCCGCGAGCTGGCCGAGGCGCTCGCGCAGGCGCGGGAAGGCGCCGAGCACGCGCTCGAGGTTGCGCGCCCGGCCGGGCCGCGCGCGCCGGTAGCTGCCGAGCTCCAGGTTCTCGCGCACCGTGAGGTTCGGGAAGATCCGGCGTCCCTCGGGGACCTGCACCAGGCCGCTCGCGACGATGCGCTCCGGCCGCTCGCCGGCTATTTCGTCTCCCAGCCAGCGGATGCTGCCCTGCGTGGGCGGCAGCAGGCCGGTGAGCGTGTT
>DATMIG010000541.1:0-6013 GCA_035554335.1 Burkholderiales bacterium
GGCTCGACTACAGCAGGTCCGTTGACAGCCAGGCTTTGATCCGCCCGCTGGCGAACCAGACGATCGCGCCTTTCTCGATCGGCCACTCGCCGGAGGCGCCGGCCAGCTTCGCCGCGGCTTTGCCGAGGTCCGGCTGATGCCCGACGAGGATCGCGAGCCCCTGTCCCTTTTGCCCCATGTGTCGCTCGGCCGCCGTGGTGATGTCGCCGACGCTCGCGCCGGGGGCGAGCGTGATGTCGGTGACGATGCTCGCACCGAGCGCCTGCGCCGTCTGCTGCGCGCGCACCGCCGGGCTCGAGACGAGCGTGTAGTCCTTCGGCAGGTGGGCGCGCAGCCATTTCGCCATCGCGGCCGCCTGCTCGCGCCCCTTCGGCGTCAGCCGGCGGGCGAGGTCGTCGGCGCCGTCTTCCGCGTCGGCGTGCCGCCAGAGAATGAGATCCACCCGGCTAGTATAAAATTCGTCCCCTTCGACCGCACGGCAGGCGCGTAGCTCAGCTGGTTAGAGCACTACCTTGACATGGTAGGGGTCGTTGGTTCGAGTCCAATCGCGCCTACCAACTCCTTCGGATGCCTCCCGGGCCCGCGGCGTGACATGATCCGCGTACGGCTCATCGGAGGAGGGGCACTCATGAAACGAATTTTCGCCGCGCTGGCAACGGCTGCGGTCGTCGCCTTGCCGGCGGCGGCGCAGAACTATCCGTCGAAGCCGATCAAGCTCGTCTCGCCGTTTCCGCCCGGCGGCAGCGTCGACGTGGTGGGCCGCCTGGTCGCCGCCAAGGTCTCGGAGTCGATCGGCCAGCCGATGGTCGTCGAGAACCGCTCGGGCGCATCGGGGGTGATCGGCACCGAGGCGGTGATGAATTCGGCGCCCGACGGCTACACGCTGCTGATCAACACCATCCCGTTCGTCTCCAACCAGTTCCTCATGCCGCGCGCGCCCTACGATCCGCTGCGCGACTTCGTCGCCATCTCGCACGTCGCTTCGTCGCCGTCGTTCGTCACCGTGAACCCCGCGCTGCCGGTGCAATCGATCCAGGAGCTCATCGCGCTCGCCAAGTCGAAGCCCGGGAAGCTCAACTACTCCGCCGCCGGCGTCGGCACCAATCCGCACATCGCGGGCGAGCTCTTCAACCTGCTCGCCGACGTGGAAATCGCACCGGTGCAGTACAAGGGCGGCGGACCGGCCGACACGGCGATCATCGCCGGAGAAGTCGGCGTCACCTTCGGCAACGTGTCGCAGCAGATGGGCTACGTGAAGTCCGGGCGCCTTCGCGCGCTCGCGGTGACGAGCGCGAAGCGCATCGCCGCGATGCCGGACCTGCCGACCGTCGCCGAGGCGGGCGTGCCCGGCTACGAGTTCGATACCTGGTTCGTGATCGTCGCCCCGAAAGGCACGCCGCGCACGATCGTCGACACGCTGAATGCGCACATCCGCAAATCGATCGGCACGCCCGAGCAGGTCAAGTTCTGGGAGGAGCGCGGCCTCACCGTCGTGGCGAGCACGCCCGAGGAGGCGGCCGGTCACCTCGCCCGCGAGCAGCAGAAATGGGGCCGCGTCATTAAGGAACGCGGCATCAAAGCGGAGTAGATTCCCGGGATGAAAAAACTCGCGCTGCTGGTTTTTCTCGCTGTTGTCGCGGGCACGGCGTTCGCCCAGTTCCCTAATCGGCCGATCCACATCCTGGTCACGATTCCGCCGGGCGGCGCGCCGGACATCGTCGCGCGCGTGGTGGGCGAGAAGATTTCGCACGCGCTCGGCCAGCCGGTGGTGGTGGACAACAAGCCGGCGGCGAACGGCAACGCCGCGGCGCAGGAAGCGGCTCGGGCGGCGCCCGATGGCTACACGCTGCTTCTAGCCGCCGACAGCCTCATCGTGATCAATCCGCACGTCTATTCGTCCATGCCGATCGACACGCTGAAAGACCTGACGCCGATCTCGAGCCTGGTGTCGAACCAGTTCGTGCTGTCGATCAACCCGAAGCTGCCGCCGAAGAACTTCAAGGAGTTCATCGAGTACGCGAAGAAGGCGAATCCGCCGCTCGCCTACGCCTCCGGCGGCAACGGCAGCCAGCACCAGCTGACGATGGAGATGCTGAAGGAGCGCGCCGGCTTCGACATGATCCACGTCCCGTACAAGGGCGGCGCGCCCGCCACGACGGCGGCGATGTCCGGCGAAGTGGCCGCGCTTTTCTCCGGCACTTCTTCGGCGCCGCAGATCAAGGCCGGCCGCATCCGCGCGCTCGCGGTCGCCGGCGGCAAGGGCTCGCCGACCTTTCCGGATCTGCCGACGATCGGCGAGTTCTATCCGGGCTTCGAGAACTCGATCTGGCTCGGCCTCTTCGGCCCGGCGAACATGCCGGAGGACGTGCTGAACCGCCTGCGCACGGAAGTGCACAAGGCGCTCGAGGCGCCCGACGTGAAGGCGAGCTTGCTCGGCAAGGGAAGCCTCGAGACGCTGATCCTCTCGCCTGAGGACTTCCAGAAGCTGATCCGACGCGACTACGACAAGTACGGCAAGCTGATCCAGAAGCTAGGCATCAAAGCCGACTAGATCTCGAACGGCTCGCGGTAGTTGTTGAGTGCCAGCGAGAGCGAGAGGGTCATCGTGCTAGTATCGCGCTTCGCACGCGATGCCCACTATCCGTCTCCCAGACGGCTCGACGAAGTCGTTTCCAGCGCCCGTCACCGTAGCCGAGATCGCCAGCTCGATCGGCGCGGGACTGGCGCGCGCCGCACTGGCCGGCCGCGTCAACGGCAAGCTGGTCGACACGGGCTACAAGGTCGAGTCCGACGCCGACGTCGCCATCGTCACGGACAAGGATCCGGAAGCGAACGATCTGCTCCGGCACTCCACCGCCCATTTGCTGGCGCATGCGGTGAAGGAGCTCTTCCCGGACGCGCAGGTGACCATCGGGCCGGTGATCGAGAACGGCTTCTACTACGATTTCTCGTACAAGCGGCCGTTCACGCCCGAGGATCTGCAGGCGATCGAAAAGCGGATGGCGGAGATCGCCAAGCGCGATACGCCGGTGCAGCGGCGCGAGATGCCGCGCGATGAGGCGGTGAAGTTCTTCTCCGACATGGGCGAGAAGTACAAGGCCGAGATCATCGCCTCGATTCCGGACAAGGAAGCCATCTCCCTCTACGGCCAGGGCAACTGGATCGACCTCTGCCGCGGGCCGCACGTGCCCTCGACCGGCAAGCTCAAGAACTTCAAGCTGATGCGAGTGGCCGGCGCCTACTGGCGCGGCGACTCGAAGAACGAGATGCTCCAGCGCATCTACGGCACGGCCTGGTCGAAGAAGGAAGACCAGGAGGCGTACCTCAAGATGCTCGAGGAGGCCGAGAAGCGCGATCACCGCACGCTCGGCACGCAGCTCGACCTCTTCCACATGCAGCCCGAAGCGCCGGGACTCGTCTTCTGGCATCCGAAGGGCTGGGCGCTCTGGCAGCAGATCGAGCAGTACATGCGGCGCGTGTACCGCGACAACGGCTACCAGGAGGTGCGCGGGCCGCAGATCCTCGACAAGAGCCTGTGGGAGAAGACCGGCCACTGGGCGAACTTCAAGGACAACATGTCCACCACGTCATCGGAGAACCGCGACTACGCGATCAAGCCGATGAACTGCCCGGGGCACATCCTTATCTATAACAAGGGCGTGCGGAGCTACCGCGACTTGCCCCTGCGCTACGGCGAGTTCGGGTCCTGCCATCGCAATGAGCCGTCGGGCTCGCTGCACGGGCTGATGCGCGTGCGCGGCTTTACGCAGGACGACGGCCATATCTTCTGCACCGAGGATCACATCCTCGCGGAATGCGTGGCGTTCACCGCGCTCCTGCAGAAGGTCTACCGCGATTTCGGCTTCACCGAAATCATCTACAAGGTGGCGACGAGGCCCAACGCACGCATCGGCTCCGACGAGAGCTGGGACAAGGCCGAGGCCGCGCTGAAGAGCGCGCTGGAGAAGTCCGGCGTGCCTTATACGATCTCGCCCGGCGAGGGCGCGTTCTACGGCCCGAAGATCGAGTACTCACTCAAGGACGGCATCGGCCGGGTCTGGCAGTGCGGCACGATGCAGGTGGACTTCAGCATGCCGGGGCGCCTCGGCGCCGAGTACGTCGGCGAGGACAACACGCGCCACACGCCCGTCATGCTCCACCGCGCGATCGTCGGCTCGATGGAGCGGTTCACCGGCATCCTGATCGAGCACCATGCCGGGGCCTTCCCGCTGTGGCTGGCGCCGGTGCAGGCCGTGGTCCTCAACATCACCGACCGCCAGGCGGACTACGCCCGCGAGGTCGCCGGCCGGCTGCGGGCGGCCGGGTTTCGGGTTACCGTGGACACGAGCAACGAGAAAATCGGCTACAAAATCCGCGAACATAGCCTGCAGAAGCTGCCTTACCAGCTCGTGGTGGGCGACAAGGAAATGCAGGGAAATACGGTGGCGGTGCGCAAACGGACGGGGGAAGATCTGGGAGCCATGCCGGTCGACGCGCTGATCGAGCGCCTGACGTCGGAAAACCGGCCGGGGGCATAGGATTTCCAGCGGAAAACCGATAAAATTCCGGAGCATAGGTGGCCGTCCGATTGGGACGGCCGTTTTTTTCAACGGTTAAGGAGCTTTTCACTCATCGCACTCGAGAGATCGCAGCGCATCAACCGGGAAATCACCGCCCCGGAGGTGCGACTGGTAGCGGAAAACGGTGACCAGTTAGGCATCAAGACTGTCAACGAGGCCCTGCGCCTCGCCGAAGAATCCAACGTGGACCTGGTGGAGATCGCGCCGCTCGCGGTACCGCCCGTCTGCAAGCTGATGGACTTCGGCAAGTTCCGCTACCGCGAGCAGAAGAAAGAACACGAGGCGAAGCGTAAGCAGAAGCAGATCCAGGTCAAGGAGATCAAGTTCCGGCCTGGCACGGACGAAGGCGATTACAAGATCAAGCTGCAGAAGCTGATCGACTTCCTCGAGGAAGGCGACAAGGCGAAGGTGACGCTGCGCTTCCGTGGAAGGGAGATGGCGCACAAGGAGTTCGGCGAGCGATTGCTCGAGCGCGTGCGCAAGGATCTGGATGCCATCGGCGTCGTCGAGCAGTTTCCCAAGCTCGAAGGCCGCCAGATGGTGATGGTGCTGGCGCCCAAGAAGAAAGTGGAGCCGGGAAAGAAGGATAAGGAAGCGAAGCAGGAAGCGAAGCCCGCGCCGGAGAAGCCGAAAGCTTCCCCGCGGCCCGCAGCGAAGTCCGCGTAAGCGGGAAACAAGTGATAGCCGTGGCAGTTGAAGTGCTCGCATAACGCGAGCCGCCCGGCGTCAAGCTAAAACGGAGGCCTACGTGCCCAAGATGAAGTCCAAGCGGGGCGCTGCGAAGCGCTTCACCGTCCGCCCGGGCGGCAGCATCAAGCGAGGCGGCGCCTACAAGCGCCACATCCTGACCAAGAAGACCACGAAGCGGAAGCGCCAGATGCGCAAGCGCAGCGCGGTGGATTCGACCAATTTGGCAGCGGTGCGCAACATGCTGCCGTACTCGTCGTAAGGAGCGCGCCATGCCGAGAGTCAAGCGTGGAGTCACGGCGCGCGCGCGCCACAAGAAGGTCCTGAAGCAGGCGAAGGGGTTCCGCGGCCGCCGCGGCAACGTCTACCGCGTCGCCAAGCAGGCGGTGATGAAGGCGGGGCAGTACGCCTACCGCGACCGCCGCAACCGCAAGCGCGAGATCCGCGCGCTGTGGATTGCGCGCATCAACGCCGCGGTGCGCGAGCTCGGCATGAACTACTCGAGCTTCATGGCGGGCCTGAAGAAAGCGCAGATCGACATCGACCGCAAGGTGCTCGCCGATCTCGCCGTGCGCGACAAGCCCGCGTTCTCCGCGATCGCGAGCCAGGTCAAAGCCAGCCTCGCGCACTAAGTAGTCCTTGTCGGACCTCGAGAGCATCGTCTCGCGCGCGCTCGCCGCGTTCGGCGCGGCGGGCGATGCTGCGTCCCTGGAAAACGCGAAGGCGAAATTCCTGGGCAAGGGGGG
>DATMIG010000542.1:0-2263 GCA_035554335.1 Burkholderiales bacterium
AGCGTGACCGCCCATGCGGCCAGCACGGCGAAAACCGCCAGCGCGCCGACGATGCCGCGCTCGGCCAGCGTGTTCAGGTAGAGGCTGTGGCCATGCGGATACAGGGCACGGTGGGAGGAATCGACCACCAGGCCGAAGTTATCCATGCCGGCGCCGAACCACGGGTGCTGCAGCCACGCCGCCCACGCGAACTGCCAGACCTCCTGGCGGTAGGCGAGCGGGTTGTTCGCCTTCACCAGCGCCTCGTGCTTCTCGAACACTTCCGTGCCGCCGGCGAACGCAAACAGCACGCAAACGATCACCACGCCGAGCGCGACCAGCGCTGGCACGCGGGAACGACGCCAGAAGGCGACGGCGAGCAACACCACGGTGACGAGCGCCACGCCAACGGCGCCGCGGCTTGCGGTGACCACGACCGAAACGAGAACCAGCAGGCTGGCCGCCGCCGCGAGGACGCGCCGCTCGCCGGTGAAGAGCCACGCGATGCAGATCCCCAGGATGATGGCGAGATAGATCGCGCTGTGGTTCACGTGCCCGACCGAGTTGAGCGACAACGCAGCCGTTTTGCCCGCCCAGATCTTTTCGTACCCCATCGCCAGGCCGACGAGCGTCGACGCGAGGAGCGCGCCGAGCACTACGCGGACCTCGCGCTCGTCGAACCGTGTGCGCTTCACCATCCATAGAACGGCGCCGTAGCGCACGATGTCGAGCGGCGCGCGCCACTCGCTGCCGTGGAGCGCGGCGAACGGCGCGACGACGAAACCGGATGCCAGCCACACGGCGATCAGCGTGTCCCAGCCGTCCCAGCGCCCGCCGAAATCGCGATCACGAACTCGATTGGCGAGCCAGATAACTACGTACAGCAGCCAGAAGATGCCCTTTGGCGCTTCGTACAGGGGAAGAAAGAAGCACAGCGCAACGAGGGCGCCGAGCTCGGCGCGTCGTCTCCAGCTCACCGGCATGCGCGGATATTACAATCCAGCCCTTCATGATCCGGAAAGACATCGACTGGCGCGGCTTGCGCGCGACGTTCCACGCGGCGAAGCCCTTTCCGCACGTGGTGATCGACGACTTCTTCGACCCGGCGGTCGCCGAGGCGATGGAGCGCGACATCCCGGCCTTCGACGACCCGTCGTGGTGGCAATACAGCAACCCGCTCGAGGAGAAGCGCGCGCTCAACCTGTGGGATCGCTTTCCGGCGGCGAGCTACCAGAGCTTCTCGCTCCTCTGCTCGGAGAAGTTCCTCATCGGCCTGCGCGAGCTGACCGGCGTCGCCGATCTCAGCGCCGACGAGGGCTTGCACGGCGGCGGCTGGCACTTGCATCCGCCGGGCGGCAAGCTGAACGTGCACCTCGACTATTCCATCCACCCGAAGCTCGGCCTCGAGCGGCGCCTCAACCTGATCTGCTACATGACGAGCGGCTGGAATCCGGCGTGGGGCGGCGCGCTCGGCTTCTGGAGCCATGACGAAGCCACGAACTCGCCCAAGGATCTCGTCACCTCCGTCGAGTGCCGCTTCAACCGCGCGGTCATCTTCGACACCACCAGCAACTCGTGGCACGGCCTGCCCGAGCCGATCACCTGCCCCAAGGGCTTGGCCCGCAAGAGCATCGCCACTTACTACCTCTCGCCGCCGCGCGCGCATGCTTCCGAGAGGGGCAAAGCGCTGTACGCGCCGTATGGGGAGCAGAGCAAGGATCCCGCCGTGCTGGAGCTCATCCGCCGCCGCGCCGACGTGAAGACCGCGTCGACCGCCTACCGCACGGACGAGCGCCGCCGCACGCCCGAGCGCCGCAAGTAGCTTTCCACCGCCTCGCTGTAGATCGCTTCCATGCGGTCGAGCATGCGCTCGACTGACATGGTCTGCTCGCAATGCTGCCGGGCTGCGGCGCCCAGCTTTTTACGCAGATCGCTGTCCCCGATCAGCTTCTCGAGCGCAGCACGCAAAGCACCGACGTCCTGCGGCGGCACGACGAGCGCCGTCTGCTCGTTCATCGCCAGCTCCGAAATGCTGCCGACCGGCGTCGTGACGCATGGAAGCCCGACCAGCATCGCCTGGACGAGCGACTGCGGGACGCCTTCGTTGGCGTAGGACGGCAGCGCGAAGACGTCGAGCGCCTGCATCCACGGCACGACATCGACCTGATTGCCGGCGAAGATCACCCTGTCGCCCAGCTTCAGCTCCGCGACCCGCGCGGTGAGCGCCTCGCGCTGCGGGCCGTCGCCGACGATGACCAGTGTCGCGTGCTCCGGCAATGCTTCG
>DATMIG010000543.1:0-8532 GCA_035554335.1 Burkholderiales bacterium
CCGGTCGACTGGAACAGCGCGAGGAACACCGTGCCGTAGCGGGTGTACTGGGTGATCTTGCGCCGGCCCGACTCGCCTTCCTTGCGCAGCGCATCGAGCTGCGGGCTCACCGCAGTCATGAGCTGCATGATGATCGACGCCGAGATGTACGGCATGATGCCCAGGGCGAAGATGGTGAAGCGCCGCAGCGCGCCGCCCGAGAACATGTTGAACATGCCGAGCATGCCGCCGCTCTGGTCCTGGAAGAAGCCGGCGAGCACGTTCGGATCGATGCCCGGCACCGGGATGTGCGCACCGATGCGGAACACGACGAGCGCGCCCAGCAGGAAGAGGAGACGCCGCTTCAGGTCGCCGTAGCGCGCGCCCTTGCCGACATTGGGAAGTGCCGTTGCCATCAGCTCGCCGCGGCTTCCCCACCCTGCTCAGGTTTCTTGGCTTTCTTTTCCTTCTTCTTCTTTTCCACCTTCGGCTTCTCGGTGATGTGGATCGAGCCGCCGGCGCCTTCGATCATGGCGCGCGCGCCCTTGCTCGCCCCGATCTCCTTGAGGGAGACCTTGCGCTCGAGCTTGCCGGAGAGGATGACTTTGGCGCCTAGTGCGCGGCGCGACACGATGCCCGCCTCTTTCAGGACGTCGAGCGTGATCTCCGACGCGGCGAGGCCCTGCAGCTCGCTCGTGCGCACTTCGGCGACGTCTTCGCGCGTGAGCGAGGTGAAGCCGCGCTTCGGCAGGCGGCGGTGGAGCGGCATCTGCCCGCCCTCGAAGCCCACCTTGTGGAAGCCGCCGGAGCGCGCCTTCTGGCCTTTGTGGCCGCGGCCCGCGGTCTTGCCCCAGCCGGAGCCGATGCCGCGGCCGACGCGATGGCGCGCGCTCTTCGAGCCCGGCGCCGGTTTCAGTGCATTCAGTTTCATGAGTCGATTCGCACCAGGTAATTGACCTTGTTGATCATGCCGCGCACCGCCGGCGTGTCCTCGACCTCGACCACCTGGTCGATGCGCTTCAGGCCGAGGCCGCGCACCGTCGCCGCATGACTGCGGTTCACGCTGTTGATGCTCTTCAGCAGGCGCACCTTGATCTTCTTCATGCGGTGATTTCCTCGACCGTCTTGCCGCGCCGCGCGGCGATCTCCGCCGGCGTGCTCATGTTCTTCAGGCCGTCGAGCGTGGCGCGCACGACGTTGTAAGGGTTGGTCGAGCCGAAGCACTTGGCGAGCACGTTGGTCACGCCCATCACCTCGAACACCGCTCGCATCGGGCCGCCGGCGATGATGCCGGTGCCTTCCATGGCGGGCTGCATCAGCACCTTGGCCGCGCCATGCCGGCCGATCACGGTGTGCTGCAGCGTGCCGCTCTTCAGCTTCACCTTGAAGAGCTTGCGCCGCGCCTCCTCCATCGCCTTTTGCACCGCCACCGGCACTTCGCGCGCCTTGCCCTTGCCCATGCCGATGCCGCCGTCGCCGTCGCCCACCACGGTGAGCGCGGCGAAGCCGAGCACGCGGCCGCCTTTCACCACCTTGGTGACGCGGTTGACCGCGATCATCTTCTCGCGCAGGCCGTCGCCGCGCTCTTCCTGCTGCATCCGGGGCTGGATCTTCGCCATATGTTCCCTAGTAACCTGAGCTTAGAATTTCAATCCGCCAGCGCGGGCGGCATCCGCCAGCGCCTTGATGCGACCGTGGTAGCGATAGCCGGCCCGGTCGAAAGCCACCTTCTCGATGCCCTTTTCCTTCGCCTTCTGCGCGATGCGCGTGCCGATCAGCTCGGCGGCCTTGCGGTTCGCGCCGTGCTTGACCTGGGCGCGCACTTCCTTTTCCGTGCTCGAGGCGGCGGCCAGCACCTTGTCGCCGCGCGCGGAAGTGATCTGCGCGTAGATGTGCGAGTTGGTCCGGTGCACCGTGAGGCGCACGGCATCGGCCTGTCGGATCTTGATGCGCGTCTGGCGGGCGCGGCGCAGTCTGGATTGGTTTTTGAGGCTCATGATTACTTCTTCTTCGTCTCTTTGAGAACGATGACTTCGTTCACGTAGCGCACGCCCTTGCCCTTGTACGGCTCGGGCGGACGGTGGTTGCGCACCTCGGCGGCCACCTGGCCGACGAGCTGCTTGTCGATGCCGGTGAGTACGATCTCGGTCTGCGTCGGCGTGGCGACCTTGACGCCCTTCGGCATCTGGTGCACCACGGGGTGCGAGAAGCCGAGCGTCAGGTTCAGCTTGTCGCCCTGCGCCTGTGCGCGGAAGCCGACGCCGACCAGGCTCAGCCGCTTCTCGAAGCCCTTGGTGACGCCCTGCACCATGTTGGCGACGAGCGCGCGCATGGTGCCGGACATCGCGTCGGCGTGATTCGAGTTGCCGAGCGCCTTGAAGGTAAGGGCTTCGCCGTCCTTCTTCACCTCGACGTTCGGGTCGGCGGTGCGCGAGCAGCTGCCGAGCGGCCCCTTGACCGAGATCTCCGTCTTGCTAATGTTGACGTCGACGCCCTTGGGCAGTGCAACCGGATATTTAGCGATGCGGGACATGGTCTTCCCTTACGCCACGATGCACAGCACTTCGCCGCCGAGCCCGTCGGCGCGCGCCTTGCGGTCGGTCATCACGCCGCGAGAGGTGGAAACGATGGCCACGCCCAACCCGTTCATCACGCGCGGAATGTCGTTGCGGCCCTTGTACACGCGCAGGCCGGGCTTCGACACGCGCTCGAGGCGCTCGATCACCGGACGGCCGGCGTAGTACTTGAGGGCGATGGCGAGCTCCTTCTTGGCGCCGTTCTCGCGCATCGCGAAGTCCTCGATGTAGCCCTCGTCCTTCAGCACCTTGGCGATGGCGCCCTTCACGCCCGAAGCGGGCATCGAGACCTCCGAGTGGCCGACCAGCTGCGCATTGCGGATGCGGGTCAGCATGTCGGCGATCGGGTCATGCATGCTCATATGCTCTCCTTACCAGCTCGCCTTGATGATGCCGGGCACCTCGCCCTTGAGCGCGAGGTCGCGCAGCTTGTTCCGCGCCAGCCCGAATTTGCGATACACGCCGCGCGGACGACCGGTGAGGGCGCAGCGGTTGCGGATGCGCACCGGCGAGGCGTCGCGCGGCAGCTTCTGCAGCTTGAGCCGCGCCTCTTCCTTCGCCTCGTCCGAGGCGCGCGAGTCGTTGATGATCTCGAACAGCGCGGTGCGTCTCGCCTTGAACTTCTCGACGGTCTGGCGGCGCTTCTGGTTGCGGAGCTTGACGGCAAGTTTGGCCATGCGGTCGTCCTCTATGCCTGCTGGCGGAACGGGAAGCGGAAGGCCGCGAGCAGGGCGCGCGCCTCTTCGTCCGTCTTCGCCGTGGTGTTAATGGCGATATCCATGCCCCGGAGCGCGTCGATCTTGTCGTACTCGATCTCCGGGAAAATGATCTGTTCCTTCACGCCGAGCGAGTAGTTGCCGCGGCCATCGAACGCGCGGTTCGACACGCCGCGGAAGTCGCGGATGCGCGGGATGGCGACGTTCACCAGGCGATCGAGGAACTCGTACATGCGCGCGCCGCGCAGCGTGACCATGCAGCCAACGGGAAAGTTGGCGCGAACCTTGAAGTTGGCGATCGACTTGCGCGACTTCGTCACCACCGGCTTCTGGCCGGCGATCTTCGCCATGTCGGCGACCGCGTTGTCGAGCACCTTCTTGTCGCTGGTGGTCTCGCCGACGCCCATGTTGAGCGTGATCTTCTTCAGGCGCGGCACCTGCATCGGGCTCTTGTAGCCGAACTTCTGCGTGAGCTCGGGTACCACCTTCTCCTTGTAGTAGGTGGCGAGGCGCGCGGGCGGAGCGGGAATCTTCGGTGCGTCGGCCTTTTCGACCGGCGCGGCCTTCGGCGCCTCTTTCTTGCCCTGTGGCTTCGCCTGCTTCGGCGCCGCCGGCGCCTTGTCGCCCTGCGCGGCTTGCGGCTTCGCCTTCGCGTCCTGCTTCTTGTCGTCCTTGTCCTTGGCCATGGTTACGCTTCCACCTGCTCGCCGTTACCCTTGAAAACGCGCACCTTGCGGCCGTCTTCGAGGGACTTCACGCCCGCGCGATCGCCTTTCTGCGTCGCCGGGTTGAAGAGAGCGATGTTGGAGACATGGATCGGCAGGTCCTTGTCGACGATGCCGCCCTGCTCGCCCTTCATCGGATTGGGGCGCTGGTGCTTCTTGACGCGGTTCACGCCCTCCACCACGACATGCTGCGCATCCACGCGGCGCAGCACCGTGCCGCGCTTGCCCTTGTCGCGGCCGGAGAGGACGATGACCTCGTCGCCTTTCTTGATCTTCTGCATCACAGCACCTCGGGGGCGAGCGACACGATCTTCATGAACTGCTCGGTGCGCAGCTCGCGCGTCACCGGTCCGAAAATGCGCGTGCCGATCGGCTCCATCTTCGGCGTCAGCAGCACTGCGGCGTTGCGGTCGAAGCGGATCAGCGAGCCGTCGGAGCGGCGCACGCCCTTCGCGGTGCGCACTACCACGGCGTCGTAGACCTCGCCCTTCTTGACACGGCCGCGCGGCGCGCAGTCCTTCACGCTCACTTTGATCACGTCGCCGATCGAGGCGTAGCGGCGCTTCGAGCCGCCCATCACCTTGATGCACATCACGGCGCGCGCGCCGGTGTTGTCGGCGACATCCAATACCGTCTGCATCTGAATCATTTGCTTGTCTCCAATCCAACTTACGCTTGCTTGTTACCCAACGGCAGCAGCGCAGTTTTGGACCCCGTCCGGGGCGAGGAAGGCCGCGATTCTACTCCTAAACGGCCTTCGATTTCTCCACTAAACGCGTGACGCGCCATGATTTGGTGCGCGACAACGGCCGGCACTCCGCGATCTCGACCAGGTCGCCCTCGCCGAACTCGCCGCTTTCCACGTGCGCGTGGTATTTCTTCGACCGGGTGATGGTCTTGCCCATCATCGCGTCGCGCACGCGTCGCTCGACGCGCACCACGACCGTCTTCTGCATCTTGTTGCTGGTGACCCGGCCGACCAGCTTGCGCTGGTTCTTGGCGGGGGCGGCAGCGGCTTGCTGTTCGCTCATTTGGCCTTGGCCTTCTCGTTGATGATGGTGCGGACGCGGGCGATGTCCCGCCGCACCTTTTTCAGCTGGCTCGTATTCGAGAGCTGCTGGGTGGCAAGCTGCATGCGCAGGCCAAACTGGGCCCGCAGCAGCGATTCCAGCTCCTTATTCAGCTCGTCGGGTTGCTTGCCGCGCAGTTCACTGGGTTTCATTTAGCCTCCGAGCATCCGCTGCACGACGATGGTGCGGAAGGGCAGCTTGGCGGCCGCGAGGGCGAAAGCCTCCTTCGCGAGATCATGCGTCACCCCGTCCATTTCGAAGATGATCTTGCCGGGCTGGATCTCGCTCACGAAGTACTCGGGGTTGCCCTTGCCGTTGCCCATGCGGACCTCCGCGGGCTTCTGCGACACCGGCTTGTCCGGGAACACGCGAATCCAGATCCGCCCGCCGCGCTTGATGTGGCGCGACATGGCGCGCCGGCCCGCCTCGAGCTGGCGCGCGGTGAGGCGGCCGCGAGTCGTGGCCTTGAGGCCGAACTCGCCGAACGACACCTTGTTGCCGCGCGTGGCGACGCCGGTGTTCCGACCCTTCTGCTGCTTCCGATACTTGGTTCGTGCGGGTTGAAGCATTGACCTATTCCTTCTTCTCGCCTTCCGGCTTTTCCAGCTTCTTCGCCGGCTTCTTCACCGTGGTTTTCGGCGCCGGGGCGGCGTCCTTTCGGGGACCCGCGCCGCGCTTGTCGCCATCCGGGCGCGGACGACCGGGGCCGCCGCGCTTTCCAGCCGGACGCGGCGCCGGCTTCTTGGCGCGCTTCGGCTCGGCCGGCGCCTCGGGTTGCGCGGTGGCGGGCGTCGCGCCTGGCAGGGCGGCCTGCGCTTCGCCCTTCGGCAGGATTTCACCCTTGTAGACCCAGCACTTGATGCCGATCACGCCATAGCTCGTCTTCGCCTCGCCCAGGCCGTAGTCGATATCGGCACGCAGGGTGTGCAGCGGCACGCGGCCTTCGCGATACCACTCGGTCCGCGCGATCTCGATGCCGTTCAGGCGTCCCGCGCTCATGATCTTGATGCCCTGGGCGCCGAGGCGCATGGCGTTCTGCATCGCACGCTTCATCGCGCGGCGGAACATGATGCGCTTCTCCAACTGCTGGGCGATCGAGTCGGCGATGAGCTGCGCGTCGATCTCGGGTTTGCGGATCTCCTCGATGTTCACGTGCACCTGCTGCACGCCCATGATGCGGCGCAGCTCGGCCTTTAGGGATTCGATCTCCTCGCCCTTCTTGCCGATCACCACCCCCGGCCGCGCCGAGAAGATGGTGATGCGCGCGTCCTTCGCCGGACGCTCGATCAGCACGCGGCCGACCGAGGCGTGCGCCAGCTTCTTCTTCAGGAACTCCCGCACCTTGATGTCCTCGGCCAGCATCGGCGCGAAGTTCTTGCTGTTCGCGTACCAGCGGGAACTCCAGTTCTTGTTCACCGCCAGCCGGAAGCCGACCGGATTGATTTTCTGGCCCATCAGTCACCCACCGTCAGATAGATATGGCACGTGTGCTTGAGCACGCGGTTGCCGCGGCCCTTGGCGCGTGCGTGGAAGCGCTTGAGGAACATGCCGCGCTCGACGAAAACGGTCTTCACCTTCAGCGCGTCGATGTCCGCGCCGTCGTTGTGCTCCGCATTGGCGATGGCCGACTCGAGCAGCTTCTTCATGATGCCGGCGCCCTTCTTGGGCGTGTAGGCGAGGATGCTGATCGCCTGGTCGACCGGCTTGCCGCGGATCAGGTCGGCGACGAGCCGGCCCTTCTGGGCCGACATGCGCGCGCCGCGCAGGATGGCTTTGGTCTCCATTTACTTCTTCCCTCCCGCAGCCGGTGCGGCCGCTGCGGGCGCAGCCGCCGCCGGCGCCGGCGTTCCGCCTCCCGGCGGGCCGCCGCGCCCACCGCCGACGGCATCGTCGGTGCGCTTGCCGACCGCGGAGTGGCTCTTGAAGATGCGCGTCAGCGCGAACTCGCCGAGCTTGTGGCCGACCATGTTCTCGGTCACATAGACCGGCACATGCTGCTTGCCGTTGTGCACGGCGATCGTCAGGCCGATGAAATCCGGCAGGATGGTCGAGCGGCGCGACCAGGTCTTGATCGGGCGCTTGTCGTTCGCGCCGCGGGCCTTGTCGACCTTGGCCATCAGGTGGTGATCCACGAAGGGACCCTTCTTGACTGAGCGTGCCATGGTTATTTCACCCTTCTATCCCGGACGATCATGACCTGCGTCCGCTTGTTCTTGCGCGTCTTGTAACCCTTCGCCTGCACGCCCCATGGCGACACCGGGGGCTGGGCCGCGGCGGTGCGGCCTTCGCCGCCGCCGTGCGGGTGGTCGATCGGGTTCATGGCCACGCCACGCACCGTCGGGCGCACGCCGCGCCAGCGAACGCGACCCGCCTTGCCGATCGATTCCAGGTTGTGTTCCGAATTGCCGACTTCACCGATGGTGGCGCGGCAGTCGATGTGCACCTTGCGAATCTCGCCCGAGCGCAGGCGAAGCTGCGCGTAGGAACCCTCGCGGGCGAGCACCTGCACGTGCGCACCGGCCGAGCGCGCGAGCTGCGCGCCCTTGCCGGGCTGCATCTCGACGCAATGCACTTCGGTGCCGACCGGGATGTTGCGAAGGGGCAGCGTGTTGCCCGGCTTGATCGGCGCTTCCGCGCCCGACATCAGCTCGCTGCCCACCGTCACGCCCTTCGCCGCGAGCACGTAGCGACGCTCGCCGTCCTTGTACAGGAGGAGCGCGATGTGCGCGCTGCGATTGGGATCGTGCTCGAGACGTTCCACCTTGGCCGGGATCGTGTCCTTGTCGCGGCGCCAGTCGATGATGCGCAGGTGGTGCTTGTGGCCGCCGCCCTGGTGGCGCACCGTGACGCGCCCGTGGTTGTTGCGCCCGCTGCCGCGCTTCTGCGGCACGGTGAGCGACGCCACCGGACCGCCCTTGTGCAGCTCCGGATTGACGACCTTGACGAATGCCCGGCGGCCGGGAGAAGTCGGTTTAACTTTGACTAGGGCCATGTCTTACTCCGTCGCCGCGAAATTGATTTCCTGGCCTTCGGCAAGCCGCACGTAGGCCTTCTTCCAGTTGCGCCGCCGGCCGGTCAGGCGCCCGAAGCGCCGCTCCTTGCCGCGCACGTTCAGCACGGTCACGCCGTCGACCTTGGTCTTGAACATGAGCTCGATCGCCGCCTTGATCTGCGGCTTGGTGGCGTCATCGGCCACGCGGAACACGTACTGACGGTTCCTGTCGGCGACGAAGGTGCTCTTCTCCGAGACGACCGGCGCCAGCACCACGTTCATCAGCTGGTCGATGTTGTATTTCTTCGCCGCGGTCATTTCAGCATCTCCTCGAGCTTGGCGACGGCCGCCTTGGTGAGCAGCACGTTCTTCGAGTGCACGAGCGACACCGGATTGGCGTGCCGCACGTTGATCACCTGCACGTTGGCGAGGTTGCGCGACGAGAGCGCGAGCTTCTCGTCGATCTCGTCGGTG
>DATMIG010000544.1:0-1565 GCA_035554335.1 Burkholderiales bacterium
TACGCCTGCCCGTGAAGGGCCGCGACGGCCTGGTCGAGGTCGATTCGCGCAAGCTCGCGGGGAAACTGACCGCCGACGTGCCGGCGGCGATCAAGCCGGCGGGTTACGACCTCGTCGTGCTGGGCATGCAGGAGCCGCAATACCGCTCGCCGGGCGTGCGCGAGCTGCTCGACGCGGTCGGCAAGGCGAAGCTGCCGCTGATGTCGATCATGAACATGCCGCCTCTACCCTACCTCGCGCGCATTCCTGGTTTGAATATGGAGAGTTTGAAAAGCTCGTACACCGACGCGTCCGTGTGGGCGAATTGCGATCCCAAGTACATGACCCTCTGCAGCCCCGACCCGCAGGCATTCCGTCCGCCGGAAGAGAAAGTGAACGTGCTGCAGGTCCGGCTGCCGACCAACTTCAAGTCCGCGCGCTTCGAACGCGACGAGCACACCGCGATCCTCCGCAAGCTCGAGGCCGACGTCGAGGCTTCGCGCTTTGACGGCATGGAGCTGCCGGTGAAGCTGAAGGTGCACGACTCGATCTTCGTGCCGCTGGCGAAGTGGGCGATGCTGATCTCGGGCAACTACCGCTGCGTGACGAAGGACGGCATCCGTCCCATCAAGGAAGCCGTGCATGGCGACCTGCAGGCCTCGCGCGACATGTACAACTGGGTGGTGAAGCTCTGCGTCTCGCTCGGCGCCAACGAGAAGGACCTGGTGCCCTTCGAGAAGTACGCCGCCGCGGCGCAAAGCCTCGGCAGCCCGTCGTCCGCCGCCCGCGCGCTCGACGCCGGCGCGCCGAACATCGAGCGCGTCGATCGCCTCGTGCAGACCATCGCCGCGCAGAAGGGCATGCGCTCCCCGGTGCTCGACGAGACCGTACGCCTCGTCGATGCCAAGCTCGAATCCAATCGCAAGAAGGCTGCTGAAGCCGGGCTCAAGGCGCCGGCTGCGGTCAAGAAGACCGCCTAGCCAGCGTCCGGCTTCGCCGGCTCGTCGTCTTCGATGCCGAGCTCGGCGATCTTGCGCGTGATGGTGTTTCGCCCCATGCCGAGGAGGTTCGCCGCTTCGATGCGGCGGCCTCCCGTGCGCGCAAGCGCCTTGGTGATCAGCGCGCGCTCGAACTGACGTCCCAGCGCATCGAGAATCCCGGTATCGCCGCGCGCGAGGCGCCGGTCGGCCTCGTATTCGAGCGCCGATAGCCAGTCCGAAGCAGCGGCGGCGCTCGAGTCCCTGAATTCGGCCGGCAGGTCGCCGACGTCGATCACCTGTCCGGGCGCCATCACCGTGAGCCAGTGGCACAGGTTCTCGAGCTGGCGCACGTTGCCCGGAAACGCGAGGCGCGAGAGATGCGCGAGCGCCTCTTCGGACAGGCGCTTCGGCTCCACGCCCAGCTGCTTGGCGCTCGCGGCAAGGAAGCTTTTGGCGAGCAGCGGAATGTCCTCGCCGCGCTCGCGCAGGCTCGGCAGGCGCAGGCGGATCACGTTCAGGCGGTGGTAGAGATCTTCGCGGAAGGAGCCTTCGCGCACGCGCTGCTCGAGGTTCTGGTGCGTGGCGGCGATGACGCGAACATTCGCC
>DATMIG010000545.1:0-2819 GCA_035554335.1 Burkholderiales bacterium
AGAGGATCCGGTTCTGCACGTCGCCGTCGGGCGTGACCACGATCAGCAGGATCCGCTTCTCCGACAGCCGCAGGAACTCGATGTGCTTGAAGGTCATCGCGCGCCGGCGCGGCGTCATCACCACGCCGGCGAACTGGGTGAGGTGCGAGAGGAGGTGCGACGCCGCCTGCATCATGCGCTGCGGGTTGTCCGGGTGCAGCTCGCCCTCGATCTTCTGCAGCTGCTGCGACTCGAGCGGCTTGATGACCAGCAGCGAGTCGACGAAGAAGCGGTAGCCGAGCGGCGTCGGCACGCGGCCGGCCGAAGTGTGCGGGCTCGAGATGAGGCCGAGCTCCTCCAGGTCCGCCATCACGTTGCGGATGGTGGCCGGCGAAAGATCGAGCCCGGAGTACTTCGAAAGGGTGCGCGAGCCGATCGGCTGACCCTCGGCAATGTAGCGCTCGATCAACGTCTTAAGCAGGATTTGCGCGCGCTTGTCGAGCATGGATTCATTGTACACTCGCCGCGCATGCCGCATTTTCGTCGAGTGGTGCTCATAGGAAAGCTCGGCACGCCGGAGGTCTCCGCATCGCTGCGCGAGCTCGACGCCTTCCTCAAGGGCCGCGGCTGCGAAACCTTCGTCGAGAAAGACACCGCCGCCGAGCTCGGCGTGCGCGGCACCGACTATTCCGCGATGGGCGGCAAGGTCGATCTCGCCATCGTCGTCGGCGGCGACGGCACCATGCTCGCCGCCGCGCGCAACCTCGTGCGGGCGCACGTGCCGGTGGTCGGCGTGAACCAGGGACGCGTCGGCTTCATGACCGACATCGGCCACCGCGACATGCAAGCCGGCATCGGCGCCATCCTCGACGGCCAGTACAGCACCGAAGAGCGCGCGCTCCTCGACGCCGAGATCCATCGTGGCAAGGAGTGCGTGCTGCGCACGCTGGCGCTCAACGAAGCCGTAGTCGGCAAAGGCGCCCAGGGCCGCCTGATCGAGTTCGAGCTGTGGCTGGACGGCGAGTACATCTACACGCTGCGCGGCGACGGCATCATCGTCGCGACGCCGACCGGCTCGACCGCGTACGCGCTCTCCGCGCAGGGCCCGATCCTGCATCCCGCTGTGCCGGCGCTCGCGCTGGTCCCGCTCAACCCGCACACGCTGTCGGCGCGCCCGGTCAGCATCAGCGACACCTGCCGCATCGAGATCGTCCTCAAGCACGCGCTCGACGCCCGCGCGCACTTCGACGGCCTCGCGCTCTTCGACCTGCAGGAAGGCGACCGCCTGACGCTCAGGCGCTCGGCGGACGCCGTGCGCTTCGTCCACCCGCCGGGCTACAAGTACTTCGCCACCCTGCGCGAGAAGCTGCGCTGGAGCGAAGTGCTCACCAAGGGCGGATAGTGCTTCGCGCGCTCGAGGTCCGCGACTTCGTCATCATCGACAAGGCCACCCTCGAGCCGGGCGAAGGCTTCAGCTGCCTCACCGGCGAGACCGGCGCCGGCAAATCCATCTTGGTCGACGCTATCGAATTGCTGGTCGGCGGCCGCGCCGACGCCGCGGTGGTGCGCGAAGGCGCCGAGAAGGCCGAGCTGTCCGCCGAGTTCGACGTTTCCAAGCAGCTGACCGCCTGGCTCGATGAGCGCGACCTCGCCGGCGACCCCGGCCAGCTCGTGCTCCGCCGCTCGATCGATCGCAGCGGCCGCTCGCGCTGCTTCATCAACGGCCACGCCGCGACGCTCGCGCAGCTGAAGGAAGTCGGCGAATGGCTGGTCGACCTGCACGGCCAGCATGCCCACCAGTCGCTGATGCGCACTGCCGCGCAGCGCGAGCTCCTCGACGCCCACGCCGGTTCGGAACAATTAGCCGTCGAAACGGCGAATGCCTATCGCGACTGGAAGCGCCTCGAGCAGGTCGCGACCGAGGCGAGCGCGCAGTTCGCGCAGCGCGAGGCCGAGCGCGCGGACATCGCCGAGAAAGTCGAGCACCTGAAGAAGCTCGCGCCGCGCGAAGGCGAGTGGGAGCAGGTCGCGGCCGAGCACAAGCGCCTGCAGCACGGCTCGAGCCTCCTCGCCGGCGCGCAGTCCTCGCTCGAGACGCTCGCCGAGGCCGAGGGCGCGTGCCTGCCGCAGCTCGGCGCCGTCGCCTCCCAGCTGAAGCACCTCTCCGAGCACGACGAGGGGCTGAAGGGCATCGTCGAGATGCTGGAATCGGCCGAGGCGCAAGCCAGTGAAGCGGTGCGCGAGCTGCGCCACTACGCCTCGCGGGTCGACCTCGATCCTGAGGCGCTACGCGAGGCCGAGGCGCGCATCGACGCGCTGCACACCGCGGCGCGCCGCCATCGCATCCGGCCGGAAGAGCTGCCGGCGAAGCTCGCTGAGCTGGAGAAGCGGCTGCATGAGCTCAACCTCTCGGTGAATCCCGAAGCGCTGCAGAAGGAAGTGGCGGCGGCGCGCGAGCGCTACGACGCGGCGGCGAAGAAGCTCTCCGCCAAGCGCGCGTCCGGCGCGCAGGGCTTATCGAAGGCCGTTACGGCGGCTCTGGCTCAGCTGGCGATGCAGGCCGCGCGTTTCAACGTGGCACTGAACAAACTCGACGCGCCCAGCGCGGCCGGCAACGAGCAGATCGAATTCGAAGTCGCCTCGCATCCCAGCCTGCCGCTGCGCGCGCTGGCGAAAGTGGCCTCGGGCGGCGAGCTTTCGCGTATCAGCCTCGCCATCCAGCTCGTTGCGGCGAAGGCGTCGCCGGTCGGCACGCTGGTATTCGACGAAGTGGACTCGGGGATCGGCGGCACCGTCGCCGACACGATCGGCCGGTCGCTGAAGCGCCTCGGCAAGCAGCG
>DATMIG010000546.1:0-1983 GCA_035554335.1 Burkholderiales bacterium
CCCTAATTAAAAAATAATTAGGGTCTGTCCCTATTTTAACTTGCCGGGAAGCGGCGGCTGGCCGATGCGGCGCCAGAGGTATTTGCCGTGGCCGCCTTTGCCGACCAGCTTGTGGTCATCCATCACGGTGACGCCGCGCGAGATGGAGCGCACCGGCCAGCCCTTCAGGTTCCAGCCTTCGTGCAGGTTGTAGTCGGCGTAGGAGGCGAAGTCGGCGGCGTGCAGCACGCGCTCCTTGTTGAGGTCGACGAGCGTGAAGTCGGCGTCCGCGCCGGGCGCGAGCGAGCCCTTGAGCGGCGAGAGATCGAACACTTTCGCCGGCACCGAGCCGAGGAGCTGGCAGATGCGCTGCAGCGGGAGCTTGCGCTTGTGATAGCCCTCCGAGAGCATCACCGGCAGCATGCTCGCGGTCGCCGGAAAGCCCTGCGAGGCTTGCCAGAGCGGCTTGTCTTTGTTCACCTTCTTGCGCGCGTTGTGGTCCGAAGCGACGAGATCGACGGTGCCGTCGAAGATCGCTTCCCAGATCGCTTCCAGATCGTCCTTCGTGCGGAAGGGCGGGTTCGCCTTGCCCATGCCGCCGAGATCGGAATCTTCCGTGTGCGTGAGGTAGTGCGGGCAGGTCTCGACGATGACGTCCGCGAAGCGGCTCCGCCAGAAGCGAATGATGTCGAGCGCCTTGCGCGACGAGATGTGCGGGAAGTACACCCGCGCGCCGAGCTCTTGCGCCATATACATGGCGCGCAGCGCCGGCTCCGACTCGGTGATCGCCGGCTTGGAAGCGGACCAGTCCTTCAGCGTGTTGCCGCCACGCGCCTGCACCTTGCGGCGCTCGCGGTTGACGATCTCGATGTTCTCCGTGTGGCAGACGATGAGCGGCCGGCCGACGCGCGAGGATTCCTTCAGGAGATCGTAGAAGAAGCCGTCGTCGGTGCCGTCGAGGCCGAGGTAGCGCCCTTCCTCGCCCTTGAAGTTCATGAAGTACTTGAACGACGTGACGCCGTAATCCTTCACGTACTCGCCGAGCTCCTGGATGTGCAGCTCGTTCGCGGTGCTGAAGTGGAAGCCGAAGTCGACGTGCGCGCGCTCGACCGCGTGCTGCAGCTCGCGGCGGAAGACGTCGCCGTAGGCCTCGTTGTTGAGGAAGTAGCCGAGCACCGTGGTGAAGCCGCCCTGGGCGGCGTTCGCCGTCTCGGTCGAGTATTCGGTGATCTTCTCGCCCATGCCGAAGTGCACGTGGCAGTCGATGAGGCCGGGGAACACGTGCAGCCCTTTCGCGGACTGCTCGGCCACCCCCGGCGCCGGCGCGCCCGGCGCGAGCAGCGAATCGATCTTGCCGCCCTTGACGAGCACGTCCTTCTTCTCGGGCTCGCGGTCCGGAAATACCAGCGTGCCGCCGCGCAATACGAAATCGCTCATCGGTGTGCGTACCTTTCTCTCAGTTCCTGCATCGAATAGTGGGCCTGCGTGCCGGCGGGCGTATTCAGCGCCGGCAGGGTGAGGGCAATCTCTTCTTCCGGCACGTCGCGCGAGATGCAGACCAGCCGGTTCTCGCGATCGTCGTCGGGCCAGTCCGGGAAGCGCTGCGGCGGATGGAAGACGCCTTGCACGCCTTGCACGAAAGCGATGCTGTCCTCGATCTGCAGCAGGCCCTTGACGCGGATCAGCCGCGCGCCGAACTCCTCGCGCGCGAGCCGCGACCACGCCGACCAGCCCGCCCAGGTGATCGGCGCCGGCGGGCGGAAGGCGTACCCGCGGATGCCGGAGAAGTGCTCGCGGCGGCCGATCCTGCCGTGCGTTTGCAGGGAGACCTTGTACTTCTTCTCCTTGCCCCAGGTGGAGAAGAGCGCCGCCGGCGTGTCGAGCACTTCGGCGTCTGGGTTGTGCTCGCTGATGAAGGCCTGGGCGCCCGACGCATCGGCGACGTCGCGCTTGCTGATGTAGATGCGCTCCGCCACTGCGAGCTGCTTGTCGAGCTCCGGGTAT
>DATMIG010000547.1:0-3776 GCA_035554335.1 Burkholderiales bacterium
CGAGCCATCCCGGGAATATCGGGGCGGCTGCTCGCGCGATGAAGACCATGGGCCTGACCGATCTTCGCCTCGTCGCACCCGAGCGCTATCCGGCGCCGGAAGCTCAGTGGATGGCGACGCACGCGGTCGACGTGCTCGAGCAGGCGAAGGTGCACGCCACGCTGAACGAGGCCATTTCCGACTGCGTGGCCGCCTTTGCGCTGTCGGCGCGCTCGCGCGAATGGTCGCCGCAGGTGATGGATGTGCGCTCGGCGGCGGCGCGGGCGGTGGAGATGAACGACAAGGTGGCCTTCGTGTTCGGCAACGAGACCGCCGGCCTTACCAACGAGGAGATGTTCGCCTGCCAGACCCTGGTGCACATCCCGGCCAATCCGGAGGCGAGCTCGCTCAACCTCGCACAGGCCGTGCAGGTCGTGGCGTACGAAGTGCGCATGTGTGTCGACGTGGCGATGCCCTTCGCGCGCGTGGAGAAGCGCGCCACGGTCGACGACCTGGAGGGTCTTTACGGTCATCTCGAGCAGGCGGCCATCGCGAGCGGGTTCATGACGCCGCAGTCGCGCCTGCGCGAGCGCTGGCGGCGCCTCTTCTCACGGGTGCCGGCGCTCGAGCGCGAGGAGGTCAACATCGTGCGCGGGCTGCTGAAGGCGCTGATGAGCGGAAAGAATGGAAGGAATGAGCGCCCGGAATAGTTGATCGAATTACTCGGGCACCTATAATCGAGCCATGTTCGCCCGCGCATTTAGGAAACTGAGCGCAGACATCGCCTGCATCCTCGAGCGCGATCCCGCCGCCCGCTCCAAGTGGGAGGTGCTGACGTGCTATCCGGGCTTGCACGCGATCTGGATCCACAAGCTCGCGCGCTGGTTCTGGGTGAATCACCTGCGCCTGCTCGGCCGCTTCACGTCGCATGTCGGCCGCTTTCTCACCGGCATTGAGATCCATCCCGGCGCCAAGATCGGCTCGTGCGTGTTCATCGACCACGGCATGGGTGTCGTGATCGGCGAGACGGCGGAAGTCGGCGACGGCTGCACGATCTACCAGGGCGTGACGCTCGGCGGCACCTCGCTCACCGCGGGCACGAAGCGCCATCCGACGCTCGGTGCCGGCGTAGTGGTGGGTGCCGGCGCCAAGATCCTCGGCGCCTTCACCGTCGGCGACGGCGCCCGCATCGGCTCGAATTCGGTGGTGGTGAAGGAAGTACCGCCCGGCGCGACAGTGATCGGCATTCCCGGCCGGCTGGTCGAAGATGCCGACGCCAAGGCCGCCGCGCGCTTCGCCGCCTACGCGGTGGTGCAGGAGGCGGACGACCCCTATGCGAAGGCGATCCAGCAGCTGGTCGAGCACTCGCAGGAGCTCGATCGGGCCCTGCGTGCGGTGCAGGCGCGGATGGCCGAGCTGGAGCGCGACGAAGCCGCCAAGCGGGACACCCTTCGCGCAGTTAAATAGCTGTTTCGTTGACCGAAAACCGGGGAACTAAAGTCCGACAATTCCGGTCGGATTAGGGTATACTTGACCACATTAATCGGGTATTAAAGGCAGGCAAATGAGACTCACTACTAAAGGCAGGTTTGCGGTTACCGCGATGGTCGATCTGGCGATGCGCCAGAACCGCGGCCCCGTCACGCTCGCCGCGATCAGCGAGCGGCAGCACATTTCGCTTTCGTACCTGGAGCAGCTCTTCGGCAAGCTGCGGCGCTCGAAGCTCGTCTCCAGCGTGCGCGGACCGGGCGGGGGCTACAACCTCGCGCAGCCGGCGCAGGGCATCACCGTGGCCGACATCGTCACCGCCGTCGACGAGACGCTCGACGCGACGCAATGCGGCGGGCGCGAAAACTGCCACGAAGAAAAGCGCTGCATGACGCACGACCTCTGGGCGACGCTGAACGAGAAGATGTACGACTATCTCTCGTCGGTGACGCTCGCGGATCTGGTCGCCCACCAGGCCGGCAAGCCCGTAGCGGTGATCAAGGACTTCCGTCCCAAAGAAGAGAAGGTGGCTGCTTGAGCGTGAAGCTGCCCATCTACCTGGATTATTCCGCCACCACGCCGGTCGATCCGCGCGTGGCGCAGAAGATGATCCCCTACCTCACCGAGTTCTTCGGCAACCCGGCGAGCCGCTCGCACGCGTTCGGCTGGAAGGCGGAAGAGGCGGTGGAGGAAGCGCGCGGCCACGTGGCGGCGCTGCTCAACGCCGATCCGAAGGAGATCGTCTGGACCTCCGGTGCGACCGAGGGGAACAACCTCGCCATCAAGGGTGCGGCGAACTTCTACAAGACGAAGGGCAAGCACCTCATCACGCAGAAGACCGAGCACAAGGCAGTGCTCGACACCTTCCGCGAGCTCGAGCGTCAGGGCTTCGAGGCGACCTACCTCGAGGTGGACCCGAACGGCCTGGTGGACATCAGGAAGTTCGAGGCGGCGATCCGTCCGGACACCATCCTCGCGTCGATCATGATGGTGAACAACGAGATCGGCGTGATCCAGCCGGTGTGGGAGATCGCCGAGCTCTGCAAGAAGAAAGGCATCATCTTCCACTGCGACGCCGTGCAGGGCGGTGGGAAGGTCGAGATCGACATGGCGAAGTTCAAGGCCGATCTGCTGACCATCACGGCGCACAAGATGTACGGCCCGAAGGGCATCGGCGCGCTCTACGTGCGGCGCAAGCCCCGTGTGCGCATCGAGGCGCAGATCCACGGCGGCGGCCACGAGCGCGGCTTCCGTTCGGGCACGCTGGCGACGCACCAGATCGTCGGCTTCGGCGAGGCGGCGCGCCTGGCGAAGCTCGAGATGGCGACCGACAACGAGCGCACGCGCGCTCTGCGCGACAAGCTCTGGAAGAGCATCCAGGAGATGGAAGAGGTCTATCTCAACGGAGACCTCGAGCGCCGCATCCCGCAGAACCTCAACGTGAGCTTCAACTTCGTCGAGGGCGAGTCGCTGATCATGGCGGTGAAGGACATCGCCGTGTCGTCGGGCTCGGCCTGCACCTCGGCCTCGCTCGAGCCGTCCTACGTGCTGCGCGCGCTCGGGCGCAACGACGAGCTGGCGCACAGCTCGATCCGCATCACCCTCGGCCGTTTTACGACCGAGCAGGAGGTCGACTATGCTGCCGACCTCATCAAGCGCAAGGTCGAGAAGCTAAGGGAGCTTTCGCCGCTCTGGGAGATGTACAAGGACGGCGTGGACTTGAACTCAGTGCAATGGGCGGCACATTAAGGAACTGTCATGGCATATAGCGACAAGGTCATCGATCACTACGAAAACCCGCGCAACGTCGGCTCCTTCGAGAAAGGCGACGAGACGGTCGGCACCGGCATGGTCGGCGCGCCGGCGTGCGGCGACGTGATGAAGCTGCAGATCAAGGTCGGCGCCGACGGGCGCATCGAGGACGCGCGCTTCAAGACCTACGGCTGCGGCTCGGCGATCGCCTCGAGCTCGCTCGTCACCGAGTGGGTGAAGGGCAAGACGCTGGACGAGGCCACCACCATCAAGAACACGCAGATCGCGCAGGAGCTATCGCTGCCGCCGGTGAAGATCCACTGCTCGATCCTCGCCGAGGACGCGATCAAGGCGGCCGTCGAGGACTACAAGAAGAAGCACGGCACGCAGGAAGAAAAAAAGGTCGCATGATCACGCTGACGGAAAACGCGGCAAAGCACGTCCAGTCCTATATCGCCAAGCGCGGCAAGGGCGTGGGGCTGCGCGTGGGCGTGCGCACCTCCGGCTGCTCCGGCATGGCGTACAAGCTCGAGTTCGCCGACAGCCTGAACCCCGAG
>DATMIG010000548.1:0-2118 GCA_035554335.1 Burkholderiales bacterium
CGGCGCAGGGTGGCGTCGGCCTCGGGGCGAAGGAGCTGGGCGACCTGCGGCGCGGGCACGGCGGCGCTGACGTAAAAACCCTGGATCTGGTCGCAGCCGAGCTCGCGGAGGAGCCGCACCTGCGCGTCCTCCTCGACCCCCTCGGCGACCACCTTGAGCCCGAGCGTGTGAGCGAGCGAGACGATCATCGCCACGATGTTGCGCGGGTATCCGGCCTCGCGCATGCGCACGACGAAGCTGCGGTCGATCTTCAGCGTGTCGACCGGCAGCCGCGCAAGATAGGAAAGCGAGCAGTAGCCGGTGCCGAAATCGTCCACCGACACCTCGATGCCGGTGCGCCGCAGGGTCTGCAGCTTGCGCGTGCTCTCCTCGATGTCCTCGACGAGCACGCTCTCCGTGATCTCGAGATCGACGAGCTGCGGCCCGTCGGCGCCCACCGCCTCCAGCACCGAGTCGACGAAGTCCTTCTGCCGCAGCTGGATCGCCGAGACATTCACCGCCACCCGCGGCACCGCGACGCCGAGCGAGCGCCAGTGCTCGATGTCCTTCGCCGCCTGGCGGAAGGCCCAGCGCCCGGCGACGAGGATCATGCCGGTTTCCTCGAGCAGCCCGACGAACTTGGACGGCGGCACCGCGCCGAGCTCGGGATCGGTCCAGCGGATGAGCGCTTCCAGGCCGGCGATGGCACCGGACTTGACGTCGATCTTCGGCTGGTAGTGGAGCGCGAGACGGCCCTCCTCCAGCGCGCGGCGCAGGCGGTTCTCCATGGCGAGCGACTCGGCGACGCGCGCGTTCATCTCCGGCGCGTAGAAGAGGTAGCGCTGGTTCGCCTGCTTCGCCTTGTTGAGCGCCGTCTCGGCGTTGCCGCAGAGCGATTCGGTCGACTCGCCGTCGGCCGGAAAGACCGCGATGCCGGCCTTCAGGTTCACGCGCAGCTCGACGCCGTCGATCTGGATCGGCTGCGCGAAGGCCTGGTCGAGCCGCTCCATCATCCAGTGCGTGGTGTCGCCCGGGCGCTCGAACGGCGCAACGGCAATCGCGAAGTGGTCGGCGCCGATGCGTGCCACGGTGTCCTGCTCGCGCGCCGCGCCGCGCAGGCGCGTGGCGATGGTGCGCAGGAGATCGTCGCCCGCCTTGCGGCCGAAGGTCTCGTTCACCATGCGGAAGCGCTCGACGTCGAGGAAGATGGCGGCGGCGAATCGCTTCTCGCGCCGCGCCGCGTTCAGCGCCTGCGTCATGCGGTCGGTGAAGAGGCTGCGGTTCGGCAGGTCGGTGAGCGAATCGTGGTAGGCGAGGTAATCCATCGTCGCCTTCTGCGCGAGGTGGTGCAGGGCGAACGAGACGTCGCCGGCCAGCTCCTGCAGGAGCCGCATCTCCTCCTCGTCGAAGAAGTCGCGCACGCGCGCATAAAGGAGCAGAACGCCGACCGGCTCGTCGTTGACGATGAGCGGCAGCGCGACGAAGGAGCCGGCGGTGGCGTCGTTCCAGATGACCGGCTGTGCGCCGGGACGCAGCCGCTCGATTTCGCGGTCGGGCGTGCCCTCCCCGGCCCGCGCGGCGAGCGTGAGGCGCCGGCTGCGATCGGCGAGACCGACGGCCGCGAGGCGGAAGCCGCCCTTCTCGATCGCGATGCGGCACGCTTCGTCGAGCAACGCCTGGCGCTCGTCGGCGCGCACGATGAGCGCGTTCACGCTGGAAAGCATGGCGAGCGTGCGGTTCAGCTGCTCGACGCGCTTTTGCTGGGCCTCCAGCGCGCTCGTCTTCTCGAGCAGCTGATCGACCATCAGCCGCAGGTGCTCGCGGTCGAGGTTGCCGGGGCCATCGGCCGGCACGGCGGGCGCGCGGGCGCCGAGCACCTCGCTCACGGCGCGCAGGATGGCGTCGTTGTCGGAAGGCTTGACCAGCACCCGCGCCACGCCGAGCGCCTGCGCGAGCTGCTTGGCGTCCCGGCCGCCGAAGTAGGCCGTGTAAAACATCACGCTGATGCCGTGGGTGGCGGGCTCGAGCTTCAGCCGCCGCGCGAGCTCGTAGCCGTCCATCTCCGGCATGAGGACGTCCGAGATGACGAGCTCCGGCTGGTGCTCGATGGCGAGCTTGAGCGCCTGCTCGCCGTCGGGC
>DATMIG010000549.1:0-3646 GCA_035554335.1 Burkholderiales bacterium
GAAGCGCACGGCATCCTGCAGTCGCTCAGGCTGGACAGCGTCGCCGGCCGGCCGACGCGGGAGCTCGCCTATGGCCAGCAAAGGCTGCTCGAGATCGCGCTCGCCCTGGCGACGCGCCCGCGGGTGCTGCTCCTCGACGAGCCGGCGGCCGGCGTGCCGAAGGAAGAGAGCCACGAGCTCTTCACGGTGATCTCCAACCTGTCGAGCGAGCTCACCGTGCTCTTCATCGAGCACGACATGGACGTCGTGTTCCGCTTCGCGAGCCGCATCATCGTGATGGTCGGCGGCCGCATCCTCGTGCAGGGCACGCCCGACGAAGTGGCGAGCGACCGCACGGTGCGCGAGGTTTACCTGGGAAAGGCGCATGCTCGAGCTGCGTGACGTGCGCGCCGGCTACGGCGATGCGGTGGTGCTCGACGGCATCACCTTCGAGCTGCCGGCGAACGGCCGCCTCGCCCTCCTCGGCCGCAATGGCGTCGGCAAGTCGACGCTGCTTCTCACGCTCATGGGCTATACCCGCCTGCATCGCGGCGACGTGCTGTGGGATGGCAAGCCCATCTCGCGGCTGCCCGCGCACCAGCGCGCGCGGCTCGGCATCGGCTGGGTGGCGCAGGAGCGCGAGATCTTTCCCTCGCTCACGCTGGAAGAAAACCTGTGCGTGGCCGCCCGGCCCGGACCGTGGGCGCTGGACCGCGTCTATGCGCTGTTCCCGCGCCTGCGCGAGCGGAAGAGCAACCTCGGCAACCAGCTCTCCGGCGGCGAGCAGCAGATGCTCGCCATCGCCCGGGCGCTGATGACGAACCCCCGATTGCTGCTGCTGGACGAGCCGCTGGAAGGCCTCGCGCCGATCATCGTCGAGGAGCTCGCCGCCTCGCTCGCCAACCTCGAGGGCGTGGCCACCATCCTCGTCGAGCAGCACGTCGAGATCGCGCTCGCGCTCACCGACGAGGCGATCTGCATCGAGCGCGGCCGCATCGCGCATCGCGGGCCTTCGCGCGCGCTCGCGGCGGACGAGACCCTGCTCGAGCGCTACCTCGGCGTGCGCGCCGAGGCGCAATAAAAAGGCTCAGCGCAGCGGCCGCGTAATCGCGCAGTCCTGCGCGTCGCCTTCCGAGCTCCAGCCCACCACCTCGCGCCCGCCGGGCGTGATGTCGAAGGCCACCTTGCACTTGCCCTTGGGGCCGGCGACATACTCGTCGCGGAAGTTGCCGTTGGGCAGGCGCTGTGAATTGGTCTGCCTCAGCTTGTAAAGCGTGGGATAGAAGTCCGCCGCCTCCGCGCTCTTGCCGACCTGGCGCTGCATCACCTGGCGGAAAACCTCGCTCTCCGGCGGCGTCGCGCAGGCGACCAGAAAGATAATGGGGGTCAGACCCCATTTCTTTTTCAATTGGGGTCTGACCCCGATTTATTCAGCATGGCTTGCAGCATGCGGCGCGCGGCCAGCGGCGCGGCGTCGACCTTGATGTCGATCGCGGGCGCGCCGGGCCGCAGCTCGAGCGTGCGCTGCTGCGCTTCGAGCACCGGGATGTCCTCGTTGAAGACGCGCACCATGTCGCGCGAGCAGATGCCGTCGACCTCGGGGTCGCGCAGGCCGAAGTTGCGCACGAAGCCGAAGAAGTAATGCGTGGTGCGCCCGGTCTCCGGGGTCGGCGCCGAGAGCGCCATCAGGTCGATGCGCCGCTCCGCGTCCTGGCAGCCGGCGAAGTTGACGCTGAAGCACGGCGGCTGGTGCTCGACGATCTGCCAGCGGTCGACGTTGCCGGGGAAGCCGCCCGCCTTCCTATAGAGCGGCGGCGGCGGCCGGTCGCGGATCCAGCGCGTGAGGCGCACCAGCCGCTCCTCGCGCTCCACGGTCGCCGGGAATTCCGTGATCGACGAGGCGCCGATCGACGTCGCATGCACGTAGGCGAGATGCGTGACGTCGAGCACGTTGTCGGAGACGAGCTGGTAGTTGCACTTCACGTGGATCTGCTCCGGCTGCGTGAAGGCCCACTCGGGATGGTCGGCCCACCACCAGTCCGGAATCCGCTTCGGATCGGCCTGCGCCGGGTCGCCCATCCAGATCCACAACCATTTGTACCGCTCGACCAGCGGGTACGCGCGCACCCGGGCCTGCGGAGGAATGCTGTCCTGCCCCGGGATTTCCACACAACGGCCGGCGGCGTTGAACTTCAGGCCGTGGTAGCCGCAGCGCAGGTCGTCGCCCTCCACCCTGCCCATCGAGAGCGGCAGGTGGCGGTGGCAGCAGCGATCTTCCAGCGCGACGGCCGTTCCGTCCTGCTGCCGGTACAGAACCACCGGCTCATCGAGGAGCAGGCGCCCAAAGGGTTGTCTCGTCACCTCGGCGGACCGGGCGGCGACGTACCAGGACGCCTTGAGAAACATCAGACCGCTTTGGCCTGGATGACGAGCAGGTTCGCCTGCACGCGGAACGGCTCGGCGCCACCGACGGCGGCGAGGCCCTGCGCGACCTGGTCGATCACCTCGTCGACGCTGCGCCCCTTCTTCTCGATCAGCGCGCCGCGCGGCGTGCCGCGGATCTGCCCCATGGCGTAGGTGCGCGCGCTGGGCGCCTTGATGTCGAACCGCACCGGCTCGATCGTCACGTCCTTGAAGCGCGCCGCCTCCAGGTGCCGGCGGATCGCGGCCTGGTCGTTCCAGCTGTACGGGATCTGCGCGAACTGCATTTCCGGGTCGCCGGGGAAAAGCTCCTCGAACACGCGCGCCGTGGAGGCGCCCTGGGGATTACGCTCGAGCCCGTCCCAGACGTTGAAGAGGAAGACGCCGCCCTCGAGGAGGACGCGGCGCACTTCGCTGCAGAGCTTCTTCTTGTCCGGGACGAACATCACGCCGAGGCCGCAGACCGCGATGCCGAAGCTCTGGTCCTTGAACGGCAGCGCGCCGGCGTCGGCCTTGCGCCAGTCGACCTTGCCCTTCACCTTGTTGCGGGCGTAGGCCAGCATGTCGTCGCTCAGGTCCGTCGCCACCACGCGGAAGAACGGATCGACCCTTTCGCGCAGCCGCTCGGTAACGATGCCGGTGCCACAGGCAAGCTCCAGCACCTCGCCTTTCGGCCGCACGGGCACGCGGCGCACGAGATCGGCCGCGATGGCATCGAACTGCGCGGCGCCCAGCAGCCTGTCGTAGTACTCCGGAATCGAGCCGCCGAAATCGCGCGCGGTATCGACCATGGGATAGCCCCTCCTTCCACCGTTCGACGTCAGGAGCGCGAGGGAGTTCGGATCCTGACCCCGAATTATTCTAGAGCAGCAATCGCGGCAGGAAGAGCACCAGCGCGGGCATCGAAGCGATGGCGAGCAGCGTGGCGATGAGGATCGCGATGTACGGCATCATCGGCAGCGTCACCGAGCTCAAGCTGACGCGGCCGATCTGGCTGACGACGACGAGCAGCAGGCCGACCGGCGGCACGACGAGCCCGATGCCGAGCGCGGCGACGGCGACCAGGCCGAAGTGCAGCGGATCGATGCCGTACTTCGCCACCGTGACCGACAGGATCGGGTAGAAGATGATGAGCGCCGGCAGCCCGTCGAGCAGGCTCGCGAAAATGATCAGCACCAGGACGACGAGCCCGAGCAGGACGACCGGCGACGAGGTCACGTGCTGCAGCGCCTCCGCGATCGCCTGC
>DATMIG010000550.1:0-2852 GCA_035554335.1 Burkholderiales bacterium
CAATTTCCTCACTGCGGCTCGATCTTCGCCATGCGCACGTAATTCCCCCAGCGCTCGGTGTCGACCTTGAGGAGCGCCGTCATCTGCTCCGGCGAGCCGGGGAAGGCGTCGAGCGCCGCGCGCGCGAGGAACTTCCTCGTCTCCTCCGACATCGTGATCTGGTTCACCCAGCCGGCCAGCTTGTCGACGATCGGCCGCGGCGTGCCGGCCGGCACCACCACGCCCCACCACGCGGTGATGTCGAAGTCCTTGTAGCCGAGCTCCATCATGGTCGGGATGTCGGGCAGCGAGCTCGAGCGCCTGGCGGAGGTGACGGCGAGGATGCGCACCTTGTGCGGATGCTGCGTCGCCGCCCACGTCGCATCGACCGACATGAAGTCGATGTTGCCGCCGAGCAGCGCCGTGAAAGCGTCGCCGGTGATCTTGAACGGAACGTACGCGGTCTTCAGGCCGGTGTGGGCCTTCAGGAGCTCGGCCGAAACCTGGCCGGTGTTCGACTGCGTGCCGTAGAAGCCGTTGCCTTCCTTCTCGCGCAGCGCCGCGACGAACTCGGCCAGCGTGCGATACGGCTTCGCCGCGTCCACCGCCACGACGAAGGGCAGCGAGTTGATCGTCGTCACCGGCTGGAAATCCTTCAGCGGGTCGAACGGGATGTGCTTGAAGATGTGCGGCGCCGTGGCGAGCGTCGAGGACGCCGGCGTGATCAGGATGGTGTAGCCGTCGGGCTTCGACTTGGCGACGTAATCGGTCGCGAGCAGCCCCTGCGCGCCGGGCTTGTTCTCGACGATCACCGGCTTCCCCGCCAGGCGGGAGAGCTTCTCGCTGTAATAGCGCACGATGATGTCGGCGCCCGAGCCGGGGGCGAAGTTGCACACCGAGCGGATCTCGCGCGCCGGGTAGTCCTGCGCGCCGGCGCTCAAGCTCAGGGCGAGAGCCAGCGCCGGAAAAAATTTCCTCATCATGACCTCCTCCTCGTTGCAGTGTAGCTAAACTCGCCCGGTGGTAACGAAGTTGGACCTCTTCGCGCGGCTTGCCGAGGGACACGCCGCCGCGATCACCGTCGTCACGCCCAACCAGCGCCTCTCGCACGCGCTGATGCGGGAGTTCGACGACTTCCAGGCACGGAGGGGACTGGGCTCGTGGGAAGCGCCCGACATCCTGCCCTTCGGCGCGTTCGTCGAGCGGCTTTGGGAAGACGCGCTTTACTCGGACCTGGGCGAAAAACTCCCGCTCCTGCTGACCTCGGCGCAGGAGCAGCACCTGTGGGAGCGCATCCTCGCCGACAGCGGCCTCCTCATCGTGCCGCAGGCGGCGACCCAGTGCCGCGAAGCGTGGCGCCTGATCCACCAGTGGCGCATCCCCCATGCTCACGGCAACGAAGATGCGGCGGCCTTTGCGCAATGGTCGTCCGTTTACCGAAAACAAACCCATGGCGACGTCGACGTCGCCCGGCTCCCCGACCTCATGGCGCAGCACCTCGGCGCCCTCAAGCTGCCGAAGCTCGTCGTCGCCTATGCGTTCGACGTCATCCCGCCACAGACGCAGGAATTTCTCGCCCGGTTCGCCACCGAGATATGCGCGCCCGGGCCGATCGCGGGGAATGCGGCGCGCGTGCCTTTCCCCTCCGCGAAGCTGGAGCTCGAAGCGGCGGCGAAGTGGGCGAGGGCGCGACTCGAGGAAGGGAAGCAGCGCATCGGCGTCGTGGTGCCCGACCTCGGCCAGCGCCGGCAGGAAGTGGTGCGCGTCTTCTCGCGCGTCATGGGCACGCCGTTGCCGTTCAACGTCTCGCTCGGGCGGCCGCTGATTTCCTATCCGCTGGTGGATGCGGCGTTGCGCCTGCTGGAGCTCGCCCACCAGCCGGTGCAGTTTTCCCATGCGAGCGCGCTCATCCGCTCGCCCTTCATCGGCGGCGCCGACCGCGAGCTCGCCAAGCGCGCGACGCTCGACGTGCGCGTGCGGCGCGACGCCGACGCGACGATCTCGCTCGCCAAGCTGGTCGCGGCGGCCGAGCAGCTCCCGTCCCTGCGCAAGCATCTCGAGGCCGTCTTCGCTGCCGCGAAGCAGGCGCCCTCATCGCCCGCCGAGTGGGCGCGGCATTTCTCCGAGATCCTCGATGCCGCCGGCTTCCCCGGCGAGCGCGCGCTCGACTCGGACGAATTCCAGACGCGCGCCAAGTGGCACGAGATGCTCGGTGAGCTGGCGCGGCTGGAACGAGTTTCCGATCGCATGGGCTTCGGCGCGGCGCTCGCCACGCTGCGCCAGCTCTGCGCCAACACGCTCTTCCAGCCCGAGTCGACGGACGCGCCGATCCAGATCCTCGGCGTGTTCGAGTCGGAAGGGCTGCGCTTCGATTGCCTCTGGGTGAGCGGCCTCACCGACCAGGCGTGGCCGATGGATGCGCGCCCGAATCCGTTCATCCCGATCGCGCTGCAGAAGAAGGCCGGCATCCCGCAGGCGAGCGCGGAGAGCTCGCTCGCCTTCGCGCAGCGCGTGACGAACGGCTGGAACGCGGCCGCGGCAGAAGTCGTGTTCTCGCATCCGACGAAGGAAGAGGACCGGACTCTCGCGCCCAGTCCACTGATCGCCGGCGTCGCCGAGACGGCCATCGCGCTACCGGACTATCCGCGCTACCGGGATTTGCTTTTTGCCTCGAGAAAATTGGAGTCGTTCGAGGACTGGCGCGCCCCGAAGTTCTCGCCCGGCAAGGTGCGCGGCGGCACGCGCGTGCTTGCGGACCAGGCGGCGTGCCCCTTCCGCGCGTTTGCCAAATTCCGCCTGGGCGCGGAAAAGATGGAGGAGCCGGTTTCCGGTCTGGACGCGCGCGATCGCGGCAAGATGCTCCATGCGCTCAT